>JAZSEC010000018.1:0-70621 GCA_045531485.1 Eubacteriales bacterium | reverse complement strand
TTGAGCATCAATGGGAAGACTTTGAATGACTTTGATTGCTTCGTCAATGTGATTGATAAAATCCATAATTTTACCATTATACTCATCGTGACTTTTAACATATTCTATCAAAGCAGTTTTAATCAATGAGCTGACATCTTTTTGCATAAATATATCCTCCTTTTAGAATAAAGAAAAAACCTAAACCGAATAAATCGATTTAGGTTTTTATTGGTGACCCGTACGGGAATCGAACCCATGTTACAGCCGTGATAGGGCCGTGTCTTAACCGCTTGACCAACGGGCCAAGGTTTGGTAGCGGATGTCGGATTTGAACCAACGACCTGCCGGGTATGAACCGGACGCTCTAGCCAACTGAGCTAATCCGCCAAATGGGTTTACCTCAAACCTCGCTTTGATATTATATCATACTTAAATATAAATGTCAATACTTTTTTTAAAAGATTTTTTACCCCCGACCGCAGTCGCCAAAAAAAGCCCCCTTCCCGCCCCTTTTGACATAAAATACCCCTCGGTTTCCCGAGGGGTAAGTGTTTTGTTTAGTAGGAAATTTGCTATGAATTAAATTGGATTGATGTAATTAATTAACAACGCCTTCCCAATACTGTGCATCGGGTCTGTATCTGTAATAAGTGTTGGTGCCATCTGTCACTTTGTCTTCACCAAACCATCCGCCGTCTTCGAAATAAATTTCCTTGCCATTTGTGTTAACAGGAGTGCCAGCAGCATTGTGCTCCATAACATTTCCGTTAGCATCTTTGTAAGTATGAGCTGTATCGCCAAGGGTAGAAGTAGTACATTCACATGTATCAGTATAATTGGTTTTGTTGTTATGCTCATTACCATTGTCGCATGTAGAACCATAAGCATGATCATGGAACTGCCATACAAATGTACCAGAAACACTTGCAAGTTCCCAGTATCCCTTAGAAAGATCTACCTTACCGTTTTCATTAAGGAAGAATACGCAAGAGCCTTCGCCCATATTATTATCCCAATTCTCTTTAAACATACCGTTGCTCTTATGGTCAGCATTATACTTTTCCATAGCTGCATTCCAAACATCGGGGTCGCCTTCATAATAAAGAGTTACTGTATCACGCTTAGGAACCCATGAGCTACCTTGGTTAGCAGTAAACGATTGAGAACCAAAAGATGTTATGTTGGCGGGAATTCTAACAGAATGCAGGTCATCGAAGGAACTGAATGCATCAGGGTTAATGGTAGTTACAGGAATACCATTCACCTCATTAGGAATCTCAACCAGAGTTGAACCCGTACCATTGCTATAACCGGCAACCTGATAATAATCTGTATCACCATCATTATCGCTATCCACGGGAATAAGGTCTGCTGTTCCATTGTAAGTATAGACAGGATAAATGGTAATGTCTACTTTACCAGTGAAACCATACTCATTAAGTCCACATCTATCATCACCCACACGAACTTCCCAACACTTTAAGCCGTCTTCTTCCCATGCAAATATACAGTCCTTAACAGCGGGAACCTTTGTGTACAGCTCTTTACCGAGGTTTTGAATGTTAGTTCCATTTCCATCTGTATATAATCCCCAACCAAGAACATTACCATCTTGGTCAACGAATGTAGCGGTATATCGCTTCTCGAAGGAAGGATAAAGCTTTACATCTTCAATTCTTCCCGCTTCAACAGAAGAAACTTTAGACGAACCGGAATTCATCCAATAAGCGATCTTCAATGTATCATCTTCCATATCTGTTTGAATAGCAGATTGAATTTCACTGAATTTATTGTCAGATGCTGTAAGAACAATATATTCATCAAGGCTGTTTATTTCTACCTCATAATAAACATTACCATCGTTGATGTACTGAACCTTGTAGTAATAATTCTGAATGTTTACACCATCGTGGTCAGGATCACCGTAAACACCCTGTCCACCGCCGTAAAGCTGGTTGAAAGTAAGTGTTACCATACAATCATCACCATTAGCGTGTGTGGTTTGCTCGGTAATAGGATGGTTTTCAGGGGTTACCTTAACTCCGTTAAGCTCGGGAACTCCCCATCTGGGGTTAGAGAATGCGGTACAGTTTTCACCTGCCTCAACTCTTACGAAGGGCCAGCTTGAGTTATAGTCGCTAAACTCACAGTAGTGATAATCTACCCAATCACCATAGCAAACGGTTACGTTCGTACACTTAAGGAAATCTGCCTTTGCGGTACGACCGTCAGCGGCAACCTCCTCGGTATTACCGATAAGCATACCTGCTCTACGATAAGAGTACCACTGATATGTAGAGGTTACGTCATTATATACGTCAAGTCGGCAAGCAACCTTAACGTTTTCCATTACAACCTGGGTTACGCCCTGGCCGTCAACATTTACATCATCATCCCACTTAGCACCGATTACGCCACCGACAGGGGCATCAAAGTCACCCCAAAGGGAGCCAATAACGGTAGTGGAGTCAATGTTAATGTCTTTAAAGGTGTGAGTAACTTTTGTTGTCTGAATAGAGCCGTCAGTATTACGATAAGGGTTAACCTCACCTACAACACCACCGGTTGCACGCTGGTAGTTTGCTACGCTACAGCCAATGATGTCTATATTCTCGAAGGTACAGTTACCTGCTGCAAGACCCGCAACAACACCCTGCTCGATACATTCCATAACGATATCGGCATTGCGGAAGATAACGTTCTTAATAGTAGCATCCTCTACAGAAGCGAAGAAGCCGCCGCCAGCCATAGAGTAAGAGAGACCGAGCTCCCAACCGTTAATATAGAGGTTGGAAATGGTGTGGTTCTGACCGTCAAAGGTACCCTTGAATACCTGACCACCCTTGTAGGAGTAGGAGTAACCAATGGGATTAAAGGAAAGTGTGCCACCCATATCGATGTCGCTACCAAGTCTAACTACTTTGCCTTCGAATGTATCAGTTTTGATTTCGTGATTTGTTTCAAGATCAACCCAAACCTTTTCCTCATTGCTTGTAGCATTGTAACCACCGTCAACGATAGCACCAAAGCCCGCAAGCTCGTCTGCGGTATTAATATAATAAGGAGAAGATTTTCCTACATACCAGTCGAAATTAACCTTACCATTCCAAGGATTATAGTCATTCTCAATAGGAGTGATTTCAGAGAAGGATGCCATTGCAACAACAACGTCACCGGTATCTACGTCATAGTAGAACTCGTTGTGTGCGTCGAGGTCTGCGAGGCTGTCAACTCTGGTCATTTCTACAGGCTGGCCGTCCTCAACGTGAATGATTCTCGCATTGCCTTCGTTAAGTCCTGCGGAGAACAGCTCGGGAAGAGTGATAAGCATAGGAGTGGTGTTGCCTTCCTTAACGCCATCAACGTGAACGTCGATAGATCTTGCAACCTCGCCGGGCTGAAGATCGATGTCCTGGGTAGGAGTCTCCATAGACTCAACCTTAAGGGTAAGGGTCTCTACACCGGGCTCAAGCTCAACGTTTTCGTTAATCTCTGCCTTGATGCCGTTAGCATCACCGAGGGTTACGGGTGCGGCAAGAGTGGTCTTATTGCTTGCGGGATCAACAACGAGATTGTCCGCAACGCTCTTAGGTGCGTGGAACTTAACTGCCACGTAGGGCCATTCGGAGTCAACGTCATACTTCTCGTCGAAGGAGTCGCTCTCCTTGCTTGCCTGGGTTGCCATTACGGTGATGTCGAAGTTTGCACCGAGGTCAATGCCCTGATATTCGTTGCCTGCATCCTCCTTCATGTGAAGGGCGATGAGCATACGAGCACGCATGTCGGGGTCAAGAACACGCTCGGGGAGAACGGCAGATTTGCCGCTAAGGATGTCGGCCATAGTGCCGAGGCTTATCCAAGCGTTAGTGTCGGTAAAGTCGGGACGTGCGGTAGGATCAAAGCTATCAAAGTCCACAGCCGCATAAACCTCGATAACGTCACCGAGAATTGTGGGAGTACCATTCAGGCTGATCTTAGCAGTAACCTTAGCTGCCAGGTTGCCTCTATTCTCGATGCCGATAGCGGCATAAGTGGTGTAGCCGGGTTCCCACTTGTCATAGTTGAAGATCTTTTCGCCATTAGTATCTTCCCAGTTCCAGCCGTTATTTGTATGGGTTCCCTTAACCAGTGCGATATCAAGCTTACCAGCCTGAATTACGTTACCGGAGCTAATTGCTATGTCGGTAAACCATGCGAATGTTGTGCCAACGAACATGGAAAGTAATACTAAAAGTGCAACTAAACTTGTCAAAAACGATCTTTTTGTTGTCTTCATAGTTTATTTTTCCTTTCGTTATATAAAAAATTCAATTAATAATCTCAGTTAAAAATCAGCTTCCATTTGCGGTAGAATCGCCGTAGGAGCCACCGTTCAGAATATCTCTTTCGTCCTCGGGGACGCTGGACATTCCCCAGCCCTCGATGATGGTAACGTCGGTGGAGTCGGTGTAATGGAGGTTGAAGCTGATGGTATCACCGCGGTCGATCTGCTCGGAGTAGAGGGCACGGTCGTCCTCTGCCATCTTGCTCGTACGGAGCTTTATGTAACCTGTCTTGCCGGTGGTGTTTTCTGCCAGGGCGGTGATGGTGACCGTATAGGTCTTCCCTGCCTCGAGGCTGTAAACGTAGTCGCCGTTCTCGGTAACCGTAGCGGTCAGCGGAGTAACCCCGCCATCCTCTTCAACGACGCCGATATCCAGCTTATAAACAGAGGAGGTTATGGAGTTGTTGGACTCGATGGTGGTGCTGAACCAGGCATAGCTTGATGCGGACAGCATCACGATGCAGATGATTATTCCTACGAAAGACACGCCGACGTTACGAATGAAAATTTTATCCGCGTTAACGCCATTGTTCTCGTCAGACTGCTTCTTTTTGAAGAGATCGAAAAGGCCCATCGTGGCAACCTCCTTTCTGAATTTGGTGAATGAATTTCTTAAAATGACTCATTTGACTGTCAAGCCTAGCTTTATTTTTCGTTTTTTGTTTTTGCAAATAAAATGCTTTGCGGGGTTGGTTAATTTGCTTTGCGTTTTGCTTTTGGTTGAATTTTGCGTTGTTTTTGGGGAATTTGCTTTGCTTTTTCGAGCCTTTGATTTGCTCGTGCTTTGGTTTAAAATATGCGTTGCTTGTGCTTTGGAATTTTGATTTAATTTGCTTTGGAAATTAATTTGTTCCGATGCCAAAATTATTTTTGGCTTTGGTACCCAAAAGGCGTGATAGCCTTTTCCTTTGTCCTGATTAGGTGTAGACCGTAGGGGCGACCATTGGTCGTCCGTATCAGCCTCGCCCTGCCGGAAAGCTCAGCGGACCTATCGCCTTCCCCTTTGATCGGAGGGGAAGGTGGCTTGTGCAACAAGCCGGATGAGGTGTAGACCGCCTCGGTCTTTCCCGCCCTTTAGGTACCACCCAAGCCCCGAAGGGCTTGGGGGTTGTGGGTGATTACTGAATAGGATTAACCTCTGCTGCAAAGTAGATGTCAATCAAATCAAGAATATCATCCCATGTTATGTATCCCTTGCCTACCGCAATCTTGAGGTAAGACGCGTTATACATTTCAAATGCTTCTTCGGAAATCAATCCCTCGAAGTCTGCATAAGTGTACAAGCCATAGGTTTCAATATCCTTCTGCACAAGCTCAGCAGAGTATGCCATAGTGTCAGGATTGATGTCAAAGATATTTAACAGCTTGTCAAGATATGCGGAGGTGGAAAGAATATTGTTGGTGAAGCATGTAAGATGCTCATAGGAAACAACCTCGTAAACCTCGGTTTCCTCAACGTATCTTTCAACCTTTGTAAGCTCAATGGTAGTAAGAGCATCATTGGTGCCGTTTATACCTGTGAACAGGTGACCGATATACTCTTCTGCATTTTCGCTTGTAATGGATACGTACTTATTCTGTGTTACGTCAAAGAATACGTGCTCTCCAATAATCTTAATTTCATTTCCGTCGGAGAAGTAGAGGTGAGTAATCTCCTGCTCAGACTTTTCTCCACCGTGGTTTACGATGTAAGCCACAGGAACGCTCTCAAATGCACCGGTCTGATGGTTCCAAACGAGAAGCATCTCTTCACCGGTCAGCGAATCAACGCGTACCTGAGTACCATCTGCAAGAGTGATAAGAGTGTCGGGAGTGAAGCATGTGCCAGAACTACTTGCTTTAATGGTTACATTACTTGCAGGCATTGTAAATGTATAAGTACCCGCAGCAGACTTACTAAGAACTTCATTTCCACTTGCGTCCGTTACTGTAAGAGATTTGTCATTGTTTTCTGAGAATGAAACTGTTACGGTAACAGTATCGCCATAATGTGCTGAAGTCTTATCAACGGTTACAGTTGCTTTATTCTCATCAGTAGTAATTGTGTAACTAATCTGTTCCCACTGAGCATAGAGAGTGATATCTGCAGAAGGTGTGTAGCTTTCGCCTGCACCACCAACTCTCGTACCATTGGTTTCTGCTGTATACCAACCAAGGAAGTCGTAACCTGTACGAGTGGGGGTAGGAAGAGTCAAATCACCATCATAAACTTCATTTTCAGTTCCACAAGAACCGCCATTTACCTCATAGGTTACGGTGATAGGCAACTGCCACTGTGCATAGAGGGTAATATCTCCTGTAGGATTATAGCTCATACCAGCAGGTCCTATTCTTTCACCGCCTGTAGCTGCCGTATACCAACCAAGGAAGGTGTAACCATCTCTTGTAGCCTCGGGAAGAATGAGGGTCTTACCGTCAAATTTTTCGCTTGCAGTACCACAAGAACCACCATTTGCATCATAGGTTACAGTAGAAGGCGTGCCCCACTGTGCATAGAGAGTGATGTTTGCAGAAGGTGTGTAGCTGTCGTCTGCACCACCAACTCTTTCACCACCGCTCGCTGCTGTATACCAACCTGTGAAGGTGTAACCGCTACGAGTGGGTGTGGGAAGGGTCACTGCTGTTGCAGCAGATGTAGCATAACCAACGGTCTGACCGCAGTCACCACCATTTGCATCATAGGTTACAGTGTACTTAATTGTAGTGCTGAAGGAACCGGTAGGAACACTTCCATTCTCGCAGTTTGAGAAGGTAACAGCACCAGAGTCAATTTCAACACCGTTGTTACCTACAAACTTGTAACTGGAAATTACCCAAGTTGTAGTTGTTGCACTTGTAGTACCGTCGTTTACATAGTACAGAGTGTTGCCGCTTGTCTGAAGCTTTCCTGTATATGTAGAACCACCCGACGCCGCTCTTGCGGTTGTATCGATGTTAATAACACCGCCGTCGGTAAGCGTTACTTTGATAAGAACGTGATTTGCACTTGTATATCCGGTGATTTCAGCAGAAGCAATCTTACTAAAGTCGCTATCACCGTCAAATCTGAGATATGCATTCTGTCCAACATAGTCATAAATCTTAAGACCTGCAAGGAAGGGAAGATACTGAGTTTGACCACCAGAAAAGACACTCTTCTTCGCATATCCCATAGTCTGCTTTGTGGTATCGTATGTAAAGTATGCGTTGGGAACTGCTGTGTCCTTGAGGGAAACAGATACAGTTACATCCCAAGAATACATTTCTGTACCATCAACAGTGTTTCCACCCTTATCATAGAACAGAGTATCGGTTACAGTGTAAGTTATAGTGTATTCTTCTGCTGCGGAAAGTGTAATCTTTCCATTATTTACAGCGACAGCATTTCCATTACCATCCTTAACTGTAATAACAAGACCAAGATCCTGACCGGTATATTTTACAATATTTACAAGAGCCGCAAGATCAAGTTCCTTACTATCACCGGAGGGGAACATTACATAAATTACATCACCCTCACGATAAACAAATTCGTCACCATCATCGGTCTTTTCGATGTATTGACCACCAAGGTCTGCAGGATACTTAAACTGAGGAACGTAGAGTCCGTTTACAGTAGATCTGTCAGCGTTTGCATAATCGGTATAAATTTCGGTTTCGGTCTTAGGAATAGAGTAAACCTGACCCGTAACATTCATAATCGAAATTTCACCAAGCTGATAATCTATTCCTGTATTATTTTCGATGTTAGTAGTCTGGTTATTCAGGAATACAACGCCCATATTTGCAGTACCGTCATCACGCTTATATGTTTCGTTTCCAATAGCTGCATTAAGAGCATTCTCAATGTATCCGGAGTTGTTGCTATTAACACCGTTTACTTCGGTTTCGCTTACCCAGTTATACTGCTTCAAGTCGCCGTTAAAGACAAGCTTGGGGTTAGTGGGAATTATATCAGCGTCACCGTCACCAACAAAGATACCAAAGCCAATCATCTTAAAGTCTTTCTGTGTTTCTTCATCGTCAAATACAGTAGGACTTACAAGGTACTGGATGGTAGTAAGATTTTCAAAGGTTATGGTGTGACTATCATTGCTAATAATTTGGATATTAGAAACAGTACCGCATTCAAGAACCGTATCCTTAACGGTTACGTTACCTGTTCCAATATAGATATTATTTCTTCCGCCGTAAATATAGCAGTTAGAAATTGTTGCATTTTCAGACGCCGCTACTGCAGAAAGCTGATAGTGGTATCTGGTCTTATCTCCTTCTACAGAAGAAGGACCCTTCTTTACCTGTTCATAATACAGATAAGAAGTGGGATAAATGCTTGCCTTAATTCTAAGGTTGTCAAGTGTGCCGTTTCCAGAAACGGTAACAATACCCTGCTTAAGACCGTTGTTGAGATACTGACCGTTGCCGGTGTAGTTCAGTGTGAAGCCGTTGCCATATACTGCATATCTGCCGGATACGGTAAAGCCGCTTGAAATGTCATTAAGAAGTACAACGTTATTAGCTGTTGCACTTGTTGCTGTGGTTGCATTTACTGCATCAACAACCTCGAGGTAAAGCACAGTAGGTGTGCAGTAATCGTTATCGGTAATGGTAACCTTTACAACGCCTGTGCCGGAGAACTGGATTGTTCCATTGGTCCAAGTTGCGTTGCTTGTGTATACACCGCTTGCACCGGATCCTTCAACCGCCGCAACTTTTACAGAAACAGTGCCGATTTCTGCACCATCCTTAGCCTTGAACAACTGACCAAGCTTTACGGTATTTACATTACCAATCTTATAAAGATATTTTTCAGTATTCTGGAATACAAGTTCAAACTTTTCTTCAGGCTGACGATCTGTAACAGTTACCTCAATGGTAGTAGGAGTACAGAAGTAGTAGTCCTGAATGGTGATCTTAACCTTACCATCACCGGTAAGTGTGATTGTGCTGTTTTCCCAGTTGTTTCTATCATAAACGATAGTCGCAGAAACGAGATTATTTTCTTCAAGGTTAGTAACACTTACTGCAAGAGCACCGGGAACAAGTTCAACGCCTGTGTTTTCAATTAGAGTGAAGATTTCACTAAGCTTATATTCTCTATTGTTCGAAAGCTCGGTTACATCGCTTTCAAACTTTTCAACAGAATTACCTTCTGCTCTATCAAGAATAGTAACACCTGTGAGATCGCCAACGCCCTTAGAGGTTACACCCCAGCCGTAGCCGGTTACGAGGTTGTTGAACTCGAGGTAAACAAGTTGCTTATCTTCCTTAAGAACACCCTCAACACCGTTGACGGTTTCTGTTCCTGCTTTATCGTGAGTCCAAACCTCGCCATCCTTAAAGTGATAGCAGGTTGCATAGTTAGAACCGTCACCGTGGATCCACTTGCCTGTTGTGTTATCCTTATTTTTAACTACAACGTAGTGAACCCAACCAGAAGTAGGAATATCAGTTTCGTTACCCTTAAGGTCGGTAACTTTCATATTCTCAACGTCAACAGATGCCACCTGAGTAAGACGGCTGAACTGATGATCGTGTGTATAAGATGCGAGAGAGTTTGCAACGATCTCGCAATAGTAATAGTCGTTCCAGTCACCAAAGTGAACTGTACAGTTCTCAGCGGTGATGCCGGTCATATCGGGATATACGTGACCGTTCTGTTCAACGTTCTCACGAACGGAGCCGATAAGCATACCGGTGTAACGGTAAGCGTAGTACTGATAGTTCGCACAAACGTCGTTGTAAACGTCCATAACCGCGGAAACGTGGCAGTTGGTAAACTCAATACCTGCGTTCTTGGGAGTGCCTGCAGAGGTCTGGCCGCTGGTGGGATAATACTGACCAACGATACCGCCGCATGCTACGTCATAAGAGCCCCAAAGTGCGGAGATCTTGTTAGAGTTATCAACGGTGATGTTAGTGAATGTGGTCTTAAGGTTCGCTTCCTTAGCGTACCAACCAACGCAACCAACGATACCGCCGTTGCCGATGTTATATACTCTGGGATTACAGTTAAAGATCGCGATATTTTCAAAGGTGGCACCGTCTGCGTAAGCAGCGATAACACCGGTAGTAGCGATCTCACCGTCGGAGGAGAAGTTCTTTACAGTAAGGTTTTTAACTGTACCGCCGTAAACTCTACCGAACAGACCCATACCGTCGCGGTAATACTGCTCCTCAGGGCTGTACCAGTTATGATCGCCCTTCATTTCCCAGGTGTTCTGGTAGAAGTTAGAAACTGTGTGACCGTTACCGTCGAAGGTACCCTCGAAGTTTTTAAGTCCGGAGGTGATAGCGGTGTTAGTTCTCTCATAGGTTCCCTCGGAATTGTAGTAACCGATGGGATAGAAGATGATGTCGGGGTTGTTCTCCGACTCCTTGTCACCAAGGTTGATATCGGAAATAAGCTTTACGGTCTTGCCCGAGAAGGAATCCTGAGTCTGACCGTTCATACCGCCAACGATTGCACCAAAGGCTGCAAGCTGGTCAGCATTTGCGATTACATAATCTGCTGTGGACTCACCATCAACAGGAGCAACCGCGTTTGTATACCAGGAGTAATCAAAATTACCCTCCCACTTAGCGGGCTCGGCTACAAGAGTAACCTCCGAGAAGGATGCCATATATACGACAACCTTACCGTTAGAGGGATCGTATGCATAGGTGTTGTGGCCGATGCCTACGGTGTCATCAAGAAGGGTCATAATGTTGGTCTGACCGTCCTCTACGTGATAGAGGTTATAGTTACCCATATTAAGACCGGTAGGAAGCACCTCGCCAAGCTCAACCTTGATTGCCTTGTCGTTATCATCAGCGATGCCGGTGACGTGTACGTCGAGAGAAAGACTCGCCTGGTTATCGTCAAGGGTAAGGTTAGCCTCGCTGTTCTCCTTGTCGGCTATAACAAGCTTTACGGTTGTTGTGCCGGGGAGCAGCTTTGTGCCTGCGGGAAGGGTGGCAGAGATCTTGCCATCCGCACTGGTCATTGTAACCTCTTCGGTGAGGAGGTTATTCTCATCGAGAGTAACGTTCGCACTGGCACTGTTGCCAACGGAAGGAATCTCGGGCCACTTAGCATCGGTGTCATAGTCGCTGCCGAAGGAGTCGGACTCTGCAGATGCCTGGGTCGCCATGATTACGATATCAAAGTTAGCACCGAGGTTAAGTCCCTGATACTCGTTGCCTGCATCCTCTCTCATGTGGAGAGCAACAAGGATAGGCTGACGACGGCCGGGATCGATCTGACCGCCGGGAAGAATAAGACCGTCATTGTCAAGAATGTCGCGAACGGTACCGAGCTTCTGCCAATTTCCGTCATTAAAGTCGGGGCGGGCATCGGGATAATTCTTATAGCTGGTTACGTAAATCTCGATAACGTCTGCAAGAATAGTGGGTGTGCCGTTAAGAACAAGCTTAGCGGTCCAATTTGCAGAGAGGGTGCCGTTGTTCTGCACGCCGAGAACTGCGGTTGTGGTATAGCCGGGCTCCCACTTATCATAGTCGAAGATTGCCTTGCCCGAAGCGGACTGCCAATCCCAACCGGAAGCGGTTTTTGTCGCCTGCATCAGCTCGATGTCAAGCTTACCCGCCTGGATTACGTTACCCTCGCTGACAGCGATGTCGGTAAACCAAGCGAAGGTTGTTCCAAGCAGCATAACAAAGCAGAGCAGCAATGAAATAGTGCTTGTGAGCAATGAACGTCTTGTGTCTTTCATTAGCATTTTTTCCTTTATGTAATTTTTTAATAATAACCCGATTTCTTGCCATATTCGGCAATAAAAGCACACAAATGTTTACAATATTGCAGTAAAACACCCTGAATCCTCGCCTTATCGGAGAGGTATGATCTGCAAGCCTTCTCTGTTGGAGAAGGGGGACCGCATCGCGGTGGATGAGGTTTTGCAGAAACGAGCATTGCACGTCATTTTTATGTACTTTTATTGCCGCCCGACCCGAAGGTCGGGGGCTTTTAATTTGTTTAACTTTTTAAATAGCTAGGGGTTATTTTGTGGACCAAGTGCCGCTTACGCCATCCCATCCTGAATTTTGTTTAAACATATTATTGCTGTCTGTAGGTATTGTAAGGTCCGCCGTTTGATTCCAAACATAATCCTTATTGTTTTCATCCCAACTGTTTGTTGTATAAGCGGGATTCATACGACAGAAAATGATATTACTGTAAGAAGTAGACACCCAAACCTTACAAATGCCATCTGAATACTTATTGACGTTATACCATTCGTTTTTCGATCCTTTAAAAACATAAGCTGCAAATCTAGCATTGTCATTGTACCAATCAGACGAAGGCTTATAATAGAGCAACTTGTATCCGTCTTTAATTACACTTGCATTAAAGGAAGATGTAGTTATTGTTACGCCGCTGTTACTTGTACCACTGGGTGCATACATCACGTTTTCTGTCAATCCGCTAACACTAATATCAACTGTCGACTCGCGTTCTCCAGTACCGGTATTCTTTTCACCGCTAATATTAAATGTTGTAGCATAATTAGGAACAATGATGCTATAGTATTCGTAAGATCCATCATATCCAAGAAGATTTACTGTTCCTTTAGACCAACTACCACTTGTGTCATCACCTATGTTATAATACATTTCAACCTTATCCCACAGGAATCCGTTCTTGAAATAAACGGTCGAATAACCATCTTTATACTGAGAAGACTTGACAGAATACTTATAATCTACCTTGTTTCCTTCTACAACCTGTTCGTAGTCAATTTCATTAAGACAAAAGATTACATTATCAACATCTCCAGCTACATCAATATCAATAGTCTGGTAATGCTTGTGTTCGAGGTTTACTTCCTTACCATCAGAGAAGATGAAGCCCTTAGCAAAGCTAGGAACCTTAAAGGAGTAGACATCATGAGCACCTTCAGTAGAAGACTGAACGAGGGTCATAGGCTGACCGGGGAATGCGTTGTTATCCCACTCATCGTTACCGTTCTGGCACCAATAGTAGATGTAAACGTTTTCCCAATTCTGGTTGTTCTCAAAGTATACAGTCTTGGTAGTGTACGCAGCTCTTAATACGGTTACACCGGGGTGTTCTGACTGACCATACATACCGCGGTCTGCACCGTAAAGCTGATCGAAGGGAATGGAAACCTTGTCTGTAACAGCCTTCTCGAACTCTTCGGGACTGAGTTCGGTAACCTTAACACCGTTAACCTGGGGAATACCGTATCTGATATTAGAGTAAGCATCGCAATAATTACCGGGCTCAACTCTTACCCAAGGATAATCACTGTACCAAAGTCTGTTGCCGTCCTTATCGGTCTGTTTTGCAAACTGATAATATGTCTGATTTACCCAATCGCCATAGTAAACGGTAACGCTCTCACAAGTAAGGAAGTCTGCAGTTGCCTTGCCGGATGTTCTGCCGTCGGAGTAAGGCTCCTCGGTGTGGCCGATAAGCATACCGCAACCACGGAATGCGTACCACTGGTAAGCGGAAACAACGTCATTATATACGTCCATTACAGGAGCGGAAACAACGTTTTCCATCTTAACGGTTGCATCGCCCCACTTACCACCGATTACACCGCCCATACCGCAGCCAAAGGATCCCCAAAGGCCGGAAACGGTAACGGTAGAGTCAACGGTAATATTCTTGAAGGTGTGGCTGAAGCCATCACCGTTATTATCTACACCGTAGCTAACCTCACCAACTACGCCACCGGTATAACGGTTGTAGTTTGCAATATTTGCATTAGCAACAACGATGTTCTCGAAGTGACATTCTCCCTGAGCATAGCCAACAACAATACCCATATCAACGCACTCGAAAACGATCTCTGCACCGTTAATCATAAGGTTCTTAATAGTAGCATTCTTAATAGAAGCGAAAAGACCTGCACCCGCGGTGCTGTATGTATAGGTGCTGTAATTGTTTTGGGCGGTATCAAGCTCCCAGCAGTTCTCGTAAAGGTTATAGATGGTGTGATTTCCACCGTCGAAGGTACCCATGAATACGGTGTTTGTATCATTACCGTTTGCATCAACTTTAGATTCATTCCAGTAACCAAATCCGATGGGATCGAAGGGAATTCTATTAAGATTGATATCTGCATCAAGCTTAACATACTTACCCTTGAAGGAGTTACCGGCGTCAACCTGATTTCTGAAATATGCAAACTGTTCGGGAGTTTTAATTACATAAGGATTATCCTCTGTGCCTGCACCCGAAGCAAATGCATTAGCAGCATCGCCACTCCATGCCACAGCAGAAGTAGTAACACTGGTGAATACAGAGAAATTATCTACGTAGATAACAACCTCACCGGTCTGAACGTCATAGAAGAACTGGTTGTTGGTAAGGAAATCAGCAACGCTGTCAACTCTGGTCATCTGGGTGTCCTCGTGGTAGAGCTTAAGAGAGGTCTTGTCAAGGCCGGGCTGAAGAAGCTTGCCAAGGTAGACCTTGATAGGCTGGGTGTTATCCTCTGCGATACCCTCGATGTGAATATCGTAATCCTTAGCACTGTCGCCCTCACCAAGAGTAAGATTGTTCTCGCCATCGGCAGTTCTACCGGAGAACTTGATCTCGGTTACGCCTGCTGCAAGCTTTGTGCCTGCGGAAAGCTCGGCATAGATCGAGTCGTTATATCTGATGATAAAGGGATTTACAAGCTCGTTATTAAGGATCTGAAGCTGATCAACACCGGTAGATGTCTCGAACTTGAAATCATCAGGCCATTCTGCATCTGCGTCGTAGTCGTCGCCAAAGGAGTCGTTTTCAAAGCTTGCCTGAGTTGCCATAACCTTGATGTTAAAGTTTGCACCGAGGTTAAGTCCCTGATACTCGTTACCTGCATCCTCTACCATGTGGAGAGCGATAACGATAGGCTGACGGTGTTCAGGCTCGATAAAGTCGCCGCTGAGAAGCATACCGTCATTGTCAAGAAGCTCGCGAACTGTACCCATCTTTCTCCAAGTACCGTCGGTAAAATCGGGACGGGTATCGGGATCGAAGATATGATCGTAAGTAGAATAAACCTCGATCACGTCTGCAAGAATAGAGGGTGTACCGTCGAGAGTAAGCATTGCCTGCCACTTTGCAGCAAGGGTGCCGTGGTTCTCAACAGCAAGTGCAGCCCAGGTGGTATAGCCGGGCTCCCATTTGTCATAATCGAAGATAGCCTCGCCGTTATTTTCTACCCAAGTCCAGGTTCCGTCACCGTTGGGCGTACCCTTCATAAGAGCGATATCAAGGCTACCTGCCTGAATAAGGTTATCCGAGCTTACAGCTACATCGGTAAACCACGCGAATGTCGTTCCGAGAAGCATAGCGAAGCATAAAAGCAACGCTGTTAAGCTTGTGCGGATAGAGTGCTTTGTGTTTTTCATGATGAAAACTCCTATATGTATTTTTTCAATAGGGATATTTCGCTGCGGGGTAAGACCCCGTTGCCTATCGGCAATAAAAACGCACAAAAAAACTACATATTAATTATTATATATAATATAAGCCTTATGCCCTTTTATTGCCGCCCGACCCGAAGGTCGGGTGGCGTTTTTAGTTAGTAATTAAAAACTACTTACTAAGAATTACTCGTTAACAGTGGTCTTGGTGAACTCTTCGCCGTTGATGGTGTAAGTATCGCCATCGAAGGTGTAAGTAATTGTGCTAACGTCGATCTGATCATTAAGGTTCTCGGGGTTGGTAAGGCGAAGAACAACAGTAACAGTTGCACCGTCAAGGTTATCACCAACGTTACCTACGCCGCAGATAAAGCCGCCAACGTAGTTTACGATATCCTCATATCTCCAACCGCTGACTCTCTCGTCACCACCGGTAACAGAACCAAGAAGGGGAACCTCATAGTTAGCATCGAGGGTGAGGTCTCTGTTATGGAAGCCTACCCAACCGAAGGAACCGTAGTTACCGCCAAGGAAGATCTGGTTCTCGCCAAGAGGAGAATCAAGAGATACTACGAAATCTACGTACCAATCCTTGTAGAGGCACTGAGTAACAGTGTCGGTGTCATGAAGAGAGGTGAAGCTGAAGCAAACGTCAAGGTTAGCCTCAACACCGGAAACAGGAGACCAGTTGTCATACTGACCCCACTCGATGTTAGCGTTGTTAACATACTCGGGAAGGTAGGTAACTACTGCCTGAGGAACGGTGAAATCGGTGATCTCAACCTCTTCGTCAACAACAACAACGAAGGGGCTGTAGGAGGTGGTGTAGAACTTAACCATACCGGTATTGGGGTTGTAAGAGTCGATCTCAATACGCTCGGTGTTGTTGTGGTAAACAGCGATTTCGCCCTCGATATCCTTGTCGATACGAACCTCGGTAAGGATGGGAGCGGTGTTGTTCTCTACAAGACCGATAACCTCAATGTCGAATGCATAAGTCTGAGCAGCGGTTACAGAGAAGTTAGAATCTACCTGGGTAGGAGTAACTGTGTAAACAAGGTTTCTGGAGCCCTCGGGAAGAGCTGCAGCAGGAACGGTGATGGTACCGATCTTCTCGCCGTCAAGGTAGTAAGGAATCTCATAACCTGCTACGGGGAACTCGTCGTCAGCGGGAAGAGTTACAAATCCTTCGGGATAGATAGCATCCAGGTCATAGTCAGCACCGAAGCTGTCTTCCTCAGAAGAAAGCTGGCCTGCAAGAACCTTGATGTTGAAGGTAACGTTGCCTTCCTGATACTCGTTGCCTGCATCCTCATCCATATGTACGGAGAGAGCGAAGAAGTGCTCGCCACCTGCCTGAAGAGCGGTGTCGCCATCAGAAGCGAAGTTGATACCAGCCTCTACCTTGTTGCAGGTATCCCAGTTGCTGGGAAGAGTATCCTTGGTTACAGGGCTTGCAACGGTTGCATCGGGAGTGATAACGTAGTAGAGAACCTCGTTAAGATTATTCTCGATGTTAGTAACCTCGATAGCAACGGTGTACTTGAGATCAAGAGAACCGTTGTTCTTGATAGAAAGGTAAACGGTCTGAGTCTTACCGGGCTCCCAAAGGGTGTCTGCGGTGTTTGCATTTGCATTAGCAGAATCAGCCTTGCCGAAGATGGGATCGCTGGAATCGGTAATCTCGGTGCTACCTGTAGCATCGTGCTTGAAGAGCTGAACGTCAAGGGTACCTGCCTGGATTACGTTGCCCTCACTGGTCGCAACGTCGGTGAACCATGCGAAGGTTGTACCCATGAGCATTACAAAGCAGAGGAAGAGCGAAACAACACTGGAAAACAGTGCACGCTTTGTAGAAGTGTTAGTCATGTGAGTTTTTCCTCCTTGTATTATTTTTTATGAACTAACAGTGTTTTTTCAATTATCGTCCTTGTGGGACTCTGTGTCATCGGAGTCAGACTCCGATTCGTCTGCGTCGGCCTTTTCGGTCTCGGCAGTAGCCTCGGCATTCGGGGCTGATTCCCCGCCGCCGTTTTTCATAAGCTGAGCCTTAAGCTCAAGCAGCTCGGCCATCATACGCTGTGCCTCGGCACGTTCATCCTCGATCTGCTTTCTCTCAGCGGCGATCGCGTCGGTCTGCTCCTTCTTATACTTACGGAACAGAATGATTACGTTCGCACCGTTGTAAAGGATAAGCAGAAGGAAGGGTACGAGGATACATACAATGTAGCCGGGAGTGGATTTAACAAAGGCAAAGAATCTTCCGACTATGGGAAGCTTACCTGTGTACTTACCAAGCACCGTTTCGGGAGTTACGACAGCATCGTCAATAGCACCCGTGTTGGTACCGAAGGTAACGTAGCCAACAGTCTTGCCGTTTTCATCCTTTTTAACCTCGTGGATCATATGGGTGATGGTCTCGCCCCAGCTCTCCTTATTGGCAGACATAAACGCGATTATGTCGCCAGCCTGGAGTGTGGTAGGATCCTTAAGGTTTTTGATGATAATAATATCACCTGCGTTAAAGTGTACTTCCATATCGGCATTGTTTTCAGACTCGCTCATTGAGTCGGTCTGTACAATGTAGAACTTATAGCCGAAGATGCTTCGCTCGTTCTTGTTAACGGTTAAAACCGTAACTATTGTAAATATCATCATAAAGACGGTAAAGACAACGAGCAGCCAGGTCAGTACCTTTGTTGAAATGTTGATTATCTTTTTAACCTTTTCTTTCATTTTAGTCTAATCCTTCTATATTCACGTTGCCCTGTACCGCACATACGGTGATGCCGATACCCGTGTATACCTTGCCCTGAAAATCATTGGTAGCATCCTCCTTCATCCTGATAACAAGATAGTAGGTATCGCTACTCTGACCAACCTCAAGCCTGCCGGTGAAGTTAAGAAGCTTCTCTGCATCGGTAGGATTCTCGGGATCGGTGGTTATGTAAAATTCAAAGGCCTTTTCAAATTCATCCATATCAAGACTTTCGTCCTCGCTGATGTACATACGGAAGTTGACGGGAATGTCACCAACGTTTTTAGCCTTAAAGCCGACTGTATAGAAGGTTGCACCGGGTTCAAACAGGATACCCGCCTCACCGTCTGCAGCCTTGAACTGAAGAACATCGTCAATAAGCGTATCCTCAGTCTTTGCATCTACGATGTCGATCTTAACGTTACCGGTGGTGGCAATAACACCGATTTTTCCGTCATCGGGATTGGATGTAAAGAGTGCAAGAGTTGCACCCGTTAGCGAAACCAGGCAAATCAGTATAACTAATCCCGCCATGATAAACGTGCTATTAATATTTTTAGAACGGAACATCGCTACCTCCTTGCCATTTTTTTAGTAAAAATCAAAGTGAGTCATTTAACTCTGTCGGATAGGGTCACTCCCGATCCGATAGAACCTTATAGTGTAATTTCGGCTAATAAATTAGTCGATAGTGCCGTTGCCCTGAACTGCCTCTACGTGGATGAGAAGCTCAACGCCGGTGTAGTTAGGATCAGCAGCTACAAGCTGGTTGTGCTGATAGGAGTTACCGGTGGTTGCGGGAAGCTCGATCTCGAGGTAAGCGTTGGTCATATTAGCACCAACCTGAAGGGTCTCCCAAGCGGAAACGTACTCGTCGATGCCCTGGAACTCTTCAACAACGTTGCCCTGAGCGTCAAGAACTCTGATAACGAGAACCTGTGCAAGAGCATCGCCTGCTTCGCAGGAAACGGTGTAGCGAGCCTTGATGATAACGTCGCTGGTGTTAGCGGTAGCAACGGTAAGGCGAACCTTGTCACCGGGAGTTACTCTGCTGAGAGTAAGCTCGTTGCCGTTAGCGAGAGCTGCGGAGCCACCGTTTGCGAAGGTGCCGTTCTGCTGCTGCTCGAAAACGTAGCCGTGATTGTACTCATCGTAGGTCTCGGCGGTCTCGCCATCGCGAAGTGCTCTGATAGAGTAGAGATCAACTGCACTGATGGATGCAGTAAGCTCAACGTTACCGGAGGTGATTGCAATGTTCAGGTCGCTCTCACTTGTGAAAAGTGCGAACGTAGAACCGGTGATCAGACAAAAGCAGATAGCGATTGTCACGATTGAGGAAAACAAAATTTTCTTTTTGTTTTGCATTTGTGTTTCTCCTTTTTATTTTTTATTTTTTTGTTTTTATTTAACTCAGAACCCAAGTAAGGGTATGTGCGTGCTTAAATTCTGTAAGTTACTTTTTTGCTAGGAGTTATTGCTGGGGTGCCTCTGTAACCTGAACGGCGTGAACCACGACGTCGAAGTTAAGGCTCTGGGATTTTGCGAGATTGTTGTTGGGAAGATCAAGGAACTCAAGGGTTACCACAAAGCTTTCGGCATCGCCGATTGCCATTACTCCAATAGGATTTACGGAGCTGCCAACCCGAAGACCGTCGCTGACCATACCGTCAACTACGATACCGTCCTTAGTGGTTACGGTAACGAGAAGCTGATCTGCAAGATCAACCACGTCGCCATCTCTGTTTACAACCTGGATCCAATAAGCAAACGCCACGTCGGTCCTGTTGGTAAGCTTCATAGTTGCCGCATAGCTGCAACCGGGAACGATCTTATCGTCGATACCAAGGTCAAACACGTTTCTATCGGTGGGACCGGAGAAATCAACTATCTCAGGATTATTTTTATCGGTAAGGAAACCGGTGCTGTAATCCAAGGTCCTTGACGTAAGATCGGTACGCTCGAGAGTGATATCGAGTGTGCCTGCCTTCAGATGTGTTGTAAGAGCTACCTGATCGGAGAAGAGTGCATACGAACCACCCACAACGAGTGCCGAGCAAAGCATCAGCGTCACGAAGGATAGCAGCACGCTTCTTTTTCTTTTTGTCAAGACTATCTACCTCCTTATTATCAGATTTTGATTGTATTTGCTAAATAAAATTGATTATGTAAACGTAATGTAATTACGAACAACATCTGTAAAGTAAATAATAAAAGTAAATAATAAAGAAATAGATTACTTACCTGCTGCGGCAAGCTCTCTTGCTGCCTTACGCTTTTCTCTTGCAAGCTGCTTCTTGTACTCACGCTCCTCAGCAATAGCCGCTACGACGATGTCAATGCTGTTCTTAGCTGCGTCAACGGTATCCTTGCTGTCGATACGCATGGTGGTCGCTGCCTGTCTTACAGAGATCTTATTCTCGTTTACGTAGTTCTTGAAATCGGAGTTGTGTAAAATAAACTCACAGTGAACTACACCACGCTTAATGAGCATACGTACAAGACGGTTGTTACCAACCTTGTATTCCTCATAGCGTGCGTTCTTGAAGCGTCTGCTGCCCTCAACGATAGCGGCGTGCTTGATGATCTCATCATACCAGCCCTTTGCCTCGGGAGAAAGCTCGAGATACTTCTCATCAATGGTCTGCTGCTGTCCTGCTGCAAAGCTGATTTTACCATCTTCTTCTGTCGCGGACTCTTCTGCAGGTGCAGCGGTCTCCTCGGCGGGCTCTACAGGTTTGGGCTCTGCTACAGGCTCTACTACGGGAGTAGGTGCAACAGGAGCGGGTGCGGGTGCAGCGGGAGCGGGTGCGGGTGCAGCGGGCTCTTCGTCACACTTGCAATTTTTTTCCTTCTTGCGAGCGTCGAGGATCTCTTTTATGATATCCCTGAGTACTACCATTACTGCAAACAGTGCAATAACGGAAACTACAACCATGAACACCATAAACAAAATTTCCATACTGGTTCCCATTTTGGTTCTCCTTTATATAAATTTTTATTAAAATCTTTGCGAAATCAAAATTAATTTTCCTCTTCCGAGGTGCCTTCCGCAGCGGCGGTATCGGAGCCTTCTTCCTTCAGTTTTTCAAGCTCGGCAAGCTTGCGTCTGAGCATATCAAGCTCATTCTGCTGCTCCTCCTTCTCCTGCTGCTCCTTCTTCTTTTTATCCTCGTTTGCAAGCTTTACCAGCTTAACGATCTCAAAGGCGATTATAACGAGAGAAGGTACTATAACCACGAATATCAGTCCGATGGGGGACCTGAGCAGAGCCATAAACAGACCGAAAATGTAATTCTGTCCGACGACCTTACCTATTACGTACTCGGGGCTGTTACGCTTTGAGGTATCGATCACCTGAGTAAGAACACCCGATGCATCGTTCTTGTTGTCACCCTCAAGCTCAATAATATATCCGCTGCCGTCATCCTTAGGCTCGATGGAGGTGATACGGTGGGTTATGGTCTCCTGTCTGGTGTAAACGTACTTGAAGGTAAGAACGTCACCGACCCTGAGTGCCTTGTACCACTCATCCGCCTCGGCATCATCCTCGGGAACAACCTCAATGAATACCATGGAGTTAACGGGTATATCCTTTATCTCAAACTTACTTACGTCGGTATGCTCACACTTCTCCATTGAGGGAGAGATTACCAGTCGCATCTGCATACCGAAGATGTTTGCGGTGCCGTCCTCATCCTTCTTTGAGGTGATGGTGATGATAACGCCCACAAGGCAAATCGCGATAAACAGATACAGCAGCACGTCACCGACTATGGTCAGTATTTTTTTAACTTTTGTTTTATTTTCCATACAAATAGCTCCTTTAACCGTTAATTCTTCTCAACGGTGATGGTTATATCGAAGTCGGAAAAGGCACCCTGGGCCTCATTTCCGGTTTCGAGGGGCATTACGTATCTGAATACGAGTGTTGCGGGTACTGCGTCGTCAAGTATGGTGTCAAATTCAATGGTCAGACCCTCGTCTATAAGCTCTGTCAGAGGTCCGTGGTAGATGACCTCGCCATCAAATTCAACGGTGGTATCAACGAAGTGCTTCATGCCTCCGTCGACGTCCTCCGTATATTCAATCATAACGTGATATGATCCGGTCGCTCGGCAATATAGATTAACGTCATAATCCTTTTCTGCTCCGGGGGTCAGCACAAGATCTCTGATGGGAATAACGGTCTCGGTGATTCCGTTCTCTTCAACGGTGATCTCACCCTCGAATTTTCTGTCCGCATCGATGAGAAAGAATAAAAGCATGATGGACATAGCTGTTAAAACAAGCACCGAGGCTATTAACATGTTTATGCTTTTGTTTTTCATTTTCTTGCTGCCTCCTTTCGTAAATTTTAAATATATAATATATAAAAAGATACTTATTCGCCTTATTATAACTTGAAAACTACCTAAAGTCAATATATTTTAATAATTTATTTTAAATTAGTACGCATTTTAGACAAAAATTCATAACACTTTTAGTAAACATGGTTAAATTGTAAATTTTTTATTACCAATGCCCTTCATTTCAAAAAATGGGATGAAATAACAAAAATAACGGTACGTGGTTGCGTTTTCCCGACAAGGATGCTATAATTAAGTAAAACACGATCACAGGAGAGAGGCCATGAAAAAGAAAAAAACGGCTAAATTTCTGATTATTTTTGCACTTTTACTTACCCTTTCGATGATTGTGGCGATCTGCTATCAGCCGCTTTGCTCTTACTTAAAAATTAGAGTGGGAAGCAAGGAAGCAAGCATATTCGTTGCCACCGACACCCATCTGTTCTCAAAAAATCTGATGAGCGAGGATAACAAGATCTATACCAAAAACAGATTCGTCAGCGACGGTCGTATCCAGGAGTACGATTATGAGCTGGTGGAGGCTCTTATCGACCTGGTAAACCTGGAAAAGCCGAAGCTTTTAGTCCTTACGGGCGACCTTACCTTCAACGGTGAGCGTGACTCACATCTTGAGATGGCAAGGCTGCTTTCGGGCGTGGGAGATCATACCAAGGTGCTGGTCATTTCCGGTAATCACGATACCTACTCACCCACTCCGGTTGCCGTTCTTGACGATCAGATCACACCGACGGAAGGCGTTACGGGTGAGGATTTTAAGGAGATTTACGCCGATTTCGGCTATACGGGTGGTCTTTTTTACGACGAAAGCTCGCTTAGCTATATCTACGAGATAGACGAGGGAAAATGGGCGTTGATGCTGGATACCACCTTCTCACGCTATAACGAGGACGGATACAGCATTACCTACGGCGGAATTGAGGCACCGACTTACGAGTGGCTTGAGGAAAAGCTTGCCTACGCCAAGGAAAATAACATCACCGTGGTGTCCTTTTCACATCACAATTTGCTGGTACATAACGAGATGTTCCGCGACAGCTATACCATGGTCAACGGCGATGAAATAGCCACCCTGTTTGCAAAATACGGTGTAAGGATCAATATGTCGGGACATCTTCACATCCAAAGCATTAAAGAAAAAGAGATAAACGGCGATACGGTATGCGATATTTCGGGTGTTTCGCTTCTTGATTACGGCAACCGCTACGGTGTGCTTGAGCTTTACGACAGCTGTTATTCATACGAGTCAAGGTCGCTTAATTTCTCTGTCGGCGAGGTTGATATAAACGAGTATGCCTTCGGTGCGTTCAGCGACAAATACTACTACAAGACCCTTTGGCAATACCAGAATCCTCTCGGCTACGAGGACGGTCAGCCTGCCACAAGGCTCCTTGCCGATATAAATGCACATTATTTCGACGGTAATTACCTTGAAATTCACAGACTAAAGCTTCAGCATCCGCGACTTATATGGCTGATAATAAAAAATACGCCGAATTACGATAATTCCTATGTAAAAACCATCCTTGAGGTGCCTTTAAAAAATCAGCACGGCATAGTGATCGACAGATAAAACCTCGGGATTTCCCAGCCAAAGCTTAAGACTTCTTTATTTTTTATGATGTATTATGTAGAAAAGATCCGCAGAAATCTATCTGCGGGTCTTTTTGAATATTCCAACGCCCCTTGGTCTATAATCCCTAAAAAACAAGTGTGAGAGGACAAGGTGAAGGATAAGCTTTTTTTAGATTATAAACAGAATATTTCTATGATCAGCAGGCTTTTACGGGTGGAGGAAAGCTTCGACATAATTGAGCGTCATCTGACGGTGGCAGACAGAGATATGTGCTTTTACTACGTAGACGGCTTTGTAAAGGATGGGGAGATGCTACGCATTATGCAGTATCTTTTGTCACAAAAAACGGTGGGACGTGCAGAGGATTTTGAGAAAAAGCTGCCCTACGTTGAGGTGGAATTGACCAAGGACGTAGAAAAAATCATCCGTGCAGTCCTATCGGGACAGACGGCTATTCTCACCGAAAGCTTTGAGGATACCGCCATACTCCTCGATCTGCGTACCTACCCCGCAAGACCAACCTCCGAGCCGGAGAGTGATAGGGTTATGCAGGGGGCAAGAGATGGCTTTGTGGAAACTTTAGTTGTCAATACGGCACTTATACGCCGCAGAATACGAGATCCGAGGCTGACTATGGAGCATTTTTCTATGGGTGGCTCGTCGGGTACGGACGTGGTCGTCTGCTACGTAAAGGGTGTAGCTGACAGGTCGACCGTGGATGAGATCAAGCGAAGGATCGCTACCGTAAGACCAAAATCGCTGACACTGGGTTATCAGAGCCTTGCCGAAACGCTGATAAGATCAGGGTGGTACAACCCATTCCCGAAGATCCGCACCACCGAGCGACCCGATACCGCATCCGCCCAGCTCCTTGAGGGCTCAGTAATCGTCATCTGTGACACATCGCCCCAGGCCATGATACTACCGACCTCAATTTTTGATTATCTTGAGGAAACCGACGATTTCTGCTTCCCTCCCCTTACCGGAACCTATCTCAGACTTGTAAGAACGGCAATACTGCTTCTGTCGGTTATCATAACTCCCCTATGGTATCTGGTAATCGAATATGCCGACCGTCTGCCCGAGGAATTAAGCTTTCTCGTACCGGAAAACCCGGGGGCGTTACCCATAATTTTGCAGCTTTTCCTGGTTGAGCTGGCTATCGACGGACTGAAGATCGCATCAATGAACACCCCCGATATACTTTCAAACTCACTGTCGGTGGTGGGTGCGTTGATACTTGGCGATTTCGCCGTAGAGGTGGGGTGGTTGTGTGCCGACGTGATACTTTATATGGCATTCGTTGCCATAGCAAATTTCGCTCAGCAGAACCACGAGCTGGGCTACGCCTTCAAATTTATGCGAATGATGATACTTGCCTTAGTATATCTGCTGGGAATATGGGGCTTTGTGGCGGGTATTCTGCTCTTTTTATTCTTCGTCGCCACCAACAGAACTCTGTCGGCAAAGCATCATTATCTCTATCCTCTTATCCCCTTTAATCTTAAGGATTTTATGCATTTGATCATCCGTCACAGAAAGCGTGATTTTAATAAAAAAGAGGAGAAAAATAGCTAAAATGTAAACTATAATTAGAAAAAGCAGGTGTTTAACCTGCTTTTTCTTTTATTCGGATGCGTGCTTTCTTTTAAGGATTTCTACGTTTTTATCTACCTCTTTTTTATGCAGTGGATACCAGAACCACAGCACAAGGGACAAGAGAATGAAGCCTATCGCGGGTACTATAGTGGAAATATCAAAGATACCCTCCTTTACACCGTCGGGCAATGGTACGCCATCCAGCTTTTCATATCCGATCAGCGTCAGAAACAGTCCGGTAAGTCCCGCCGCCGCGGCCTGACCCAACTTTCTCGCAAAGGAGTAGAGTGCATAGATAGAACCGTCCTCCCTGATGCCGTTCTTTATTTCCGAATAATCTATGACGTCGGTGATAAGTGCCCAGGACACCATCGCAAAAATGCCCAGTCCCAGCCAGGAGAAAACGTTAACCGCCACGTACACCCACACGCTTTGCGGTCTTACGAAAAACAGCACAAGGCAAACGATAGCCGCCAGGACGTTTGAAAAAACGCTGATTTCCGCCTTACCGAAACGCTGGGCAAGAGGCCTTGCCAACGCCGCCGCAACCACCATTCCAAGCATCATAGCTATGGTTGACGCCGACTGTGCCGCCGTATTGGCGTAATAATCGGGGAAAACGTAGTTCGCCATTTGCTGTAGAGTAAACTGCGACAGAAGCATCAGAACCGACGCCACGATTATTGATATCAACGCACGGTTGGTCACCGCACCGATAAGCAGCCCCTTTACGCTACTTCTCCTAACCCGCTCGCTGTTTTCGGGTATCACTCTCTCGCTTACCATTACGTAGCAAAGCAGATATGCAACTATTGCCAGAGCCGAAAATACTCCCGCGATAAGCGTAAACCTGCCGCCGTTCATCTCGGCGATCTCCACGCCGTCTACAACTCTGGTGTCATAGGCAACGAGAGGCACTCCAGCACCGACGATAACACCTGCAAGCGTGCTGCCCATGGTTCGGAAGGTGGACAGCGACTGTCTGTCGCCCGGCTCTCTGGATATGGTTGACGCCATAGAGCCGTATGGAATGTTTATAGACGTGTAGAACACCGAGCCCCAGAGAATATACGTCACCACCAGCCAGGTGATGCGAAACCATTCGGGATAGGAGGCAAAGGCCGACTGATAGATCAGAAAGGATGCCAGGGCGACCGGGGCACACATACGAAGTATCCATGGCTTGAATTTACCGTTTTTCGTCACCCTTGATCTGTCGCAGATGCGACCCATAGTCACGTCGGTAAATGCGTCGACGAATCTCGCCAGCATCATAACAATACCCACCACGCCTGCATTCAGCCTCATCACGTCGGTGTAGAATTTCAAAAGAAAGCTGGAGGAAAGAATAAAAGTAAAGTCGTTTCCAAAGTCGCCGAACAGGTAGCCGATTTTGTCCCTGATTCCGAAGGGACGGGTCTGATTATTTATCTTCATCGCAAAAAAACCTTTCTGAAAGTAATGTTAGTATGGCTTTTTTCGGTGAAAATATGAAAAAATTCAAAAAAGATAAAAAAACTATTGCATTTTTAAAATCTTTATGGTAAAATACCTTTGTTAATCATACTCGCCTAGCGAGAAAAATTATGAAAGGAAGCAAAAAATGGAAATTCTTGAAATCGTACTTCTCGTACTGCTTCTCATTTCCGCTGCATTCATCGTTGTTGCAGTAGTTCTTCAGAAAAGTAATGAGGACGGACTCTCCGGTACTATCGCTGGCGGCTCCGAGACCTTCTACGGTAAGGATAAATCCGCCGGTGCAGACAGAGCTCTTTACAGATGGACTCTCGTTGCTGCTATCGTTTTCGCAGTTGCAGTTCTTGTAGTGTTCATTATTCAGCCTGACTACGCTGAGACTCACTCTCTTGACGCTTGGAAGGAACTTACCAACTACTCTCATTTGTTTAAGTAAAACTAAGGGTGCCGCAATACGGCACCTTTTGTTTTCTTAAGGGCTTGATTTGGCTATAACCGTCACATTATCTTTCAAACACCAAAAGCACCCCGCCAAGTTTATAATTTACACCTCTTGCATAGAATAGCATTGTTAAGAGGTAAATAGAAGAATGAAGAAAAAAGATTTTACTAAATTTACAAAAAGAAATACTCACAAAAGACGGTCTAAGGAAGCGGCAAGACGCGAGCTGATGAAGGCGGTAAGAGAGGTCGGACTGGACCCTTCGGTTGCTAAAATCAGCGATGGTGCTGTTATGAGCTTCTCCGAGTCGGCAGGACACAGGGGCAGCATCTCTGCATCGGGCATCTATTGCGGCTCTAAAAACGGCTATGGCTTCGTGTCGCTGGAGGGCGAGTCCAGGGATATTTTTATTCCATCGGGCAACTCCCGCGGTGCTATAGACGGCGACTACGTTGATATAGTATATAAAAAATACAAAAGCTTTGACGGTGAGGAAAAGACCGAGGGCAGAGTTACCAGGATCGCACAAATCGGCAGAAGAACGGTTATCGGCACGCTCACCGAGGACATAAGACGCCACGGTAGAAGGTATTTCCGCGTTTTCTTTATCCTGCCGGACGACCCAAGGCTTTCGCTTACGCCCAGAGTAAACGATCTTGGCGGTGCAAGACTTGGTGACAAGGTAGAGGCTCTGCTTCGCCGCGACGGCAGCGATCAGCCGGAGTGCGATATTATCCGCATCTTCGGTAAGGACGGCACCAAGGAGGCAAGCTATGAGGCGATCCTTGCCGAATGCGATATTATCACCGAATTTACTCCCGACCAGCTTGAGCAGGCTGAAAGGGTAGCCGCCGAGCCTATCTCCTACGAGGGACGCGAGGATCTTACCGGCGACGTGATATTCACCATCGACGGCGAGGGAGCGAAGGATCTTGATGACGCCATCTCGCTTCGCAGACTGCCTAAGGGCGGCTGGAGGCTGGGCGTTCATATTGCCGACGTTTCTCACTACGTTACCGAGCGAACCGCACTCGACAGATGCGTTATGCAGAGAGGCACCAGCGTGTATTTTACCGACAAGGTAGTGCCTATGCTGCCCACCTCACTTTCAAACGGAGCCTGCTCGCTGAATGCCGATGAGGACAAGTACGCCATCAGTGCCTTTATCACTCTCGACCCCGATGGAAATATATCTGGCCTGAAGCTTACACCGTCGGTGATACGCAGCCGTGTACGTGGCGTTTATTCCGAGGTAAATCAGCTTTTGTCGGGAAAATCCACACCCGTTATCAAGAAAAAGTACACATCCGTGCTTCCCACGCTGATAAAAATGCGTGAGCTGTACGAGATCCTGGTTAAAAAAAGTGACGCCCGCGGCTATATAGATTTTGATGCCGACGAGGCTGTTATCACTCTGGCAGAGGACGGCTCTCCCATAGGAATCGAACGCCGTGAGCGTGGAATATCCGAGAGGATCATAGAGCAATTTATGCTTACCGCCAACGAGGCGGTCGCCACCTATCTTCACGACAGAGCGATCCCCTGCGTTTACCGAATCCACGAGCCTCCCCTTCCCGATCATTTCGAAGGCTTTCTCTCCTACCTTGAGAGCCTGGGCTTTGATATAAGAAGGCTGAAAAAGCATGAGCCTACCTCGGCAGATCTTGCGGATATACTCTCCATCGCCGAGAAAAAGGGACTTTTAGAGCCTGTATCCTACACCATGCTCCGTGCCATGTCCAAGGCGAAATATTCGGAGGAGAGGGTTGCACATTTCGGTCTTGGAATCGAGAGCTACTGTCATTTCACCTCACCGATCAGGCGTCTTTCCGACCTTGCTACTCACAGAATCATAAGAAGGGTTCTTTTCGAGGGCAAGCGACCCGAGAGCTACGCATCCTATGCACGCAGAGCGGCTACCGCCGCCACCGAGGGCGAGCTTCGTGCGGTTTCGGCAGAAAGAAGGATCGAGGATCTGTATAAGGTGATCTATATGTCGGAGCAGGTTGGCAGAGTCTTTGAGGCAACCGTAAACTCTATCACCTCCTTCGGTATGTTCTGCACCCTTGACAACACCTGCGAGGGACTGGTGCCCATCAGCGAGATGCCCGGAGTATTTACCTTCGACGAGAGAAATCTCACCCTTCGCTCTTCGAACAGAATATACCGCATCGCAGATAAGGTAAGCGTTCGTCTTGAGGAGGCAAATATTACCCGTGGAAAGCTTCGTTTTTCGCTTGAAACTAAATAATTGACAACTATACTTTACAAAATATAAGGAAAGGAAGAAAATATGCAGTCGAGAATCACCTATTTATCAATGCTTTACGTGTTGTTTTTAATATTGCTTTTCATTTCGGGATTTTTTAGCGGAATACTTTCGCTGATAGTATATTTTCTCGCCTTTGCTCTGCCTGTGGCGATCGGACTCTACCTCGTCCGAGGGGACGGAGAGTCGCCCACGGCATTTCTCACCATAGACAGTGAGAACGTTAAAAGAGCCCTTCCCATCATCGCACCCACGGTCACCCTTACCATCATCATCTCCTACGTTACCTCACTGCTGATATTCATATTCACCGGCAGGCTGAATAGCGTTGACGTTGGTGACAGTCTTATTCCCGCACTGTTTTCTCACGCACTTCTGCCTGCAATACTGGAGGAGGCACTGTTCAGATATCTTCCCCTTCGTCTGCTGGCACCCAGATCAAGACGCGGTGCGGTGCTAATCTCGGCATTCTTCTTTGCCTTCGTTCACCGCGATCTGTTCCAGATCCCCTACGCCTTTACAGCAGGAGTAATACTGATGGCGATAGATATTGCCACCGACAGCGTCATACCCTCGGTGCTTATCCACTTTATCAACAACGCACTTTCGGTGGGAATGATGATTTACTCGGATAATAAGGCATTTTCACCTACCGTATATGCAATTATCGGTATTCTGACGCTGATTTCCCTTATCGTAATCGTAGTCAGGAGAAAGACCTATAAGGCTATGCTTCTCGATGCCTTTGAGGAGGGTGTAAGGTACAGGATCACACTGGATATGCTGTGCTTTGCATTCTTTACGCTGGTGATCGCACTATTCAATCTTTTAATGTAAGAGGAACAAAAATGGAAAATATAAATCTTACAGAGGACGAAAAATTCATGGAAGAGGCCATAAGACTGGCTCTTCTCGCCGCAGAGCGTGACGAGGTTCCCGTAGGGGCGATCGCCGTTCGTGACGGTAAAATTATCGCAAGTGCCTTCAACACCCGTGAAGAATCAAAATGTGCCACTCATCACGCTGAAATACTGGCAATCGAGGAGGCATGCCGCACTCTCGGTGGCTGGAGATTGCCCGGAGTAACCCTGTACGTGACCATGGAGCCCTGCGTTATGTGTGCGGGAGCTATAATAAATTCGAGAATAGAAAGAGTCGTATTCGGAGCAAGGGATCACCGCTTCGGTGCCTTTGGCTCGGCTATCGACGTAAACGAGGCAGGCTTAAATCATCGTCCACAGGTGGTTGGCGGAGTCCTTGGCGAGAGGTGTGCAGAAATACTTTCTACATATTTTAAGAACAAAAGAAAGAAGCATCAGGACGCCTAATTGGTGGACAAAATGGTTAAAAATGTCATACAACCGTATAATAAAACCTCATTTGCTTGACAAAATACTCTATATGTGCTATTATTACTGTGATTGGGCTTAGCCCAAAAAATATTTTTCGAGGCTTTATTCAAGAGCTGACGTAGCACTTCCCGACATCCCCCGATCCTGGCGGGCTGCTATGCTGAATTCGGTATAAGGCTTAGAAATTGATTATCGAAAGGTACTTTTTAATATGAAGGCAAAAGCATTAAGAGAAAAAAGAGAGTATCTCAACATTCGTGAAATGATTGAGGACATCGGCGACCGCTTTAACGGCAGGGTGGCATATCGCTATCGCGTAAAACCCCATGACAAGGAGCAGGTTAAGGTTACCTATGACGAGATGCGTGACCACGTAAGAGCGTTTGCTACCGAGATCGTAGCAAGAGGACTCCAGGGCAAGAAGATCTGCGTTATCGGTAAGCATACCTATCAGCTTATTCAGAGCTACTACGCGACCCTTGCGGTTGGCTCGGTATGGGTTCCCCTTGACAGAGATTGGACAAAGGAGGATCTGCTTGACACCGTAAGAAAAGGCGAATGCGACTATCTTATGTGTGACACCGATATCAGCGAGAAGTGTGAGTATATTACCTCCGAGCTTGGTATGCCCGCTCCTCTTTACCTTAACGGTGAGGGCGAGAACAGCCTTATTGCATGGCGTAGAGAGGGTGAGAAGAAGTTTGCTGAGAATCCTTCTCTCTACTACGACGCACCCATTGATCCCGATGCACTTGCAGAGCTTGTGTTCACCTCGGGTACTACCGGTCAGGGTAAGGGCGTTATGCTCTCCCAGCGTAACTTTATGTCCGACCTTGCCGACGTTATTCCCTTCATCGCATTCTCTACCAGATGTATGAACGTGCTTCCTCCCCATCACACCTACGGCTCGTCGGTTTCCATCTACGGACAGAACTCCATCGGATGTGACGTATATATCTCCTCGGGTGTTAAGTACATCTTAAAGGAGCTTCAGGAGCATAAGCCCGGTCACCTTGTAGCAGTTCCCCTCTACGTTGAGACCTTCTACAGAAGAATACTCAAGGGCATTGATGCAAAGGGTAAGTTCGTTGCAGGTCTAGTTAAGGCTCTTATCAAGGTAAACACCGCATTCCACAAGATCGGCCTTAAGCCCTTCGACGGTCTTTTCAAGAAGATGATCCTCTCCTCCTTCGGCGGCGAGCTTAATATGATCATCTCCGGCGGTGCTCCTCTTAATCAGGAGATGGCAGACCTCTTCGACGGTCTTGGCGTAAAGGTTCTTAACGGCTACGGCATTACCGAGTGTGCTCCCATCCTTGCAGTAAACCACAACAACTATATCGTTCCAAAGAGCGTAGGTCCCGTTCTTCCCATCGTTGATTGCCGTATTGCAGACGCAGACGAAAACGGCGAGGGTGAGATCCAGGTTAAGGGTCCCAACGTTATGATCGGCTACTATAAGAATGACGAGGCAAACGCCGAGGCATTCACCGAGGACGGCTACTTCCGTACCGGCGACGCAGGCCGTATGGAGATCACCAAGGAGGGTGACCGTATCCTCTATATCACCGGTAGATTCAAGAACATCATCATTCTCTCTAACGGTAAGAACGTATATCCCGAGGAGATCGAGGATGCACTCAGTGCAACTCCCGGCCTTGTTGATATAGTAGTTTACGAGGGTAAGTCCCGCCGCGGCATCGCCTTCAACACCATTGTTGCCGAGATCTATCCCGACAAGACCGTGCTTGAGGAAAAGGGCATCACCGATGCTAAGGCATATTTCCAGAAGTTTGTAAACGAGTACAACAAGACCGCAGTTCCCTACAAGAAGGTAGGTCTGCTTAAGGTTCGTGAGGAAGAGTTCCCCAAGAACACCCTTCGTAAGATCCTCAGAAGAAAGATGGATATGACCATCGACTAATATAAAGATAAAAAGACCGAGCGAAATGCTCGGTCTTTTTTTGTTGACAAAGGGAAAAGGATGCTGTATAATTAAATCAGAAGAAAAAAGGGGAGAGCCAATATGAAAAAAGTAATATGCTTAATACTGTCATTAATGATCTGTCTTTCTCTTACGGGCTGCGGCCGCAGGGAGAGTGAGGCCTGGTCCGGCTCTGCTGAATTTGACATTGCCGATTTCGATCACGATAAATATTTATCCTCAGTAAAGGAGAGCGGCGGTGAGGTTACGCCCACGAACGTTTATATAGAGGGCGAAAGGCAGAAAAATTTTATCAGATATGCCGACGGCTCATCCTTCTTTCTCAGCAAATTCAGTAGCACAGATGACGCGAAGGAATACCAGAGAAATAAAATAGCGGACTATGCGATAGTAATTGCATATGACCCGAATATCATTATGATCCGCGTAAACAACACGGTGGCTCTGGGTGTGGGCACAGAGCAGAATAAGGCCGTGATCAGCTTTGCAAGGGATATAGGTATTCCCGAGGATCAGATACATCTGCAGAAGGGCAACCGCACCTGGCGTATCGCCCGCAGGGATACCGATAAATTACCCTTAGAGATAATGGAATCGGTCGAGAGCGAGGGATATACCGTACTGTATCAGGAAAAGCTAAGGGAGAACATCGGCACAGATCCTGTCGAGTCGGCATATTACGCCATTGCCTCCGAGGATTACAGCTCAGTTTACTATCTGTATATGATGAGCGGTAAGCACGCAAACGGTCTTTGCTACACCACGATGCTGGCACTGTTTGACAGCTTTCCCATAGTCGATAATGCCTGTCACGTCTACTATTCCATAAACGACGGATACAGCCTGTTTATTATGGGTGCATCTGCCGAAACGAAGGATTTCTGGGACGAGATAAGGTAGGAATGTTTAAAAATCGGACATACGTATGAAGGAAAATATGTTTGAAAATCGGACATACGTATAAATAAAGATGAAAAACACCACGTCTTACGTACTTAAAAAACGGTACGCGGGGCGTGGTGTTTTCTTTATTTTCTAATCTCTTTAATGTATTCGGCTACCTTTTCGGGAAGCATATCGAGAGGCTCGCCGTTTTCGATGGCACGGCGGGCGGCGGTGGAGCTTACGTCCTCAAGTCCCTCACGGCATTTCCAAAGCTCTGTTTCATAGCTGCCGTGCTTGAAGTTCCATTCTGCCTGCTCCTTCTCCCATTTAAGATCCTCCTCGGTGCGATAGCCCTTGATGATCTTGCTGATCTCGTGGTCGGTCATATAGTCGATAACAAGGCCGTTGGAGTAGCTGACCAGCACGTTATCAAGATCGTCGGTAGCGATCATCAGCATACGGACTCTGTCCTCTACCGAGAAGGTATAGCTCTTTTTTGGATTTGTAAAGGCAACCACGTAGACCTCGTCATAGGCTTCTGCCGCACGGCGAATTATGTCTAAATGACCCTTGGTAACCGGATCATAGCTGCCGGGAATAATTACGCTCATTATTTTGCCTCCCTGCCCTCGTAGAAGAGAATGTTTACGAAGGTTTTCTTGCCGTAGTGGGTGGATTTTATGGATCTGTATCCGCCAAGACGGGGATCATCCATGCTTATCTCCTCCTCGCCCGACTCAAGCACGACAATGGCACCGGGGATAATAAGCTCCTTTTCTGCAAGATATGCCGCCACGTCGGCACAGCACTCCATAGCATAGGGTGGATCTACGAAAACAAGATCGTACTGCTCCCTGCCCGACGCCTTTCTGATATAGTTACGCCAATCGCTTACGAGGAAGTGGCTAACGTCAAAGAAGCCGGTGATCCTGGCATTTTGCTTCACTATATCCATCGCCTCGCGGGAGAGATCGATGAAGGTGGCTCTGTCTGCACCGCGGGAAAGAGCCTCAAAGCCCATCTGACCCGAGCCTGCAAAAAGATCAAGCACACGTCTGCCCTCTACGTCAAACTGTATGGAGGAGAAGATCGCCTCCTTTATTCTCTCGGAGGTGGGTCTGGTAGCCTCGCCCTCAAGGCTGACAAGCTTTTTGCCCTTCGCACTTCCGGTAATTATTCTCATCATTTTCTTTTACCTCTTTTTTCTTCAAAGTACCTTGCTATTCTTTCGGCATCCGATCTGCCGATGCCCTTAACGGAGGCAAGCTCGTCTACAGATGACACCCTTATTTTCGAAAGCGGCATGGCAGAGAGCAAGGCTCTTGCCTTGGCAGGACCAATGCCCTCTATTTTCTCAAGAGAGGAATGTGTCATAGTTTTTATTTTACCCTTCTGAGAGGATTTTACCGCAAATCTATGGGCTTCCTCCTGCAAATTGTAAATAAAAGCGTACATATCAAACTCTTTTGCTATGGAAATCTCATTTTTTCCATCGGTCAACGCACGTGTTTTATGAAAATCATCCTTTACCATTCCAAAGACGGGGATCTCAAGCGACAGTGCCTCAAGCACACCCTTCGCCACTCCCACGTGGGCGTCACCGCCGTCGACGAGAATAAGATCCGGCTCATCACCAAGCGATGCACTGCCGTCACCGATATGACCGAGGCGTCGGGTAAGAGCCTCACGCATAGAGCCGTAATCGTCTGCACCGTCGGTGGTTTTTATAGAGAAAAGCCTGTAATCACTCTTCTTAAGCTTGCCTCCCGACCACACGACCATTGATGCAACTATATTCTCGTTACCGATATTGGATATATCGTACGCCTCGATACGTCTTGGCGGCTCGTGCAGACCGAGTAGAGTCGCAAGGCGGCGAATAGATTTATCCTCCCTCTCGCCCTCAAGACGATACTGTCTGGCTGCCTCCTTGGCATTTTCAATAGCCATATCGCACAAGGCACGGCCGTCACCACGCTCGGGAATCCTTACGGCAACCCTCTTGCCTGCCAGGAGAGTCATATACTCCGAAAGAAGCGAGATATCCTCCTCGCCGACTGAAAACGCCAGCATGATCTCCTTCGGTATACTGCCACCGGTGTCATAGTGGGCGGCAATAAGCGATACAGCCTCCTCGGCGGATACGGGATCTGCTGCCGAAAGCATAAAGACGTTTTTATTTACGAGAGCACCGCCCCTGACGGACAGCATGGACATAACACCCACTCCCTCAATAAAGCAAAGTGCAAAAACGTCCCGATTTACCTTAGCATCGGCAACGACCTTCTGCTTCTCTGACAGTCGCTCCAGAGCAATAAGCTGGTCACGGATGGCTGCCGCACGCTCAAACTCCAGCATCTCGGCTGCACGCTCCATATCAGCACGGAGAAGCTCTCTTGCCTCGGATGTATTTCCGTCAAGCACACGCTCTGCCGAGCGGACACGCTCTTTATATTCCTCGGAGGAGATATTTCCCGCACAGGGTGCTATGCATCTGCCCATATCGCGATAAATGCAGGGTCGCTCGCGGCCGATATCCTTGGGGAAGGAACGCTTACAGGTGGGTAGAGCAAACACCTTCATCACCGCCTCAAGTGCGGCATAAGCCGAGGAGGCACCCTGATAGGGGCCAAAATACCTTGCTCTGTCGCTTTTTCTGTCGCGAGTCACAAGCAGTCTTGGATATTCCTCGTTTGTTACCTTGATATAAGGATAGGACTTAGAGTCCTTAAGACGAATATTATACTTCGGCATGTGCTTTTTGATAAGCACGTTCTCAAGGGTTAGTGCCTCGATCTCGGTCTTGCAGACGATATAGTCAAAATCTGCCACGAGCGAAACCATTTTTGCCGTCTTGAGAGTATGATTATTGCCGGTAAAGTAGGTAGTTACTCTATTCTTCAGTTTTTTGGACTTGCCGACGTAGATAACCTCGCCCGCCGAGTCCTTCATTATATATACTCCGGGAACGGTAGGCAGAGAATTAGCCTTGTCCCGAAGTCGCTGCAATCCGGACATACCGCACCTCCGAGTAAATTTGAAAATAAAAAGGGTAACGATCCAAAGCCGTTGGCAATTAAACCGTTACCCTTTTGGAGCTAACCCGACGAAAACGTCTTAGGGTAACTCAATTACTTTTCGCCGAACTCGCTGTCAACAAGCTCTGCAAGTCCGTCAACCGCAGAGTTCTCATCAGCACCGTCAGCGATCAAGGTGATATTAGTTCCCTTGGTGATACCAAGCGAAAGAACACCGAGAAGGCTCTTCGCATTAACGCGGCAATCCTCCTTCTCAACCCAGATAGAGCTCTTGAAGGAATTTGCCTTCTGTACGAAGAAGGTTGCGGGTCTTGCGTGAAGACCAACGCTGTTGCGTATAGTTACGCTACGAGAAATCATATTTTTTCTCCTTAGAATTTCTTAATTCTAATCAAGTATATCAAATATTTAACAAAAAATCAATACCTTTTTAGAATAATAAAAATTATTTTGCCAATTTTTTTGAATAATTATGATAAAAGGGTCAATAATTAACCGTTTTTTCAGCCGATCTCCACGTCTATCACCGAGGAATCGAAGGCAGAGCTCTCCTCATAGTATATCACCTTATCGTCGTATTCCTTCTTAGCCACGCGGAGAGTCGCACTGCCTATACCGAATATACACCAGAAGAGGTAGTATGCCGAGCTGTCCGACCAGATATAGTTTACCATACCGAAGGCGAGAAGAGAGAACAGACACACGCCGCTGAGATTAGACATAAATCCGATCTGCGAGCCTTTAACGTAAGGGTACTGAAGAGATCTGTGCTTTAGTCTTGTTACGATCATGAAGATGAAGCATATTAGTGCGAACATTCCCGCCTCAAGACCAAGCTCTATAAAGAGATTCGAGGAATCGGGATGGCCGAATATTCCGAGAGCTGCCATCTCCTGAGCAAAGCTCTCCTTACCTATACCGATACCCACCAGCATATTCTTGGCAAACGCACTCATGCTGGCGTTCCAGAGATCGAACAGCTCCTTTGCAGAAACTATCGAGGGACTGTATTCAAAGATAAAGTCAAGCACTCCCGATGGGAGAAGAAGAAATAGCACCGAAGCTAAAAGCAACAGAGGAATAAATACGCCGGGAAGCTTATTGTGCTTAATAACGGCGTAGGCGGCAATTCCGATAAGCAGGGAGATAAGTGCCAGCATCTCACCGGAAATGATAAGTGCCAGGATACAAAGGAAGCCCGCGATAAGATATCTTGTGCTGACGCGTCGGCTGGACTGTCCTATCATTCCCACGGCAAATATTACCGCGATCATTAAAAATACGGCAACTCCGTCACCTCTTGAAAGAATTGAGGAAAGCGTTTCAAGGGTTATCTCGCGACTGCCGATGGCAATGATCAGAAGCTGAATAATGGATATCCCCGATGCGATGCTGCCCGAGATGATTATTGAGTTTGCCGAAAGCTCGGCAAGACGGCGGTTGGTGATTATATTACTTGCAAGTAGGTAGCCGAGAGCAAGAACTATCATTCTGACCGATCCCGAGAAGGACTCAATGCCCTTAACGAAGATACCGCTTATAAGAATGAACACCAGCATCACACCCAGACAGATGTCATACTGCTCTATATACAAAACTCTCTTTCCGTGGAACACCTTCACCGCAAAGGAGAAGATGGCAAGGACTACTGCAATCGACAAAACGATGTCGTAATAGGGAATATATCTGAGATAAGGAAGGGTGAAGAGCGACGCAAAGTAGATAAACTCAGGCGACTCCATACAGATATATACGCAGATGATCACTCCGATAATAAGTGCTATCTGCCATAAGGGCATCACGGCCGACAGAAGAGCTGGGACACAGCCGATAATAATTGCCACAGAGATGGGAAAACGCCTCTCATTCTCCATGACCGTATGCCTTTTCATACAGAAGAAATCGAAGAAGATATAATCGGTGGGCTTAAAGTCCTGAAGGAAGATGGGAAGCGGCTTATCCACCAGCATAAAGGGTATTGCAAGCAGAGCAGATATAATGCCGATTATGGGATTTGCAATGCTTTCATCAGCACCGAAGCCGAGAAAATGAAGCAAAGCACCCAGAATGCCAAAGCAAAGCAGAGCCGTACCGTAAACCCTTGTGGAAATGTGAGCAAGCAGATCGGATGCCGCCCTTGTAAACCTGAAAAATCTACCGGAGAGTATTCTTTTTAGCCTTTGAGTTACGGAGCCGGAAAATTCCTTTGTGAAGAATTTTCTTTTTTTCTTCGCCTCATCAAGCTCGTCCTTATCAAAAAATATTTCCCATACGGACGGTTTAGACATTCTTTACTCTCTCCTTTCTCTTGGATTTTTTTGGCTTCAGGGATTCCTCTATTTCCGGATGGAGAAGCAGCATATCGGGACGGCGTTCTCTAGTGATCTTCACCGCCTCTTCAAGCCTCCATCTGTCAATTTTCGCATGGTCGCCCGATAGAAGTATCGGGGGAACCTCTCTTCCGCGGAACTCACGGGGCTTGGTATACTGAGGATATTCCAGTATTCCTGATGCCACCGACTCACCCTCGTAGCATTCGCTGGATGCGAGGACTCCGTCAATGAGCCTTGATACCGCGTCGATAACAATACAAGCAGGGATCTCGCCACCGGTAACCACGTAGTCACCGATGGATATTTCCTCATCAACGATCTCATCGAGGATACGCTGATCCACGCCCTCGTAGTGACCGCAAAGGAATATAAGATTATCATATTCGGCAAGCTCCCTTGCCACCGAGTGAGAGAACATCCTGCCCTTCGGGGACATATAGATGACCCTCTTTTTATTGCCCTCGGGGATATCTTTAACGATATTCTCGTAGCAATCGTATATAGGCTGACAGGTCATAACCATACCGACACCGCCACCGTAGGGGGTATCGTCGGTCTTTCTGTGCTTGTCATTAGAAAAATCTCGGATATTATGGCATGCGACCTCTATAAGACCGCCACTCTGTGCCCTGCCGATTATACTCTCGGAGAGAACGCCCTGCACCATATCCGGGAAGAGTGTCATTACGTCAAACCTCATCTGCTGCATCAAAAAGACCGGGTATGGGCAGTACTGCCATGCCACGCTCCTCACTAATCTCCTTTATAAATTCAGTCACGTCGGGAATCATAACCTCGCGACATTGGTATTTCACTGTATAAATTCTTCGTCCCGCAACGTCGCTGACGTCGGATATTTCGCCAAGGGACTCGCCGCTTTCGGCATGGTAAACCGGCAGACCGATCATATCGGCAATAAACATAGCACCCTTGGGAAGAGGAATATCGTCACGGTGGAGATAGAAGATCCTGCCACGGTAGGCTATCGCCTCCTCACGAGTGGTGATCCCATCAATGCCGAGAGCCAGAAACTGACCCATAGAGGAGCAGCTTGTAACTTTTTTCTCGGTAAAGGAGCCGTCACGCTCCTTAAGATATATTTTCTTTATGCCTAACAGAACCTTTGGGGAGTCGCAGAGATGCTCCACCTTAAGAAGTCCCTTTACGCCGTGAGAGGTGCAGATCCTGCCGCCCTCAAGATAGGTATTCTTCATTTTGATTACCCCGTTTTGAGATATTATTTCGTAGTTTTCACGTTTTTGCGAGTACGTGGTGCCGTTTTTTTGACAATTTTCTTGGAAGCAGGCTTTTTCGAGGTAGCCCTTGCCACAGGCTTTGCAGTCCTGTGTGTTTCCCTTTGCTCCTCCCTTACGGTGAGCGAGGCAAGCACCTTTTCGGCAGCCAGGGCTCTCGCCTCCTGCTTACTCTTACCAACGCCGACCGCCGATTTACCCATACAGCGACACTCAATCATATACTCCCTGGAGCTTACGCTGGAGTTGGCAGTTTCGCCAAGATCCCTGAACTCCGGAGAGGGTTGCTTATTCTTGATTGCGTGGTTTTTTAGCTCAGAAAGTGAACTTATATTTACATTATTGTTATTTACGCACTCTTTTTTCAGCACTTCGAGTGCGGCCTCGGCTGCGGCACTGTCGGCAAGCTTCTGGTTTTTTCCCTTTCCGGTAGCAACCAGACGGTCACCGATAATAACCGCCCTCTCGTACACCCTCTTATGATCAGGACCGGTCTGGGATATAGTTTTATAAACGGGTGCGGGAAGTCGATGCTTTTTATCAGCACACCACTCCTGCAGGGCATTCTTATAGCTCTGAATAGGAGCCGCCTCGCCAGAGAAATACACCGATACGTCCAGCATACCAGACACGACGGGAATAACCCTCGCCATATCCATGCCGCAGTCAATATATACCGCACCGATTATGCTCTCGAACAGATCCTCCATAACCGATGGCTCGTTTTCAATACCAAGCTTTGCATCACCCTCGCCCATGCGAAGATGCTTCTGCAGACCGAGTGCCGCCATGCTCTTAGAAAGATTACGCTTGTCGCTGAGCTTTGAACGTATATTGGAGAAATCTCCCTCGTCCAGTCCGGTGTAAATACCATGCTCGTATCTCTCGGTCTTTTCCTTTAGCATCATGGTGATAATAGCCGTGGAAAGCACGCTGTCGCCGAAGAACTCCAGCACCTCGTTGGAGATATATTCCCTGCCCGCACCTCTATGCTCGTTACAGTAGCTGGATCTGGTGAAGGCCTGGGTCAAAAGGCTTTTATCCTTGAAGGTGTAGCCTATTTTCTTTTCAATTTCCGAAATATTTTTACTAAAATTCATTATTTTCCTCGTTTTATTAACCTTTTAGGTTAAACTAAAAGAAGTATCAGTGGAATAGTGACGATGGAAAGCAGCGTGGATACGGTGACCAACCTTGACACGTAGATCGCGTCACAGTCAAACTTTTCAGCAAACATGGTTGCCGAGGTTGCCGCAGGTGCCGCCGCAAGAATCACAGTAACCATCTCCACCGCGGGATCAAGCTCTACTACAAGTCCAACCAGCTTTACGATACCGAGCGTGAGAAGAGGAAGTGCAAAATGGCGGAGTGCAATAAAGATATACATTCCCTTATCCTTCAGCATTCCCTTGAAGCTCATATCCGCAAGTCTGAGTCCGATAACCACCATAGAGAGCGGAGCAACGAGATTCTTCAGCATAACGAAGGATTCCTCAATTATCGTTCCGTTAACGTAAGTATGAATAGGGAAAATAAAGAAGATAAGACCTATCGCAGATGCAATAGTGGTGGGATGAACGAAAGCCGTCCAGGGAGAAACCGTCTGCCTATGCTCTACGTGATCGTCAACGTCATTGTCATTAACGTCCCTGCCCTCGGTACAGATCCTGGCACCCAGCGACCAGAGGAAAATGTTATAGGTAACACTGTAAAGCAGGGCGTATACGGTAGCACCGGGATAGGTGTCCTCAAGCACTGCGGCAATAAGAGGTATACCCATAAAGGCAACGTTAGAGAAGATAGTAGCAAATCTCAGCATACGCTTCATGGAATCGGGCGATTTCTTAAAGAACATCATAGCCACCACCGAGAAGAGAATATGCAGAATGATAGAAAAGCCCAGCACCCGAAGTGCGTTTATCATAATTTTGCCGTCATAGGGGCGAAGATATGCAACGAAGGTCAGTGCCGGCTGGGCTATGTAAAGCACAAGATTGGAAAGACCCTTGCCAAAGACATCCGAGCAAAGCCTGCACTTTTTCATAATAAATCCCGGAATCATCATAATAAATAACAGGGCTACGTTGTATATTAATTTAATTGCTACGTCCATTTTTTACTCCAAAAATTATTCCTTAACAAATTATTTTAACATTTTTCTTCTTTTATGTCAAGTTGTTTAAAACCTTTTATACGGTTTTATATTGTTAAAAATATATCTAATTAAATAATAAATGTAAATTCTTGACATTTAAATATTTCTATGTTATAATAGCGGATGGAGTAAAACTCAAAAAATATTTTTTCTAAAGGAGAAAAGAAAATGAAAAGAATTATTTGTCTTGCACTCGTAGTAGTTCTTTGCCTTACCGCTTTCGTTGCTTGTGGCGATAAGGAAAAGGAGTACACTCTCGGTCTCGGCGTTCAGTTCGGTGAAGTAAGTGCTTCCCAGACCAACGCTACCGTTGCTACCGTTGTTCTTGACAAGGACGGCAAGATCGTTCTCTGCCGTATCGACGCTATCCAGAACAAGTATGCAGTAGCTGACGGTGCTGTTACCTTCTCTGTTCTTGACACCAAGATGGAGCTCGGTGACAACTATAAGATGGCTGCTTTCGGTACCCCCAACGTTGAGGGCGGCACCGTTAAGGAGTGGTACGATCAGGCTAAGGCTTTCGAGAACTATGTTGTAGGTAAGACCGCAGCAGAGGTTCAGGGCATTCAGCTTCAGGAAGTAAACGGTCACCAGATCGCAGTTGATGAGAGCCTTCTTAACGCAGGCTGCACCATCCAGATCACCGACTTCATCGCAGCTGTAGTTAAGGCTTGCAACGACGATCAGAAGGTTACCTTCAAGACCGCTGAGAGCTTCACTCTCGGTGTAGCAGCTAACAACGCTGATAACGGCTCCACTGTTGCTGACGGTGTTGCTACCGTAAAGATGAACTCTGACATCGCTGCAGTTGTAGTTGCTGACGGCAAGATCCTTGCTACTCTCAACGACGCTATCCAGCCCCAGGTTGTTATCGGTGCTGACGGCGTTGTAACCTCTACCTCCGTTGGTAAGGGTGAGGGCGTTCTCAAGACCAAGAGAGAGCTTAAGGAAGACTATAAGATGGCTGCATACGGTACCTCTCTCGTAGGTAACGCATCCGTTGCTGAGTGGTATCTCCAGTCCGCAGCATTCTCTGCACACGTTGTAGGTAAGACTGCTGACCAGGTTAAGAACCTTGAGCTTCAGACCATGGATAACGGCTACAAGATCTCTAACGACCAGGCACTTCTCGGTGCAGGCTGCACTATGTCCATCGACGGCATTATCGCAGTTGTTGTTGAGGCTATCAGCTACGCTCGTTAATTTAATTAACAACGCATAATCAAAAGGGAGGACATCCTCCCTTTTTGATTAGCCGAGAGGGACCGAGAAATTAAAGACGCCCTTGTCCTTCCCGGCTAGTCAAACTATGGCTCACGAGGTAAAAATGAAAAATAAAATTATAATATTTATTCTTCTGATTTCGCTTATGCTTCCCTACGCTCTCGTAGGCTGTGAGGGTGAGAAGCAGCAGTATAAATCATATTCCTTCGCTTACTTTGATACCATAACCACCATCATGGGATACGAGGCGAGGGAGAAAAAATTTGCCGAGGCGAACACCGCCGCTATGACTCTGCTTAGCGAATATCACAAGCTTTTCGACATCTATAACGAATACGAGGGAATCAACAACCTCTGCACAATCAACAAGCTGGTAAACGGCGAGCACCAGGTGGTTAAGGTTGACCGAAGGATTATAGATATGCTCCTTTACGCAAAGGAGATGTATACCCTGACCGACGGAAAAATGAACGTTGCTATGGGCGGCGTGCTTTCTATCTGGCACGACTATCGCTCGGCAGGCAGTGATAATCCCTGGGAGGCAGAGCTGCCGCCTATGGATATGCTTGAGAGAGCGTCGCAGCACACCGATATAAACGACGTTATCATCGACGAGGAGAACTCTACCGTATGGCTGAGAGATCCCGAGATGAGCCTTGACGTAGGTGCATTTGCAAAGGGATACGCCGTAGAGATGGTAGCAAAAATGCTTATCGACATGGGCAAGACCGGCTACGTTGTAAACGTTGGCGGCAACATCCGTACCGTAGGCCCCAGAGCAAATGGAGAAAAATGGATTACGGGTATAGAGAATCCCACAGGTGACGAGGAGCTTCCGTATATCGAGTATATCGGTCTTGCAGGCGAGTCGATCGTTACCAGCGGATCCTATCAGAGATTTTACACCGTGGCAGGTAAAAGATACCACCACATCATTGACAGCGAAACCCTTATGCCTGCACAGGGCTACCTTATGGTTTCGGTAATCTGTAAGGATTCTGCCCTGGGTGACGGACTTTCCACCGCACTGTTCTGCATGAGCCTTGAGGACGGTATGGCGTTCGTCGAATCGATGGAGGACGTTGAGGTACTCTGGGTAACAGAGGATCAGGCCAAGCACTATTCAAGCGGATTTAACGGCTATATCCTTGAGGACTAATTTTTCAGGCTACAAAAAGCACCCGACAGAATCGGGTGCTTTTCTTTTTCTTTATTGATTTTTTGTTTGTTTTATGTTATAATCTCTTGGATATAATTAATAAAGAGGTAAATATATGATCACTAATGATATTAAATACGTCGGTGTAAACGACCGAAAGCTGGATCTTTTTGAGGGCCAGTACGTCATTCCCGAGGGAATGGCGTATAATTCCTATGCGATAATTGATGAAAAAATTGCCATAATGGACAGCGTGGACATTCGCTTCGCTGACGAGTGGATAGCAAACGTCAAGAAGGCAATCGGTGAAAGAATGCCCGATTATCTCATCATTCAGCACATGGAGCCCGACCACTCCTCCAGTATTATGAGATTCAAGGAGGCGTTTCCCACGGTTACTCTCGTTGCTTCGGCAAAGGCCTTTGCTATGATGAAGGGCTTCTTCGGAACCGAATTTGCCGACGGACGCATTGTTGTAGGAGATGGAGATAAGCTTAGTCTTGGACGCCACGAGCTTAGCTTTATCACCGCACCTATGGTACATTGGCCTGAGGTTATCGTCAGCTATGATCCTCTCGACAAGGTGCTGTTCTCCGCCGATAGCTTCGGCAAGTTCGGTGCCCTGGATACCGAGGAGGACTGGGCGTGCGAGGCAAGAAGATATTATTTCGGTATAGTCGGCAAGTACGGTATGCAGGTTCAGGCACTGCTTAAGAAGGCGGCGGCTCTGGATATCGAGAAAATATGCCCTCTCCACGGCCCTGTGCTTGATGAAAATCTCGGATACTATATCGGTCTTTACGACACCTGGTCAAGTTACCGTCCCGAGAGCGAGGGCGTGTGCATAGCCTACACCTCGGTGTATGGCAATACGGCTGCGGCGGTGGAGCTGCTGGCAGAAGAGCTGAAAAGCAGAGGCGTTAAGGTGGCGGTAAGCGACCTTGCCAGATGCGATATGCACGAGGCTATCGAGGACGCCTTCAGATACGACAGACTTGTCCTCGCCACAACCACCTACAACGCAGATATCTTCCCCTTCATGAAGGAATTTATAAACCATTTGACCGAGAGAAATTATCAGAACAGACGCGTTGCCTTTATCGAGAACGGCTCCTGGGCACCTATGGCAACCAGGATCATGAAGGGCATGCTTGAGAAGAGCAAAAATCTAAGCCTTGCAGACACCGAGGTTAAGATCATTTCGGCACTTAATGAGGAGAGCAGAAAAAAAATCCGCCTTCTCGCAGAGGAATTTTCAAAATAAATCACAGCTTTGTGATTAAATCACAGAAAGTAAGCCATATTTATTGTATAATCAAATCACAAAAACAAAATTGATTTTTTTGAAAGGAAATATAAATATGGCAAAATACGTATGTGACGTTTGTGGATGGGAATACGACGAGGAGCTTGGTCTTCCCGAGCAGGGCATCGCCCCCGGCACTAAGTTCGAGGATCTTCCCGAGGATTTCGAGTGTCCCCTCTGCGGCGTGGGAACCGATATGTTCTCTGTTGAATAATAAATAAATTATATAAACAACAATTCTTTTCTCCATTTAAAAATTTTAAAAAAGGAAGCAACCCGATTTCTCGGGTTGCTTTTATTATTTATCAGCCCTTTACGATCTCAACGATCATATCAACGCACTTTTCCATAGCGTCAACCGATACGTACTCAAAGCGGGAGTGGTAGTTGCCGCCGCCGGTAGGAAGATTTGGACAGGGCAGACCCATGAAGGAAAGCCTTGCACCGTCTGTACCGCCACGGATAGGAACCGATGTAACCTCCATACCAAGACGCTTCATAGCCGCGGTGGCACGCTCTACGACGTACATCTTATCCTCAAGAACTTCCTTCATATTATAATAAGAATCTCTGAGAACAAGCTCCACTGTGCCATCACCGTATTTTTCGTTAAGCCTCGACGCCACAGACTCGAACTCAGCCTTGATAGCGTTGAATTTTTCCTTAGAGTGATCGCGAATAATATATCTGGATACAGCCTCCTCGGTTTCGCCCTCAATGGCGATAAGGTGGTGGAAGCCCTCGTAGCCCTCGGTCCTTTCGGGAATCTCGTCGGGAGCGAGAAGCGAATCAAACTCACAGCAGATGCGTGCGGCGTTTATCATTTTATCCTTAGCAGAGCCGGGATGGATCGCCCTGCCGTGTACCTTAACGGTAGCAGATGCGGCGTTAAAGTTCTCGTACTCGATATCACCGAGTCCACCGCCGTCGAGTGTGTAGGCATACTCCGCACCAAAGCCGTCTACGTCAAAGAGGTCTGCACCTCTGCCGATCTCCTCGTCGGGAGTAAATCCGATACAGATCTTGCCATGGGGAAAATCTGCCTTAACAAGTCTTTCTGCCGCCGCCATGATCTCGGCAACGCCGGCCTTATCGTCAGCACCAAGCAGGGTCGTACCGTCGGTAACGATAAGTCTTTGACCGGAAAGTGCCTCTACGTATGGGTAATCCTTGGTCGAAAGGATGATTCCCGCCTCCTCGTTAAGAGTGATATCTCCGCCCTTGTAGTCGATCATTTTCGCCTTGATATTCTCACCGGGAGCATCCGAGGCAGTGTCCATGTGGGCGATAAAGCCGATAGCGGCCATTCCCTCACAGCTTGCGGGAATGGATGCGTAAACGTAGCCGTTTTCATCAACTCTCGCATCCTCAATGCCAATTTCAAGAAGCTCCCTTACAAGCTCCTCTGCCAGCACCATCTGTCCCTTAGTGGAGGGGCAGCACTCGTTGTTCTCATCGGAGGTGGTGGGGTAAGAAACGTATTTTAAAAATCTCTCGTATACATTCATTTTAAGTATTCCTCTCCAATAACGCAAAAGGAGCTCAAGATGCATTTTCAGCCGTCAAGAACTCCTTTCGCCTAGTATTTGTAAATATAAGTTGTCAATTATTAGATATTTGCAAGAATTTTCTCGCCTTAATCGGCCTTTTCCTCGCGGGAAGGCTTGTTTAGATGTTAGCAAGATTTTATCAGCCTTAATCAGCCTTCCCCTCGAGGGGAAGGTGGCAGGCTTGCCTGACGGATGAGGTGGCGTTACTTTCTATCGAAAATTTTATTTTTTCTAAAATATCAAAGCAGACGCCCTCAAAATTGTTGTTAAGCTCAAGATTTGAATATCTTAAAACCTCAATTCCCTGTTGATTTAGAAATTCATCTCTCTTCTCGTCCTTTTCTTTAGCATAATGCTCATAATGCTGTGCACCGTCAAGCTCTATTGCTATTTTAGCCTCTGCACAGTAAAAATCCAAAATATAGTTTCCAACAACCTTTTGTCTGTTTACTGTATAAGGAATTTTTTTAAAAAAATCATACCACAGATGTTTTTCTTCTTTGGTCATGTTCGTTCGCAGTTTCTGAGAAAAACGAGTTAAATAAGGGTTATTATTTTTATTCATACAATACACCTCATCCGTCACCTGTGGTGACACCTTCCCCTCAAGGGGAAGGCTTGTTTAGATGTTAGCAAGATTTTATCAGCCTTAATCAGCCTTTTCCTCGCGGAAAGGCTTGTTTAGATGTTAGCAAGAATTTCCTCAGCCTTAAGGAGTGCGTCGGAAATCTTGTCGATATCACGTCCGCCGCCCATTGCAGAATCAGGCCGTCCGCCGCCCTTACCGCCGCAGATAGCCGCAACCTCGCGGAGAAGGTTACCTGCGTGAGCACCTGCCTTAACCGCATCGGGACCTGCACAAACAGCAAAGTTCAGCTTGCCGTCGGATACTGCCGCAAACACAGCAACCGCGTCGGAATATCTGTCCTTAACAGTGTCGCAAAGGCCTCTTGCCTGGTCGGGACGCATCTCAATCTTAGCAGCGAGAAGCTTGAACTTACCAACGGTCTTAATGCCGGAGAGGAGAGCCTCAGCCTTAGCGTTAGCGATCTGAGAATTTGCACTCTCAAGCTCACGACGAAGCTCCTTGATCTCTGCCTGGAGCGACTCTGCCTTCTTGGCAATACCGTTAACGTTAGGAGATTTAAGCTCCTTTGCGGTGTCACGGATAAGAGCATCTCTCTCACCGAGGAGAGCAAGCACGCCAAGACCGGTAGTACCCTCAATACGTCTTACACCTGCCGCAACCGAGCTCTCGGATATAACCTTGAACAGACCGATATTACCGGTGCTGGATACGTGAGTACCGCCGCAAAGCTCGGTGGAGGAGGAGCCGATCTTAACAACTCTAACCTCAGAGCCGTACTTCTCACCGAAGAGTGCCATAGCACCCATCTTCTTTGCCTCATCGGGCGTGGTAACGATGGTTTCAGCATTTTCTGCGAGAAGAATATTTCTGTTTACAATAGCCTCAACCTCGCTGATCTCATCTGCAGTCATAGCCGCGAGGTGAGTAAAGTCGAAGCGAACTCTATGCTCGTCAACGTAGGAACCTGCCTGCTCGACGTGAGTGCCGAGAACAGAACGGAGTGCCGCCTGAAGAAGATGAGCCGCAGAGTGATTTCTCTTTATTGCATCACGGCGTACGGTGTCGATCTCAAGGGTAAGCTGATCGCCAACCTTAACAGATCCGTTCTCCACCTGACATTCGTGAAGGTAAACGCCGTTTGTCTTTTTGGTATCAACAACGGTGAGTCTGGTATCACCGAGAGTAATAACACCGCTGTCACCAACCTGGCCACCGCCCTCGCCGTAGAATACGGTCTTATCGGTAACGATAGTGCATTCGCCCTCGGAAACCGACTCTACAGCCTCGTTGTCAACAAAGATGGAAAGCACCTTACCCTCACACTTAACCTCGGTGTAGCCGAGGAACTCGGTCTGAGGAAGATTCTCAAGAAGGGACTTGGAGCTGTCGGACCAGCCGGAGATGTTGCCTCTTGCCGCTCTTGCTCTCTGCTTCTGCTCCTCCATAAGAGCCTTGAAGGCGTCCTCGTCGATAGAAAGACCTTCCTCCTCTGCGATCTCACGGGTGAGGTCAACGGGGAAGCCGAAGGTATCGTAAAGCTTAAAGGTATCAGCACCCGAAAGAGTGCTCTCGCCCTTTGCCTTTGCATCTGCAACAAGGCCGTTAAGAATACCAAGACCCGCGTCGATGGTTGCGTTAAATCTCTCCTCCTCAAGAGTCATAACCTTAAGGATATAATCGTACTTTGTCTTAAGCTCGGGATATGCACCCTCGTTCTGAGAAATAACTATCTCGCAAAGGCCGCGAAGGAACATACCGTTAATGCCGAGAAGCTTACCGTGACGGCAAGCACGGCGGATGATTCTACGAAGAACGTAGCCACGGCCCTCGTTGGAGGGGATAACGCCGTCGCTGATCATGAAGGTTGCAGAACGAACGTGGTCGGTGATAACACGGATAGAAACGTCGTCAGACCACTCTGCACCGTAGGTCTTGCCGGAGATCTCACAAACGCGGTCAAGAAGAGCACGAACGGTATCAACCTCAAAGAGGTTGCCAACACCCTGCATTACGCAGGCAAGTCTTTCAAGACCCATACCTGTATCGATATTCTTCTGTGCAAGCTCGGTGTAGTTGCCCTTGCCGTCGTTATTGAACTGAGAGAATACGTTGTTCCAGATCTCCATGAATCTGTCACAGTCACAGCCGGGCTTACAGTCGGGAGAGCCACAGCCAAACTTGATGCCGCGGTCAAAGTAGATCTCGGAGCAGGGGCCGCAGGGACCGGAGCCATGCTCCCAGAAGTTATCAGCCTTACCGAGCTTTACAATATGCTCCTCGGGAACGCCGATCTTATCACGCCAGATAGCGTAAGCCTCGTCGTCCTGCTCGTATACGGAGGGCCAGAGAAGATCTGCGGGGATCTCGAGAGTTTCGGTAAGGAACTCCCACGCCCACGGAATAGCCTCCTCCTTGAAATAATCTCCAAAGGAGAAGTTACCGAGCATCTCAAAGTATGTGCCGTGACGTGCGGTGTGTCCAACTCTCTCAAGGTCGGGGGTACGGATACACTTCTGACAGGTACAAACTCTGTTCTTGGGGGGCTGCTCCTCACCGGTAAAGAACTTCTTCATGGGAGCCATACCGGAGTTTATAAGAAGGAGGGATTTGTCGTTATTGGGTACAAGCGAGAAGGAAGGGAGTCTTACGTGTCCCTTGCTCTCGAAGAATGCGAGATATTTTTCTCTTAAATCATTAAGTGACGTCCATTTCATTGGAATTTTCTCCTAAAAATATACTAAAATTAATAAACAATTAATTATATCACAAAAATAATAATAATGTCAATAGCTTACCGTGGAAAAAACAAGGCGTCTGTTTTTATAGATCGCCCGAATTCCGTCGGATTTTCTATAAATCATTACAAATGCAAAGGAATTGTTTACATTTTCGACTCTACCGTAAGTGCTACGGTGATCTCGCCGAGCGAGGGGGTTGAGATCTTAACCGAGGCTTTACCCTCCTTGCCCACGGTCTTAACGTAGATTCCTGCCATACCGCCGCGAAGCGATACTACGTTTGGGCCTATTATCTCGATGGGACCCTCGGCGGTGACGGTCATGGGCTCATTCGAGAAATACAGCGTGTTTCCATACTCGTCGACCGCACCTACACGAATAGCCGTAACGTCATAGCTCTCCCTCTCGGTGAGGACGGATTTATAGGTATTGACTCTGAGGCTGCCCTTATTCATAGGAGCCTTGGTAACCGATTTTACCACCTCGCCGTTTTTTATGGCATCAAAGCGATAAACGGTGGACACACCGCCCCAGTCGCCTGCGTACTTGGTGTAAAGATCAACAATGTCGTTTATCCTCATACCGTAAAGCACCATGCACTGTGCGGCGATCCAAAGGATCTTAGGAGGCAGATTGCCGTAGCCGTGACGGGCAATGTAATTTAATGCCTTTGTCAGAATTTTAGCCTGACGTGGCTTCATTTTTTCGTTTTTCGCTATACAGTCACCGATAAAATCGTCGATCATTATAGGACTGTGATGCAGATTTTGGAAGGGTCTATTATCAGCCGACGAATACTCCTTAATAAACCGATCGTTCTTATACATTCTGATGCTGTCGGCATTGGTAAACGCCCAGATGTCACCCTTGATGCAGGCGGGATGCTCGCCAATATCCATTGAGGAGCTGATCTCAAGCATGGGAATACTTCCCTGAGAGGCGTATACCGAGGCGGCAAGCTTTGGGTTACGGAACATATCCGTCACGCCGTGATAGCAGATACGGTCGCCCGAGCCAAAGTCCTTATGGGTATTATAATCCGCCATACACCAACCGCAGCTGCCCGCAATATCATCATAGGACGCAACCGCATCAAGCACTCTGGCGTGGCGAAGGGCATGCTCTACCCTATGATCCTCACAGTCAAAGGACTTGGTGGGATACATGTGACCGTTATACTCGGTGATCATATAAGGCTTATCCTTGTCCGAGGTGACGGCAGACTTAGGATCGCAGCCCGGTCTTTTGCCATCGTGAAGGAACTCGTTATAGGTGTAGACGTCCTCAAGAAGCTGACTTTTCTTAAAGTTACGTACACCGCAGGTTTGTCTTGTGGGATCAAGGCTGTGAGCGAGGGCGTTGGTTCTCTTGTAAAGTGCCTCGTTATCGCGGGATTCGTTTATCCTCACGCCCCAAAGAATTATTGAAGGATGGTTTCTGTACTGAAGGATCATTTCCTCCACGTTCCTTACCGCCTGATCCTGCCATTTTTCGTCGCCTATATGCTGCCAGCCGGGTATCTCGGTAATAACCAGCAGACCGATCTCATCACAGCGATCGAGGAAATAGTGGGACTGGGGATAGTGGGAGGTACGTACGGTGTTAAGTCCAAGCTCGTATTTCAGCACGTCAGCATCCATCTCCTGCATGGATCTGGGCATAGCATAGCCAACGTAAGGGTAGGACTGATGGCGGTTAAGACCGCGGATCTTCAGCCTTTTGCCGTTAAGGTAAAAGCCGTCCTTACGGAACTCGGCATCACGGAAGCCGATCTTCACCTCGTGAGTGTCCACAAGGCCATCACCCTGCCAAAGCTGAGTTTTCAGGGTATAGATCATGGGATTATCAATATCCCAGGGAGTAATATTTTCCACCCTTCCTTTGAGCGAAAGAGTGCTTTTTGCATCATTTTCCAGTATACGTATCTCGTTTTTTCCGTCAAAAAGGCTCTGCACGATCTTCATCTCGGCAGAAATCTCGCCAAGGATGCTGATATCAGATTCTATCCTGCCGCACGCCCCAGGCCTTACGAAAACGTCGGAAATATAGGTTGCATTTTTTACGTCGATATATACGTCGCGGTAGATTCCGCCGTAGGTCATATAGTCGATAACGTTGCCGAAGGGAGGGATATTAAGGCTCTCACGGGAGTCCACCTTGACGGTCAGCTGATTTTCCTCACCGTAGGAGAGAGCGTCCGAAATATCCAGGGTAAATGCGGTATATCCGCTGTAATGCTCGCCTATTTTCTCACCGTTAAGGAACACCTGGGCATAATGAGCCACGCCGTCGAAGGTAAGAAGCACTCTGCTGCCTGCCCATTCCTCGGGTGCAAAAATGCTTCTTTCATAGCGGGAAACGGTCTGGTATTCATCCTCGGAGAAATAATTAAAAGGTGTTTCCTTAACCGTATGAGGAATTCTCACCTCCACGGTGTCGGCAGAGTCAAAGTCAAAGGCAAAACGCCAGTCATTATTAAGATAAAATCTACTCATTTTATTTTTCCTTTCGGCTGAGCTTTTTTTCAAGCCTATTATATCATAACTAAAATAAAAATCAACAGAAAAAAGAAAAATCGCAGGCTAAAAGCCTGCGATCTGAATATTCTTTTAAAATCTGAGTACGCCTCTCAGGTAATCGAATACCTGAACGCCGCCGTCCACGTCAAAATTGAAATCACCCAGGTTGATAAGGCCCAGCAGAGCGATCACTACCAAAAAGACAACCGACAGAAGCGAAAGAAGAAGAATTGCTCTGGCGAAGCTCTTGACCGCGTGATCTCTCACGAATAATGCACAGATAATTAACGCGGGAGTTCCAACGTAGGGCATGCAGAAAAGGATGAATAATCCAACGTATCCCCAGGTGTTAAGATTATTGGTTAAAACAGGCTTCATAAAAGCACCTCCTTGATATGTCATTTTCCTCTGTAATTATTTTAGCACAAATATCCTTTTATGTCAATATTTTTTCTTCTTGACTGAGAGGGATTTTGATGATATAATATAGCAAAATAAGACATGGAGTAAGCCGATGAAATTTGAACTTGTTGCCACCTGTCTTTTCGGCCTGGAGCATCTGCTGGGCGAGGAGATAGACGCACTGGGATACGAGAGAATATCCACCATAGACGGCAGGATCACCTTCGCGGGTGATGAGGAGGCCGTTGCACTGTCTAATATATTTCTTCGCTATGCCGAGAGAATCTTTATCAAGGTCGGCTCATTTAATGCCGAGAGCTTCGATCAGCTTTTCGAGGGTGTAAGAGCACTTAACTGGTCGGATTATATAGGCAAAAACGACGCCTTCCCCGTAAAGGGTCACGCCATAAAATCAAAGCTTCATTCTATACCCGATTGCCAATCTATTGTCAAAAAAGCGGTGGTACGTTCGCTCGAAAAGGCGTATGGCATCACTCAATTTGCCGAGAGCGGTATCAAGTATCAGATAGAGTTCTTTATCCTTAACGACCTGGCAACGCTGATGATCGACACCTCGGGAATCGCTCTTCACAAGAGAGGATACCGTAAGGATGCTCTCGGTGCTCCCATAAGAGAAACGCTGGCGGCAGCCATAGCCGCTACCGCACGTCCAAGAGAGAACGTGCTGCTCTGGGATCCCATGTGCGGAAGCGGAACCATCGCCATCGAGGCGGCTATGATGATGAAGGGCATCGCACCGGGCAGAAGCCGTAGCTTTGCGGCAGAGGAATTTGCCTTTATTGATAAGAAAATCTGGAAATGTGCCCGCGAGGAAGCCTTTGACACCGAGCATAGCACCGATTTTGAGGCATTTGCCTCGGATATCGACCCGAGTGCCGTTGCTCTGGCCAATAAAAACGTAAGGCTTGCGGGAGTATCCGACGTTGTAAGGGTGTTCGAGAGGGATGCAAGAAAAATATCCGCTGACGGACGCCGCGGAACTATCGTCTGTAACCCACCGTACGGCGAAAGGCTTGGCACTCTGAGAGAGGTGGAGCAGCTTTACCGTGAGATAGGTCTGCATTTCCGCTCGCTATCTCCCTGGCAGGTTTATATAATCACCTCACACCCAGCCTTCGAGCGATTCTACGGCAAGAGAGCAGACAAGGTGAGAAAGCTGTATAACGGCATGCTTCCCTGCTATCTATATCAGTATTTCAAGAACAAGTAGAATAAAAAATCATCCGCCAAAGGAAGCTTTTCTTTATTGGTAGATAAGACAAAAAGGTTGCAAAATCGACGATTTTGCAACCTTTTATTTACATTTTTAGGTTTTTATGCCCAATTTATCAAGATCGGGGAACAGAGGCTTGCTGATAATTCGTGCGGCAGTTCGGGCAATCTCGGGAACGCTTTCGGCAAAGCCCGAGCGATACCAATCAATAGTCAGCGTCATAAGGCCGCAGATGGTAAACTGGAAAACGTGTATCTTCTCCCTCTCGTCACCCTCGGCCAGAAATTTACGTATATTGACAAACTCACTCATAGCATAGCTGGTAGAATTTTCAACCAGAAGACCGATAAGCTTGCTTCTGTCAAAGGCCTCGAGAAAATCACGCTTTTCCTTCCAGAACATGAAGAATTCCTCAAATTCACCCTGAAGAGTACGCCTATCCTTTTTCTCAAGAATGTCTGAGAAGGAATGAAAATCCGTCATATTGTGATAAAGCAAGGATTGCATCGCACCCTCCTTGCCATCAAAGTAACGGTAAAAGGACTTTCTCGGAACGCCGGCACGCTCGCAGATCTCGCTGACCGAAATATCATCATATCTTTTCTCTCTCATAAGATTCAGCAGATGCTGCTCGATCTCTCTCTGTCTTTTGCTCGATTCCTCGGTTTTACAAAGCTTATACATACTTCCTCCGAATTATCCGTAATTTACTGTCGAATTTACAGTGTCACGCTTTATTCCCATTATACTTTATTTATAAAAAATAGTCAAGCACTTTTCATTTTTTTGCCATTTTTGACTGAATATGGTTCATGTTCTATTCATAATGACTAAAAGTCATTCATTATTTTTGTATGGGGGTGTCACAAAAGTGGCACTTTTGGGTCTTGCTTACATTATTAATAATCTGTTATAATAATATTGCTAAATTAAAAGCAAAATAAATATATTTTTTTGGAGGAAAATCAAAATGGCAAAGAAACCCGTTCAACTCGACGCTAACGGCCATCGCAAGTTTGGTATTCGCGACAAGCTTGCTTATGCTGCAGGCGATCTTGGCTGTAACATGAGCTTCTCCCTTAAGGGAACAGTTCAGACCTTCTGGCTCGTTTTCATGATGATGGAAACCGGCCTCTTCTCGCTCCTTCTCCTCATTGTTCAGGCGTGGGATGCGATCAACGACCCCATCATCGGTTCTCTCATCGATGCAGATAAGAGAAAGTACAAGATGGGTAAGTATAAGACCTACATACTTATCGGTGCTATCGGTCTTCTCGTTGGTGGTGCGGCAGTATTCCTTCCCTTCCCCAAGGCTCCCGAGGTAATCAAGGCTGTTCTCTTCATCCTTGGCTACGTTGTTTGGGATGCAGCATACACTATGGCAAACGTTCCTTACGGCACTATGCTTAACATCGTTACCGAGGACGATCAGGAAAGAGCTTCTCTCTCCGTATTCAGATCCATCGGTGGTGCTGTTGGCGGCATGCTTCCCGGTATCATTCTTCCTATGCTTATCTGGAACAAGGTTACCTTCGATCCCAAGAATCCCGGTTGGTTCCTTGACAGAATCGAGATTCCCGAGGGTGCAGAGGATAAGTTCTCTGTTGATAACTTCCTTAAGAATCCCATTACAGGCGAGCTTTATAAGGAAGGCGATAAGGTTCTTAGCCCCCTTACCGGTAGCCAGATCGAGGTTCTCGAGGGTAACATGGTATTCTGGGCAGCTCTCATCATGGGCGTTATCGGCTTCGTATTCTTCCTTCTCATGATCAAGAATATCACCATCCGTGGCAATGAGTATGCACAGCTCAACCAGGAGGGTGGCGAGAAGGTTAATATCCTTAAGTCTCTCGGCACCTTCATGAAGAACCGTCCTGCAGTTGGTTGTACCATCGCAGCTATGGGTATGTTCCTCGGTATGCAGTCTGCATCTCCCGCTAACACCATCATGTTCGCAACTCACTTCGGTCAGGCATCCCTCTCCGGTCTTGTAATGATGGTAGGCTTCCTTCCCATGTTCATCTTCATGCCCTTCGCTACCAAGCTTGTTAAGAAGTTCGGTAAGAAGGAGGTTGCTTCTATCGGTTCTATCGCAGGCCTTATTGGCGGTGCGATCCTTCTCATATTCCCCCTCTGCCCCAAGGGTGCTCAGCTCATCGTATACATGATCGGTCTTATCTTCTTCGGTCTTGGTATGGGCTTCTATAACTGCGTATCCTGGGCTATGATGGGTGATGCTATCGACTACCAGGAGTGGAAGTTCGGTAAGAGAGAGGAGAGCGTTGTTTACTCTCTTCACTCCTTCTTCAGAAAGCTCGCTCAGGGTGTTGGCCCCGCTGCTGTTATCGCAATCATGGGTACTCCCCTTATCGGCTACGATTCCGCACTCGGTACCATCGGTCAGTCCGCTGAAACCGCAGGTAAGCTTTGCTGGCTCGTTGCAGCTCTCTACACCTTCAGTGCAGTTTGCCAGTTCGTAGGCGTTGCTCTTATCTATAACATTGATAGAAAGACTCTCGCTACTATGAAGGCAGAGCTTGCAGAGCGTCACGCAGCTGAGGCTGTTGCTGAGGAAGCATAATTAAAAAGTTCTACTCAGACGAGTGAATCTTCACGGCGTCCGACAAAGTTCAGCGTCGGACGCCGTATTTTTTAAATAATATTTATATATTTTTTATCTATAATTATTGATTTTACTATTGGTTTTTTGATATAATAAAAGATGGCGATAAATGTAAAATCATATAAAGGAGCATCTTATGAGAAGAATACTCAAGATTAACGAGGGCTGGCAGTTCGTTAAGGACTGTAAGGATCCCTCTGTTAGCGAGGGTGCAGTTTCGGTTAACCTGCCCCATACCTGGAATAACGAGGACGGTTACGACGGCGGTCTTTACTTCCGCGGCAGCTGCGTATATTCCAAGAATATTAATAAGGACGAGCTTGGCGAGGGTCTGCATTACCTTGAGATCCGCGGTGCTAACTCCTCCGCAGACGTGTACTTAAACGGCGAGCATCTCGCTCACCACGACGGCGGTTACTCTACCTGGAGAGTTAACCTTACCTCCTCGCTTAAGGACGGTGACAACGCTCTTGCTATCGTTGTTGACAACGCACCTAACGAGACCGTATATCCCCAGATGGCAGACTTTACCTTCTACGGCGGTCTGTACCGTGACGTTTATATCGTAAGCGTTGCAGAAAATCACTTTGACCTTGATTACTGGGGTGCCCCCGGCATCAAGATCACTCCCGAGATCGTAGGCAAGGATGCCAAGGTTGAGGTTGAGGTTTACACCACCGACCTTAAGGACGGTCAGCAGATCGCCTACACCCTTTACGACAAGGAAGAAAACGAGCTTCAGAAGATCGTTACAACCGACAAGAAGGTTGTTTTCGAGATCAAGGACGTTCACCTCTGGCACGGACGCCGCGACCCCTATCTCTACTGCTGTGAGGCAGAGATCGTAGAGGGCGACGCAGTTATTGATAACGTATGCTCCAGATTCGGTTGCCGTACCTTCAAGATCGATCCCGTAAACGGCTTTATCCTTAACGGCGAGGAATATCCCCTTCGCGGTGTATCCCGTCACCAGGACAGACTCGGCTTCGGTAACGCACTTCTCCCCGAGCATCATAAGGAGGATATGGAGCTTATCCACGAGGTAGGCTGCACCACTATCCGTCTTGCTCACTATCAGCACGATCAGTACTTCTATGATCTTTGCGACGAGTATGGTATGGTTATCTGGGCTGAGATTCCTTACATCTCCCGCCACATGCCCACCGGCCGCGAGAACACCATCACTCAGATGAAGGAGCTTGTATCCCAGAACTCCAACCATCCCTCTATCGTAGTTTGGGGTCTTTCCAACGAGATCACCATCAGCGGATCTACTCCCGACCTTCTTGAGAACCACAAGATACTTAACGACCTCTGTCACGAGATGGACAAGACCCGTCTTACCACCATCGCAGCAGTTTCTATGTGTAAGATCGACGATCCCTACCTCCAGATTCCCGACGTGGTTTCCTATAACCACTACTTCGGCTGGTACGGTGGCGATACTTCCATGAACGGCCCCTGGTTCGACAAGTTCCACCAGACTCATCCCTCTATTCCGATCGGATGCTCCGAGTACGGCTGTGAGGCACTTAACTGGCACACCTCCGATCCCCGTCAGGGCGACTATACCGAGGAGTATCAGGCATACTACCACGAGGAGCTTATCAAGCAGCTCTACTCCAGAAAGTATATGTGGGCAACCCACGTATGGAATATGTTCGACTTTGGTGCCGACGCTCGTAGCGAGGGCGGCGAGAACGGACAGAACCACAAGGGTCTTATGACCATGGACCGTAAGTACAAGAAGGACTCCTTCTACGCTTACAAGGCATGGCTCCGCGATCCCGCAGAGGCTCCTGTGCTTCACATCTGCTCTAAGAGATATATCGACAGAGTTGAGGATGTGACCAAGATCACCGTATACTCCAACCTTCCCGAGGTTGAGCTGTTTGTAAACGGCGAGTCGGTTGGCAAGCAGACCAGCGACAACCACTTCTTCTACTTCAACGTTAAGAACGTTGGTGAGAGCAAGATCGTTGCTAAGGCAGGCGAGCATACCGACGAGAGCGTTATCAGAAAGGTTGACAAGTTCAACGAGGCATATCGCCTTGTTGAGAAGGGTGCGATCCTTAACTGGTTTGACATTGAGGAAAAGCCCGGCCGTCTTTCTCTTAACTCCAAGATGGGTCAGGTTATCTCCACCTTCCGCGGCAAGCTTATCTTCATGAAGCTTATGGGCAAGATGCTCGGCGGCAACAAGAAGAAGGGCGAAAAGCCGAAGGCTATGGGCTTTGACATTACTCCCGATATGATGTCTATGATGAACGGCTTCACCGTTCTCCGTCTGCTTACCATGGCGGGCGGTATGATGAATAAGGAGTTCACCAAGGAGGAGCTTCTCGCACTTAATAAGAAGCTCAGCCGCATCAAGCAGCCTAAGGAAAAGAAGCAGTAAGCTTAAAAACGAGAGGGAAAACTCTCCCTCTCGACTAAATATTCCTTTAAAGATCAAAAACGAAAGGATAAAAAACTATGAAAATGACATTCCGTTGGTACGGCGAGGGTAACGACCGTATCAAGCTGTCTGACATCAAGCAGATCCCCGGCGTAGAGGGTATCGTATGGGCACTTCACGGCAAGATGCCCGGTGAGATTTGGACCGAAGAGGAGATTGGTGCAGTAATGGATCAGCTCCACGCTTACGGCTTCAACGGTGACGTTGTTGAGTCTGTTAACGTTCACGACGATATCAAGATCGGTCTTCCTACCCGCGATCAGTATATTGAAAACTACAAGCAGTGCATCCGCAACCTCTCCAAGTTCGGTGTAAAGGTTATCTGCTACAACTTCATGCCTATCTTCGACTGGACCAGATCCAATCTCTTCCACGAGGTTGGCGACGGCTCTACCGCTCTCTTCTATGAGAAGGGTATGATCCAGGACGACTATAACGCTATGGCTAAGTACATTCTCGACTTTACCGAGAAGTACAACATGTCCTTCCCCGGCTGGGAGCCTGAGAGAATGGCAAAGCTTGACCAGCTCTTCAAGGATTACGCAGACGTTGACCACGAGAAGCTTTGGGCTAACCTTAAGTACTTCCTCGAGGCAATTATGCCCACCTGCCGCGAGTGCGATATCAAGATGGCTATTCACATGGACGATCCGCCCTGGGATATCTTCGGTCTGCCCCGCCTTCTCGTTGACGGCCCCAGCATCGACAGATTTCTCTCCATGGTTGACGATCCCTACAACTGTCTGACCCTCTGCTCCGGTTCTCTTAACGCTAATCCCGAGAACAACGTTGCCGAGATCGTAAGAAAGCACTGCGACAGAATCGCATTTGCTCATATCAGAAACGTAAAGCACTTCGAAAACGGTGACTTCTCCGAGGCGAGCCACAGAGATTGCGACGGTGACACCGGCATTCTCGACATTCTTAAGGCATACCACGATTGCGGCTTTGACGGCTATATCCGTCCCGACCACGGCAGACATCTCTGGGATGAGAAGCCCGGCAACGTTCGTCCCGGCTACGGTCTTTACGACCGTGCACTCGGCATTATGTATATGCTCGGTGTTTGGGATATGCTTGACAAGCTTGATCAGAAATAATATTTGGAGGTAAATTAAAATGATTAATCTTCCCCTTAACGTAGATTTCTCCGGTAAGGTAGTAGTAGTTACCGGTGCAGGCGGCGTTCTTTGCGGCGATATGGCCCGTGCATACGCTCAGGCAGGTGCAAAGGTTGCTGCTCTCGACCTCAACGAGGAGGCTGTAAAGAAGCTTGCTGACGAGCTTTCTGCCGAGGGCTTTACATGTATCGGCTACAAGGCAAACGTGCTTGATCCCGTAGCTCTCGAAGAGGTACACCAGGCAGTTCTCAAGGATCTCGGTCCCTGCGATATTCTTATCAACGGTGCAGGCGGTAACAACCCCAGAGCAACCACCGATAACGAGTATCAGCACGAGGCTAAGGAGGGCGGCAAGTCCTTCTTCGATCTCGATCCCAACGGTGTTGACTTCGTATTCAAGCTCAACTTCCAGGGTACTCTCCTTCCCACCCAGACCTTCGCAAAGGATATGGTAGAGAGAAAGTGCGGTAACATCCTTAACATCTCCTCGATGAACGCATACATTCCCCTTACCAAGATTCCCGCATACTCTGCTGCTAAGGCAGGTATCTCCAACTTTACCCAGTGGCTTGCAACTCATTTCGCAGGCACAGGCATCCGTTGCAATGCAATCGCTCCCGGCTTCCTGGTTTCCAACCAGAACCGTGCGCTTCTCTTCAACGAGGATGGCACTCCCACCGCTCGTTCTGCTAAGATCCTTAACGGAACTCCTATGGGTCGCTTCGTTGACTCCGAGGAGCTTCTCGGCGGTCTGTTCTTCCTCACCGATGACAGAGCAGCATCTGCTATCACCGGCGTTGTGCTTCCCATCGACTGCGGCTTCGCTGCATACTCGGGAGTATAATTTTGGTAAATTAAATTATAAAAAAGGAACGGCTGGTCCGTTCCTTTTTTGTTGACATATATGGGATTTTGTGATAAAATGGATTATATAAATTATTAAGGATGCTTTTTATGAAAAACAAGATTCTTACGGGCCTTCTCGGCTTCTTTATAGCAATACTTATAATAACCTTCTCCATCGGGCTGCCCATCTATTTCAGACCATTCTACTATATGCAGATAGATACGCTGGATATCGAGGAATATTACCACGCCTATGCGGAGTGGTGCGGCATCGAGGGACACGAGGAGATAGGCAAAGAGGACATCAAGGATGCCTTCAACGAGGTGATGGACTATCTGACCCTGCCTGGTCATGAATTCGGCACCGGAAAGCTTGAATACAGCGAGGAGGGTAAGGCACATTTCGTCGACTGTAAGGCTCTGTTTGACCTTAATGCCATAGCGTTTATCATCTCTCTGGTAGGTGCTGCGACGCTGATTATCCTTAATAAAAAGAAGATATTTGAGCTTTGGCGTCCCTTCGGTATGAATATCGCCTTCTGCTCGGGAGCATATACTCTCGGTGGCTTTGCGATCATAGGCGGCCTTGCGTCGATCAACTTTGACGTGGCGTTTGAGGTATTCCATAAGCTGTTCTTCCCCGGCAAGGACAACTGGCTGTTTGACCCGGTCACCGACCAGATCATTCTCGTATTGCCCCAGGACTTCTTTATGAACTGTGCGATACTTATTCTCGCCTCTATAATCCTTATCTGCCTCACCTGCATTATCCTCAGTCTTATTCCTAAATGGAGAGAAAGACTGGCAAGCGAGGACTAAAAAACAAATAAACTGTTAACTTTCACCAAAGCACTTGTAAACAATGAATAACTCTCGTTGACATGGGATTAATACTTATGTATAATTAATTTGAACAGAAAAGTTGAAATAACAGGAGTAGGCTGAATACGTAAAAGCCGACGTTTGTACACCGTATCCGTGGGCAAACGGCTCCCGATGAAAGGAACGGTTAACTGCATGAGAGATTATAATCATCGTCCCTCCTTCAGAGAGCGAGTTTATCGCTTTATGGCAGGCAGATACGGTATTGATAAGCTGTACTATTTTCTGCTCGGCGTATGCTTCGTTCTTATCGTGATAAATTTCTTTGCTAATTCCTGGATCATTCATATTATCGAAACAGCCTTGTTTATATATGCTTTTTACCGCGTTTTGTCAAGAAATATTTACAAAAGGCAGCAAGAAAACGAGAGATTTATCAAATTATACGAAAAGCCGAAGAAGTTCTTTAACCTTCAGAAATGCAGAGCACGGGATAGAAAGACCCACGTGTACAAAAAATGTCCGTCCTGCAAGAACAATCTTCGTCTGCCGAAGCAAAAGGGAAAGCATACCGTAGTATGTCCCTGCTGCACGCATCGTTTTGACGTTAAAATTCACTGATAACACAAAAAACGGCGATACGTATCGCCGTTTTTATTTTTTTATTCAAAAATCGTTTTCTCAAGGGTGAAGCAATATATACTGACGGTAAAACAAAAAAGCACCTGTGAAAACAGGTGCTTTTAAAATTGATCAAATTATCTGAAGGAACTGGAGGAGGAAGTAGATCGCTACGCCGACAATGGCAATGATAGCACCGATAAGGGCGGCACGTACCTTACGCCAGATGGAATAGAAGCCGGCCTTACGCTCATATTTGGAAACAGGGTCTGCCCTGCGGGAAACGGTTCTGGCAAATTTGTTGATCCACTTAACGTCCGCTTTGGTAAGCTCGTCGCAGTCACGCATAGCATTCATCTCGTGAGCGATGGAGTTCCTGCAATTTCTATACTTAATAAGTCTGGGGAGAACCTCGCTTCTGCCGGGGGCAAAGCGAAGATCGACAAGCCTGTTAATATAAGAGGAAACGCCATTTTGCTTTACGCCAAGACGGTCCGCACAGATCTTGTCAAGTGCTATATATGCATTGAAGAAGGATAAATTTACCTTGTTACTCACCGACGCTTCTCCTTTACTGAATTAGGTTTGAGAGGACATAGATACTCACCCTAACCTATTTTACACCATTTTTAAGAATTTTGCAATAGTATTCATTAAAAAATATTAAAATTTGTAGAATATATTCAAATTTTTCCCGAAAATACTCCTTTTTTCAATCAAAAATTCTCAAAAAATACAGAATTGCCGCAGATTTATCATCTGCGGCAATCGTTTTTTTATTCAATATTCATATTTTAGGGTATGTAGCTCTCGAAAATTATACCGTCAAAGCCATTTTTACGGGCGATCTGCTCTTCCTCTGCCGAGCGAACCGTCCACGCCAGCGTAGGCACCCTGAAAAACCAACGCACGAAGCGAAGCGAGAATGCCTTAGCGTGTCTGTGATCGTATGCGATAAAGGCAGGACGGCAGACAACGTTAAGCAGCAGGCACTGGAGGAGGAAATACAGAGGCTTTCTGTACTTCTCGTACTCGTAATAACGGTGAGAGAGGATTCCGCGGGAAACCTCGGGCATATTTTTCTTTACCGTAGCGAGCGAGAGGGGATTAAAGGACTCCACAATATACTCGCCCTTATATCTGCGAAGCATCTCGCATGCCGCGATAGAAACCGCACTGTTGCCCGGATCCTCCTTGATCTCAACCAGCAGAGGCACTCTGCCATCTACAAGTGCAAGAACGTCGGAGAAGAGAGGCACGCCGTCGGCGGTGCCGTTAAGGCTGAAGGTGGCAAGCTCGTCTGCTGTGAAATCAACGACCTTACCCTCTCTGCCGCATACGCGATCAAGGGTGTCGTCGTGGAACACGACCAGCTTACCGTCCTTAGAAAGACGGATATCAAGCTCAATACCGTAGCCGCCATCAACGGCTGCCTTAAATGCGGACATAGAGTTCTCTGCCCTCTCGCCGTTATGCAGACCGCGGTGAGCGTACATCACGGTTTTGAATTTCTCCATCTCCTTTTTATTCTTCGGTGCAACGAGGAAGATATAAAGAAGAATGAGGACTACAATAGTAATAGGAATAGCAATCATTTGATTTATCCTCTGTCAGATTAATCGTCTGCTCCGCCGAGAGCCTCGAGAGCATTCTGCTTCTCAGCCTTAGCATCACCGTGCTTAACGAAGAACATGGTAACGAAGGAGAGAAGAACGAAGATAGTACCGAAGGCAAAGAATACTACTCTCATACCGTTGCCGCCGGTGATGATGTCAAAGAGGTCGTAGAGTGCACCCGAAAGGATGGGAGCAACGATCTGTGCAGCCATAGATGCGGTGTAGTAGTAGCCGGTGTACTTACCAACCTCGCCACCCTTAGCAAGCTCAACAACCATAGGGAAGGAGTTTACGTTAATGGTAGCCCAACCAATGCCTGCAAGTGCGAATATGGGATACATTACAAGGTTGCTGGTGCCGGCACTGATAAAGTTACCGATAAGGAAGGCGGTGGAAAGCATAAGAATACCTGCAAGGATAGTCTTTCTTCTACCGAACTTAGATGCAACGATACCTACGGGAATGTAGGACACGATAGCAGCCGCCTGTGCAACGATAAGTGTAAGACCGTAGTCAACGCCAAGAACGTTGGTAGAGTATACAGAGTACTTACTGGTGATGGAGTTATAACCTATGTACCAGAGTGCAACCGATGCGAGAATAAGCAGGAGAGATCTCATCTCTGCCTTACTGAGAGATCTCTTGCTCTCACCGTTATCTACGGGAGCCGCCTCCTCAAGTCCGAGTGCCTTAGTCTGATCCTCCATCTCCTCTGCCCACTTCTTCTCCTTAACGGTGGTGATGAAGATAGCAAGTCCGACGAGCATTACGACGCAGGTCGCGATAACGTAGCCGGTGTAGGACATATAGAGGTTCTTGGAGATGCCGAATATGTTACTGAGAAGAAGCACGATAATGCCGCCGGCAGTACCCATAAGGTTGATGATAGCGTTACCCTTGGAGCGAAGGGGCTTGATCGTAACGTCGGGCATAAGTGCAACCGCGGGAGAGCGGAAGGTAGCCATAGCGATAAGAACGATAAGAAGGATAGCAACGAAGCCTACGAGGGGCCATACGTTGTTAAGGGTGATCTCAAGAGCCTGATCTCTGAGGGTCGTCTTGACACCTGTGAGAATGGCATCAGCCTCCTCGATACCTGCATTCTTCACAGCCTCGGTGATAGATCCTGCATTAAAGCTCTCCTTAAGTCCATTAACGGTAGAGGTGTAGGTATCGTATGCATTCTTATATGCATCGGTGATGCCCGCATCTACGAGAGCATTGATCTGAATACCGTTTACAACGGTGAGAAGAATAAAGGAAAGAACGGCTGCGATAGTACCGATGAAGATGAAGGGAGTACGTCTGCCGAACTTGGTCATTACCTTATCCGAGAGAGCTCCGAAGATAGGAAGCATAAACACCGCAAGAACGTTGTCTATCGACATTACTACGCCGGAGATGGTCTGGGGCAGACCAAAGTGGTTGGTAAGTGCGAGGGGAACAATGGCGTCATAGGCCTGCCAGAATGCACTGATCAGGAAGAACGCAAAGCCCACGAGTATGGTTCTTTTGTAATTCAGTTTCATATTTTTTTCATTCTCCGCCTGGTATTTAGCCATAGGCTTTCGACACATCGGCGGCAATGCGTCATTTTTATTTTAACATATATGCTATAATTTGTCAATTTAAAAATAAAAGCTCTCAGTGAAACACGCGATGCGATACGGTGAGAGCCTTTAAATATATTTTTTCACACGCTCTACTAAGTTTCCTGCAATAAGGCCTATAACTATGCCGGCTATAGTACCGGAAACCGTGAGAGGAATAAGGTAAAGCGATATAGCCGACGTTTCCATCACTATACACGCCGCAGCAACCTGTCCCACGTTATGGCCAAGTCCACCCGCAACGCTGACGCCAACGGAGGAGAATTTATCAAGCTTTTTCAGAAGGATCATAACGAGCAGGGCAACGGCCGCACCCGAAAGGCTGTAAATAAGGCTGACAAAATTGCCGAAAAGAAGAGCAGATAAAAGCACGCGGACCACCGACACGCATATAGCGTACGGCCAACCGAGTGCGTAAAGAGCAAAGACGGTAGCGATATTCGACAGACCCATCTTTACACCGGGAACCGCCACGAAGGCGGGAATAAGCGATTCAATATAGGAGAGTATCATTGCGACGGCAATCAGAGCCGACAGGGTCACAAGACGCTTGGTATCCGGCTGCTTTTTCATTGTATAATTTCATCCCCCTCTCCGACTATCTCAACGATAACCTTATTGGGAAGGCAGACGATGCTCTCGCCAACCATAGATATCCTGCCCCTCTCAACGCAGTCCTGATATCCCGGACAGGTCGCCTCGGAAATATAAGCCTTGCCGTCCTCAATAACGAGAGTATTAGTGCCGTTATTAAGATAATACACGCCGTCAACGCTTAATGGATATTCCGCAACCTTGTTACCGTCGATCGATACGACCGCATAGGAGCCGTCGGTACGGTTTAAGTACCAAATAAATAAAACGGAAAGGCCGATAACAAGAGCTACGGCTATAAGAATAATATCCGAACACAGCTTTTTGTTTTCAAGAATCTTCTTAAGCATAGTCTTTTCCTTTCCGTTTATTTATTTTTGGTCGGCGGAATGCTCCGCCGACCTATTATTAATTAAAGATGAGTTCCGCAAACAAAGTTCTCGATATGAATACAGTGAACGGGACATACGTCGTGACAAGCACCGCAGCCGGTACACTTCTCATAATCGATAACCGCAAGGTTATTCTCGACCTTGATAGCACCGTGAGGACAGGTCTTCTGACACTTCATACAGCCGATACATCCATCGGAGCAGAACTTACGAACAGCAGCACCCTTATCGTGGCTGGAGCACTTAACTACAACGCGGGTCTTTTCGCTAACGATATGAATAACGCTGTTGGGACAAGCCTTTTCACAAAGGCCGCAGCCGATACACTTTCTGGAATCGACCTCAGCAATACCCTTCTCGGGATTGATAACGATAGCGTTCTGAGGACAAACCGCGATACAGTCGCCGTAGCCAAGACAAGCATAAGCACAGTCACGGTCACCCGAATAGTTAAGCTTTGCAGCAGTACAGGTCTTTATACCGTCGTATACGTATCTTCTCTGCTCGGGCTTGCAAGCACCGTTACAAGCAACGTATGCAACCTTAGCGTCAACGTCGCCTGCAGCAAGACCCATGATCTCACCGATCTGAGCCGCAACGTCTGCACCGCCGGGGATACAGAGGCTGGGATTGTCGCACTCGCCCTCACCGAGAGCCTTTGCGTATCCGTCACAGCCCGAGTAACCGCAGGCACCGCAGTTTGCACCGGGAAGGCAGTCACGAACCGCAACGACCTTTTCATTTTCCTTAACAGCAAAGAAGGTAGCGGCAATAGTAAGAACTACCGCACAGATAAGAGCAATTATCGCTAAAACTATTAAAGCTGTAACAATTTCCATTTTCTTACCTCCTTACATTCCAAGCATACCGTCGATAACGCCTGCAAATCCGTAGAATGCAAGAGAAACGATGGACGCTGCAATAAGAGTTACGGGAAGACCGCGAACAGCCTTGGGTGCGGGACAGCTTTCGATTCTGGAACGCACGCCTGCGAAGAGCACCATTGCAAAGAGGAAGCCAAGACCTACACCGAAAGAGGAGAGGAGTGCGGTTCCAAAGCTGGTAACGTAATCATAGGAGAGGTTGTCAATAGCAATACCGAGAACGGCACAGTTGGTGGTGATAAGAGGAAGGTATACACCGAGCGACTTATAAAGTGCGGGAATAAACTTCTTAAGCACGATCTCAACGAACTGAACGAGTGCCGCGATCACGAGAATAAAGACGATGGTCTGCAGATACTCGAGCTTAAGCGGTGCAAGCACCCATGTGTAGATGGGATAGGTCGCGAGAGTCGCACAGATCATGACGAAGGTAACGGCAATGCCCATACCCGTCGCCTGATTCAGCTTCTTTGACACGCCAAGGAAGGGACAGATGCCGAGGAACTGCTGAAGAACGTAGTTGTTGATCAGAACGCCGGACATCAGGATCAAAATAAGCTCCTTCACGATACCTCGCCTCCTTCCGTCGTGGTCTTGCTCTCCGCAGGAGCGTCCTGAATGGTTTCCTCCATCTCGGAGCAAGAGGTTTTGTTACAAAGATGCGCCGAGGGACAGCCCTCACAGCTGAAGGACTTGCGCTTGACGCCGCCCTTCTTTTCGGTGAGCTTGTTCATCACGGCAATCACGATACCGAACACAAGGAAGCCGCCGGGCGCCTTCGTAAGTGCGGGGATCTTGATATATTCCATAAAGGGAATGGCAAGTCCGAAGAAGGTGCCGTTGCCGAACACCTCGCGGATAAACGCCATCACGAGCAGGGCGAGCAAAAAGCCGATGCCCATGCCGACGCCGTCAATGACCGAGTCCAGCACGTTGTTTTTACGCGCAAACATCTCGGCACGGCCAAGGATAATGCAGTTTACGACGATGAGCGCAAGATAGACGCCAAGCATCTCGTAAATCGACGGTAAAAAGGCCTGCAGAAGCATCTGCACCACGGTGACGAAGCCCGCGATGACGACGATATAACAGGGAATACGCACCGTCTCGGGAATGATGTTACGAAGTGCGGAGATGACCGCGTTCGAGCAGATCAGAACAAGTCGGAGGCCAAGCGGTCTTAGGAAGACAAGTT
>JAZSEC010000066.1:0-42816 GCA_045531485.1 Eubacteriales bacterium | reverse complement strand
CGAAAAAACAGAAATTTTCGAAAAAATCAAGAAAAATTCAAAAAAATTCGCTAAAATTTGCAAAAATTAAGCTAAATTTCAAAAAAATCAAGAAAAATTCAAGAAAATCAAAAAAGTTTTTCTAAAAATCAAAGACTTTTTGAGCCGAAAAAGAACTTTTTGAGGATTTTTCGGCAATTTTCAAAACTCCTTTTTTGCCCAAAATGGCGGTAAAAAACCGGTCTTTATGCGGAAGCTGCCTTCTCTTGTCTATCTCTGCTTGGGTGCGTTTTTTAGTCTTCCTTTCTCCTCTTTTTTTCTGCTGTTTCAGTGGATTTTTCTATGTATTTTCAGCGAGAATTTCAGCCTTTTTTTCTCACGAAATTCACCAAAATCCGCCCTGGTTTTATAGCTTAATTTTTATTGATTTTTCCCTTTGTTTCCGCCCTCAATTTCTTTCTCCTCGGCTTCTTAAATAGAAGATATCCTCACTTGAATTTTTCTTTATTTTCCGATCAAAAAAATGATATTTTCTATTGGTTTTCCTTTTCTTTAAATCACCGTTTTTTCCTTTCCTTTTTCACCCTTTTTCTTCGCCCCGTTTACCCGATTTTTTTTCTTTAAAATTCACCCTCATTTGCACCTAAAAAAACACCTCTTTTTCCTCGGTTTTTCGCAATAAAAAAAGGGCGAAAAACCTTTCGTTTTTCACCCTTGAATTTGCTTATTTTTTGCCTCTTTTTTGCCTCTTGCTTCAGCCAGGTTTCGAGGTCGATTTTCTTCTTAAAAAATCACTTTTCCTCAAGCTCCCAGAGACAGCCGCAGGCAGTGCGGATATTGTATTTTTCCCGGCACTCCTTACACTCGATAATGGCGTAGTAGTCGTTAAAGCCGATCACTCTTTCATAGACGATCCTGCCCTTGCCGCAGGGACATTCATACTCTGCGTGGCTGGTCAGCGAGTTTGCTCCCTCGGGGTAGATGTCCTCTACCTTAAGCCTTTTTGCCGTTCTGTCATTGTAGAGCATTTTCCTTTTCCTCCTTTGCCTTAGCCTCGGCGTTCTTCTTCTCCATATATTTATTGAATCTGTTTGCCGCAAAGAATACCGCACAGATAAGCAGGGCACATCCGAGGATAAAGAGTACCCAGTGCCAGATGGAGGTGAACTTATCGAAGGGAACGATGGACAGACCGAACACGATGGTGGCAACACCGATACCGCGGCCGAACACGATGGAGGGTACAAACCACTTAAGCGACATCTTAAGGGTGCCCGCTACCATTACCAGTGCGTCGTCGGGAAAGACGGGGAACATCATCATCATCGGGAAGTAGATAAGGCCCTTGTTGTTAAGCAGTTCGCACGCCTTTTCGCAATCCTCCTCGCCGATGATCCTCTTGCCCAGGTTGTATCCGCCAAATCTTCCGATCAGATACATCATAAGGCTGGAGAGCATTACACCCGAGAAGGCGACGATAAACGCAACCCACGAGCTTTCGTACAGCGACTGCAGCAGCATAATGAAGGCCATTGATGCACCGGGAACGAAGGAGAGCAGCGAGGTTATGATAACCTGTGCCAGAATTATCACGATACATCCGTACCAGGTGGTAGAGAAGTAGGCGAACAGCTCTCTGTTGATCTGTATGCCGTCATCGTCGAGATAGATAACGTCAAATAGGTAAAGCAGCACCGCAGAGATCAGCGATATTACAACGAATATCAGCAGCATCAGTGCTATCCTTGATATTTTTTTAAGCCTTGGGGATAGCTCCTTTTTATTCTTAGACATATAAGCTCCTCTTTTTTTAAAGACTGAAATTTACCTTATATTTTACCTAATAAATAATACCATAAAGGCGGACAAAAGTCAATGAACGAATGGTTAAGAATAAAAAAACTTGACTTTATCGCCATTTTATGCCATAATAATGTATATAAAGCTGGGCTTTTGCCTATATAATATATTATATATAAAGGAAGAAAAAGATGAAGGTTACTTGGCTTACCCAGGCAGGACTGCTGCTTGAAAATGATAAAATTAAAATTATGGTCGACCCATACCTTACCGATTCGCTGGGAGATATCAAGCCCGAGAAGAAGAGAAGGATAGCGGTTGACGAGAGCTATTTTGACGCAGATCCCGACGTTGTTCTCATCACCCACAGTCATATAGATCACCTGGATATGCTTACCCTCAGCCGCGTTCTTTCCGGCTGTAAGGGACCGAAGCTGGTTCTTACCTCGCCCTCGGCTTATGATAAGGCACTTTCCATAGGCGGCGACCATAACTACGTGCTTATGGCACCTCACTCGGTCTGGAGCGAGAACGGTGTGACCTTCTATGCCGTTCACGCCGAGCATTCGGACAGAGAGGCGGTCGGCTTTATTATCGATGACGGAAAGCAGACCTTCTATATAAGCGGCGATACCCTCTATAACTATGACGTTATCGACGACGTGCTTGACCTTGCTCCCGATGGGGTGGATTTTGCCTTCCTTCCCATAAACGGCAGAGGAAATAATATGAACGCACCCGATGCCGCAGATTTCGCCTATGAGATCGATGCCAAGCGTGCTATCCCCGTTCACTACGGCACCACCGACGATACCACTCCCGATGATTTTGATTTCGAGGAGAGAATAATTCTTGAACCCTTCAAGCCGACAGAGCTGTAAAAAAAGATCCGTGGAAAGCCACGGATCTTTTTAATTTATTGAGGCGACCATAGATTTGTATTCCTCGTAGGTGTACAGAAGATTAAGTGCCTCAAGCAGTGCGTTCGGCGTCATATCGTCGGGCAGCTCGCATCTTTGACAAAGCCTCTGTCTATTCTCGCTTGCACCCTCGCAGCCGGTGAGCTTATCCAGGAAAAAGTCAACTTTAGTTATCATTTTGCCATCTTTTGAGGCTTTTTTGCCATCTATAAAGGGGGTCAGGAGTCGAAGCAGGGTTTCCTTTTCCATACCCTCAACACCGAGAGTGCCGCTTTTCGACACCCTTCTTTTACGGCTCTCCTTACCCTCGATTTTCGGTATATAGAGGTTATGTATCTTGTCGCTTGGCAGCATTCCCATAAGGAATTTTCTTATCTGCTTTCCGCCACCGTCCGAGTCGGTGAGAATGATGATTCCCTCGCCGCAAAGCCTGCGGATCAGTGCCTGCTTTTCCTTATTATTAAATATAGAGAAGCCGCCGGTGGTGATTATATTCGCGTCGATAAAGCCCGAAAGAGTGCTTTTGTCATACCTTCCCTCCACGATTATGGGCAGGGAAATTTTAATTTTTTCCATACTCTCTCCTATGCTTTTCACAGAGATCCGACAGGGGACAGCCATCGCACATAGGTGCCCGTGCGGTGCAGATCTCTCTGCCGAACAGCACGATACGGTGGCAGAAATCGCTACCCTCCTTAAGATCTATCAGCTCTCTCAGTATTTTTTCAATTTTTGTGGGATCCTTTTCCTTTTCGGGATACATACCAAGCCTGCCGCAGATTCGGATGCAGTGGGTGTCGCAGACGATGGCCTCCTTACCGAACACGTCGCCAAGCAGCAGATTTGCGATTTTTCTTCCAACGCCGGGAAGCTTCAGAAGGTCATCCATATTATCGGGAAGCCTGCCGTCGAAATCGGTGATCAGCATACGGCTTGCCTCGCGAATGTTGTCCGACTTCATTCGATAAAGGCCGCAGGGCTTTACGATTCGCTCGATCTCCTCTATATCGCCCTCTGCCATATCCATAGCGGTGGGGAATTTATCAAACAGCTCCTCGCATACGATGTTTACTCTTGCGTCGGTGCATTGTGCAGACAGCCTGCCCATGACAAGCAGCTTCCAGGGGTCGCCGCCGTAGTGGAGGGCACACTCAGCCTCGGGATATATTTCCTTTAGACGCTCTACGATTTGTGAGAGGCGTTTTTTCTTTTCTGCCTTCGTCATTTCGTTGCCTCGTCAATAAGCCTTTTGGTAAGTGCAACCGAAAGACCGACTACGGTGTCATAGTCACCCTCGATCCTCTCGACAAATTTGCCGCCACCCGACTGGATACCGTAGCTGCCTGCCTTGTCCATGGGATCGCCTGATGCAACGTATTCGTCGATCTCGCTTTCACTCATTTCTCTGAAAAATACGGCTGTTGTCGCAGTTTCGCTATACCGTTTGCCCGAAAAATGTACCGCAACACCGGTATGAACGTTATGTGCCTTGCCCGAAAGAGAGCGAAGCATAGCCTTCGCATCCTCCTCATTTGCCGGCTTTCCGAGAGCTGTGCCGCCGATCTCAACCAGGGTATCCGAGGAGATAACCACGCAGTCGCTATCCAGCTCCTTTGCTACCGCCTCGCCCTTTCGTATAGCGAGAATCTCCACACCCTCCCTTGGGTGAATGCCCTCGGGCAGCGTTTCGTCTACCTCTTTTGTTATTATTTCAAATTCGGGAATTATCTCACCCAGCAGCTCACGCCTTCTGGGTGACTTTGATGCAAGTATATATCTCATATTTTCCTCTTTAAAAAAGCGACTGCCTATCACCCCTCAAGGCATAAACAATCGCTTTATTTGTAATGTTTAGTTTACAAAACCTATCTTTCTGCGTACTTTAGACATGGTTTTACGGGCATAATAAGCCGCCTCGTCTGCTCCCGCCTTCATAACCGCCTCAAGATGAGCCTTGTCCGCCATAAGCCTTGCGAACTCCTCTCTCACGGGTGCAAGACCGTCTGCACACGCCTCGCCGACGGCAAGCTTGAAGTCACCGTAGCCACGTCCGTCAAACTCACGCTCGATCTCCTCAAAGCTCTTGCCGGTAAATGCACGGTAGATGCTCATAAGGTTGGATACGCCCGGCTTGTCCTCTGCATATCTTACGCAGGCGTCGGAGTCGGTAACCGCCTTCTTGAACTTACGCATAACGTCGTCCTTGGAGTCAAGGATATATACGACGGCGTTCTGGTTGGGATCGGACTTAGACATCTTGGAGGTAGGCTCTGCCAGCGACATGATCTTCATGGTATCGGTGGACATATATCCCTCGGGAACGGTGAAGGTGGGGCCGTAGATCTGGTTAAATCTTTCGGCAATATCCCTAGCCAGCTCCAGATGCTGCTTCTGGTCAACTCCTACGGGCACCACGTCGGTCTGGTATAGGAGAATATCCGCCGCCATAAGAGTGGGGTAGGTGAACAGACCTGCGTTGATATTCTGAGAATGCTTCTGGCTCTTATCCTTGAACTGTGTCATACGGGACAGCTCGCCGAACATGGTATAGCAGTCCAGCATCCAGCCAAGCTCTGCGTGTGCGGGCACGTGGGACTGAACGAAGAGGGTATTTTTCTTCTCGTCAAGGCCGCACGCCATATAAAGTGCCAGGGTTTCGTAGGTTCTTCTGCGAAGCTCGGCGGGTACCTGTCTTACGGTAATCGCGTGGAGATCGACAACGCAGTAGAAGGTTTTATAATCCTCGGAGAAGCGGGAAAAATTCTTGATCGCTCCGAGATAATTTCCTATGGTAAGGTTTCCCGAGGGCTGAACACCCGAGAAAACTGTTTTCTTGTCACCGTTCATTTAAAGTATTCCTTTCGGTATGTATAAGTCATCTGTACTTCTAAAAATTATACAATGTAAAGAAGAATTTGTCAAGGTAAAAATCATCTTTTAGTCAAAGTTTAGTAAATATAAACCTATTTTAAGGCTTTTTATATACAAAAAAACTATAAAGTATTAATAAAATAAAAAATTTTTAAAAAAATGTAAAAAACATTTGCATTTTTAGAATTTGTATGCTATAATAGTTCAGCGGATTGTACGATAGGGTAAAATCCGCATCCGTATTGAAGGCCTAAAAAACCTTAATGCGACCCACTTTTGATCAATTTAATCGTGTCACGTGGCACGGAATTTGAAATAATTTTTATACAAGGATGAAAGACATGAAAAAGAGAATTGTTGCACTAATTCTTACCGTTGTGATGTCTCTTCTTGCACTGACAAGCTGTGGCAGCTTTAACTTTGCTGAAGAGGATCTCAGCTCTTACGCAACTTTCGATTACGGAAAGTTTAAGGAAGCTCTCCTTAAGCTCGAGATCGAGGATGGCGAATTTACTACTAACGGCGATACCAGAGAGCAGATCACTAACGCTACTATTTATAACGTTATTGCTGACAAGATTATCGCAGACACCGACGAGGAAGAGTGGCTCAAGAGTGGCGAGCTTACCGCCGGTGACGTGCTTTATTTCGTATACTATGCTGTTGACGCAGACGGAAACGTTTTCTTCGGCGACCAGATGAACGAGTCCTCTATCACCACCTCCAGCACCAAGGCTAACCACGTTATCAAGCTTGGCGATTACTTTGGCAAGGATGATGATTTCCTTAAGCTCATCGCTGAGAACCTTAAGGAAGGCAAGCTTGAGGATTACGTATATGATATGCTCACCAAGTCCGAGCTTGAGGCAGACGCAGAGGAGGCTCTTAAGGAGTCTAACCCCGATGCTACCGCTGACGAGATCAAGAACGCTAAGGCTGAGGCTATCAAGGTAAAGGACGGCGATAAGGTTTACATCTCCTACACTCGTACCTACACCAAGACCGAGAAGAACGAGGAGGGCGTTGAGACCACCGTTACCGTAACCGAGAAGGCTTCCTACGAGCTTATCACCATCAACTCCGAGAATCCCCTTTACAGCTTCTTCACCGACGCTGATTCTATTGCTAACATCGGCTCTACCCTTGAGGTTCTTGACACCAAGGAGGGTGACACCGTTAAGAGAAAGAAGTCCTTCAACGTTACCATCGACGGCCAGGAGTACACCTACAGCGACGTAAGCCTTCGTTGGAAGGTTGGCAGCGAGGGTCAGCCCATCGCAAGCTTCGAGTACACTCCCTACGATGAGAAGAAGGAAACTGCTCCCAGCAGCCTTTACTCCTCCACCGGTAAGATCGATCTTAAGGATAAGGCTCTTACCTACTACGTATACCCTGTTTACGCTATCGATACTCCCGCCTTCGAGGAGATCACCGTTGAGCAGATTCTCTTCTACGTATACGGCAGCAAGCTTACCAACAATAACTTTGACGCTCTTAAGGATAAGTCCTACAAGAACGGTGACGACACCGTAGAGGATCTCCTTGCTGATATTGTTAACATCTTTGCTACTACCGCAGAGGATAACGAGTACTATAAGGATGGCACCGAGCTTAAGACTCTCCTTGATGCATACGATAAGGCAGTTAAGGATGGCGGTGACAAGCCTAACGACGATCAGAAGAAGGTTATAAACGACGCTAAGGAAGCTCTTACCGACGCTCAGAACAAGGAGCTTAAGGCTGTTATTGCTAAGCTCGCAGCTGCTACCAGCGGCGACAAGAAGCTTGGCGACGAGATCTTCGAGGAATACGTTGATAACACCTTCCACACTCTTAAGGAAAGCTACGACAACGACATCACCCAGAAGGTTCAGAAGGCTGTTTGGGAGCTCATCGACGAGTCTGTAACCGTTACCGGTTATCCCGAGGAGCTTGTTAAGGAGTACTGCGAGCATCTCTACGAGGAGTACGAGTACGACTTCTATAAGGGCGATTTCGATAAGGATAAGTCCAACTATGAGGAATACGGCACCTTCCAGAACTATCTTGAGAAGACCCTTGGCGTAGTTGGCGAGAACAAGATCGACCAGGCTATCGAGAAGAAGGCTAAGGAATACATCGAGCCCATCATCAAGATCTACGTTGTTGCAAAGGCTTGCAGAACCGACGCAGAGGGTGCTCTTAAGGGCGAGAACGGCTACGTTGCACTTGACGTTGCAGGCGGTGTATACAGAGTTGACGAGGAATATTACAGAGATACCTACGGCGATGCAGCTGACGAGAAGATCGCAGAGGCAGTTAAGAACGCTAAGGAAAATGAGAAGGACGCACTTGAGGATGCAGGCAACTTCATCGTTGATGATGCGTATATGAAGGATTATAAGAAGGAGATCGGCTCCGCTTACTACAATCAGCTTATCGATCAGTACGGCGAGATCAACCTTCGTGCAGCATTCCAGTTCAACAGACTCTTCTACTACCTCACCAGCACTAACGTTGAGTTCAACGAGGAAGAGGGTCACTCTGAGATCAGCTATACCGAGGACGGTCAGTTCATCGACTTCAGAACCGTTAAGTACACTATAGTTGAAGAGAAGGCTGACACCGATACCGAGGAATAATTCCTTTTCTATTCTGTCGTCCTACAGAATATAAATCAAACGAAAGCGGGCGGAGAATATTCGCCCGTTTTCTAATAAACAAATTACAACTACCGTTATAATTAAAGGAAGGGTAGGTTTGGCTTTTATGAAAAAGGTTCAAATTTACACCGACGGAGCCTGCCGAGGTAATCCCGGCAAGGGCGGATGGGGTGCTATCCTCGTCTACGGCGTTTACGAAAAGGAGATGTCCGGCGGCGAGAGGGAAACCACCAACAACCGTATGGAGCTTACCGCCGCCATAGAGGGACTGTCTGCACTTAAGGAGCCCTGTGAGGTAACGCTTTATTCGGATTCAAAATATCTTGTGGACGCATACCTTAACGGTTGGGTCGAGTCCTGGCGTGCTGCAGGCTGGCGTCGTGGACGTGATACGCTGAAAAATCCCGATCTATGGGAGCGACTTTATTCTCTCACCGAGAGGCATAGGGTGGAGTTCGTATGGGTGAAGGGACATAACGGCCATGACTATAACGAACGCTGCGACAGACTTGCCACCGCATTTGCCGACTCGTTCAATTAATTATATTAATATATTAATGAAAGGTTTTTACTGAAATGAGTGAAAACGTTAAAAATAAGAAAAATACAAAAAAGGAAGCTAAGGTTGAACAGCCCGAGAGCGTGGAGAAAAAGGTAAGGATCTCCGAGAAGAATCTTGCCGTTATAATTACCGCCGCTATCCTTGCCGTTATCTTTATTGCTGCCGGCGTAGTGCTTGTTATCAGAGCAGTGCAGAAGGACTACGGCTTCGATTATCTCAAGTCGGATCTTGGCGATTACCTTGAGTTTACCAAGGATTATAAGAACTTCAGCCTCAACGTTGATATTGCAAAGCCCCATGACATTGACGTTGACGTGACTATACTTAATATGATCTTCTCCGACAGAGATGAAAAGCCCCGTTACAACGGTGCTACCGTAACCTCTCCCATCACCATCACCGCAGGTGATACCGTAAAGATCTGGTATCGCGGTTATATTCTTGATGAGGACGGTAAGAAGATCGCCATTGACGGCATGAGCAACTTCAGTGACGCTAACCCCCACAGTCTTGATATAGGCGGCAACAACTTCGTTCCCGGCTTCGAGCTTGGCCTCGTTAACGTGAACACCGGCGATTACAATAAGTTTGTTAAGATCACAAAGGGCGACGTAAGCCAGGGCAAGATCGCATATATCACCTACTCAGTTCCCAATAAGGATGATGCATCCAAGAAGGATATTATTACCGACGTTAGAATCGACCTTACCTCCGATGAGGTTGACGCTAAGTACGGCGAGGGCTTTAAGGCGGCTCTCCTCGGTATGAAGGTAGGCACCAAGGCTGACGTTACCGCTACTCTTAACGGCATCACCACCACCTACACCGACCTTACCGTAGACTTTGTTACCACCTGCGAGGATAAGCCTATTCTTGTAGAGTGCTACTTCCCCTATGATTACTCCAAGACCGATCTCCGTAACGAAACCGCATACTTTGAGGTTTACGTTGATGGCGTTATCGTATACGACTGTCCCGAGTTCACCGACGAGTATCTTAAGAGCGAGATCGAGAACGAGGAGCTTAACCTTACTCTCGAGCAGCTTAACGAGTACGAGGGCGATACTCTCGTGGAGAAGTACCGCAGCTTTGCTGCCGAGACCCTTAACGGCATTTACGAGGATCAGTATGCAACCCTCGTTCAGCAGGCTATCTGGGAATACTACGAGGATATCCTCGTGGGTAAGAAGTTCCCCACCTACCTTGTTGACGAGATGTTCGACTACTATGTAAACGAGCTGAGAATCCAGTACGTTTCCTCAGGCGGTAAGGTGTTCAACAACGCAACCTACCAGTACGTTACCTACGATACCTTTGAAAAGTACATTCCCGCATACCTTGGCCTTAAGGCTACTCAGAACTGGGAGACCTTCGTAAGAGAGATGGCAGAGAATGCTATCCTTGACAGAATGGCTATGTTCTTCATTATGAGGGCAGAGGGCGTTCTTCCCACCGACGAGGAGTTTAATGCAGAGTACGAGCGTGTTCGTAAGGAGTATCTTGACGAGTACGTTGCTCAGTACCTTGAGTACGAGGGCAAGACTAAGGATGATTACACCGATGCGGAGTACGAAAAGTTCGTTGAGGAGTGTGCCGAGGAGATCTTCGGCTATTACGGCGATGATTACTTCGTTATCCGTGCATATCAGAACATCTTCAACGAGATGATCGTGGATTGGCCCGACGTTGTAACTCTCGATGAGAGAAGAGCCTATCCTCTCGACAAATAAAAAATCGGGCTTTACCCGATAATAGAAAAAGCAGGTAGAAATCTACCTGCTTTTTTGTTTTGAAATATTATTTCTGCTTCCAGATACGGAGCATGCTCTGCTTGTGATACTGTCTTGGGTCGCTGTAGCCCTGCTCGTATGCCTTCTTATAGTAGCGAAGTGCGGTCTTTCTGTCAGGATCGGTGGTGATGCCGAACTCGTAAAGACAGCCGATGGAATAGGTCGCCTCGCCAAGACCCAGCTGCATACATACCTCAAGCATGCTGCGTGCCACGTCGTATTTTCTCTGATAGTAAAGACGGGTAGCAGTGGAGTAGAGCGAGCGGATCATGTGCTTCTTTTTGTTCTCGTAAATGCGGAAAAGCTCCTTGTCAGCCGAATGTGAGCCCATTTCTCTCGCTACCGAAAGCAGCTCGGAGGCCTTCTCAAAGTTAAATGCAACGCCGATGCCTCTTGCATAGCATCTGCCCAGGCTCTCGATGGCACGCTTGTCACCCGCGTCATAGGCCGCCTTGTAATGACGGAATGCCGCCTTGCGATCCACCTTGGTGCCGATGCCTCTCTCGTAATACCAGCCGATTCGTGCGTGGGCGGGGAGATAGCCTGCCTCCACCGACTTTTTGAATAGGAGAAATGCCTCGTCGGGAGCCGTACGCTCAAGATGGGTGGCGTCTATGTAGAATCTCTCACGCTCCTCGTGCATAAGCTTAAGCTTTCTCTGACAACCGAAGCTGCCTGCCGCGGCACCGTTTTCATATAGCGAGAGGGCGAGGGCGTAGTCGGGCTCCGATACTACTCCGTTATGGAAAATATCGCCCAGTGCCTCCTGCTCTCCCTCACCGCCGAGGGCTGCCGCCTGTCTGTAATAATGTGCGGCACGGTCGGTGTCGACGTCGGTATGTTCACCGCCGGCGTAAAGATCACCCAGCAGCTTTGCACCAATGACCGATCCTGAGCGAACCGCATCCTCTAACATATTTATACCAAGCTCAACGTTCTGCTGGAACTCGATTCCCTCAATGTGAAGCAGGGCGAGGAAAACGCCTGCATCCTTCGTGCCGTTCTCTGCATAAAGCTGACAGAGCGAAAGCAGCACCTTGTTAAAGCCGTGCTTCCTTGCCGAGCCGATAAGTCTTTCTATAATTCTGTTTCTCTCGGTAAATCTGGGTAGCTCGGGACGAAGGGCACGTCCCTCCACCGCCTGCAGCCTTCTCTGCAGCTTGAGAGCATGGAGGGGAACGCGGTCGATACGCTCCATATACCACTTCGCCATTCTCTCATTCTGCTCAACACCGTCACCGTACAGATGGCGTCTTGCCATTTCAATGATCGCGTCGGTGTCCTCCTCCTCTGCAATAAGCGAGCAATAGTATGCCGCCGTTGCTCTCTCCTTGTATCTGGAATAGAGTGCAAAGGCGTCGGGATAGGCCTCCCTACAGCCCATAAGAGCCGAGTACGCCAGCCAGAAATCGCTGAGTGCGTCGTTGCCGACCAGAGTGCGTGCGTGCTTGAAGGCAGAGTATGCGTCACCCTTGATTGCCGCAGAGGAGTAGTAATTTACCGCCGCCTCGTAATCTCTGGGCAGCAGAATGCCTCTCTCCAGCACGAGGGCAAGCTCTCTTTCGCCATCGCGGTTACCCACCGCCGCCAGCAGCTTATATATGTCCACCGCACGAATAAAGTCGTTTCTGTCCCGCAGTCTTTTCGCCTCCTCCATAAGCTCCAGGCATTCGCCATCGCTAAGCTCGTAGGGGGCAGAGCATTCGGGACAAGCTCTTTCGTAGCATGGATTTTTATATCCGCAGTTCTTGCATCTGATCATTTTTATTCCTTTCCCGAGGCATTTTTCCTCGGTTGATGTCATCCTTACACCTTTATTTTACAACAATATTAAAGCTTTGTCAATGATATAAATAATTTTTGCTCGGTCGGTTAAAATATATTTAACTCTAAAAAAGGAGAATAATAATGTTTCAAAGTAAAAAAGGACGAATGATGCGACATCCTTACGTATCCCTGGCTCTTATCGGACTTGCAACTGTGGGTGTGATGAGCATTTCAAATAGGGTAAAGGGCTTTTTTATGGAAAAATCAAGTCAGGTAAAGGGCATGATGAGTGAGATGAAAAACAGCCTTAGTTAAAAAAATAAAAAGCTCCCAAAATCGGGAGCTTTTTGTATAAATGTAAAGTATTATTGGCAAAACGGTGTGTTTTCACCGTTTTTCGTCCTTTAAAGATGCAGAACTCGATCCTTTATCTCGCTGGTTCTACCCTGGTTCCAGTACTGTGTGCCGATATATCCGCAGGTACGTCTTGCCACGTTCATTTTGCGTTGATCTCTGTTTTTACAGTTGGGACACTCCCATACCAGCTTGCCCTTGTCCTCTACGACCGATATCTCGCCGTCGTAGCCGCAATCCTGACAGTAATCGCTCTTGGTATTAAGCTCGGCGTACATAATGTGATCGTAGATATATCGCATAACGTCAAGCACCGCCTCGATATTATTCTGCATATCGGGTACCTCCACGTAGGAGATCGCTCCGCCGGGGGACAGTGCCTGGAACTTCGCCTCAAGGGACAGCTTTTCGAAGGCGTCTATCTCCTCGGTCACGTGAACGTGGTAGGAATTAGTTATATACGTCCTGTCGGTTATGCCCTCAATGATGCCGAATCTTGCCTGCAGACATTTCGCAAACTTGTAGGTTGTGCTTTCAAGAGGCGTGCCGTAAAGCGAGTAGTCGATGTTCTCTGCTGCCTTCCATTTTGCAGTGTAGGAGTTGAGCATATTCATTATCTCAAGGCCGAGAGCCTCGCCCTCTGGCTCGGTAAGCTTCTTGCCCGACAGAGCCAGCACGCATTCCCACAGTCCCGCATAGCCAAGGGAAAGGGTAGAGTAGCCGCCATAGAGGTATTTGTCGATCCTCTCGCCCGGCTTAAGCCTGGTCAATGCACCGTATTGCCATAGCACAGGTGCGGCGTCGGAGGGAGTGCCGAGCAGTCTTTCGTGTCGACAGCGTAATGCCTTGTGGCACAGCTCCATTCTCTCGTCGAATATCTTTCTGAAGCGATCCATATCGCCCTTGGCAGACAGACCGATGTCCACCAGGTTTACCGTAACCACACCCTGATTGAATCTGCCGTAGTACTTGGGCCTTCCGTTCTCGTCAACGTAAGGGGTAAGGAAGGAGCGACAGCCCATACAGGTGTAGCACTGTCCGTCACCGTTCTTGTCCACCTTATTTTTAAGCATTATCTTTTCCGAAATATAGTCGGGAACCATACGTTTTGCGGTGCATTTTGCGGCAAGACGGGTAAGGTAGTAGTATTTGGAATCCTCGTTAATATTATCCTCCTCAAGCACGTAGATAAGCTTGGGGAAGGCGGGCGTGATCCATATACCTGCCTCGTTCTTGACGCCCTGGATACGCTGGTTCAGCACCTCCTCAATGATGAGGGCAAGATCCTCCTTGGTACGCTCGTCCTTTGCCTCGCCAAGATACATAAACACGGTGATAAAGGGTGCCTGGCCGTTGGTCGTCAGCAGAGTGACCACCTGGTACTGTATACACTGAACGCCGCGGTTGATCTCCTCGCGGAGTCTTAGCTCGGTGATTCTGTCAACCTGGACATCGTCAAAGCTGATACCCGCGTCGGAAAGCTCCTCGATGACCTTTTTTCTTATCTTTTTTCTGCTCACGTCAACGAAGGGAGCAAGGTGGGTAAGGCTGATGGACTGACCGCCGTACTGGTTGGAGGCAACCTGGGCGATTATCTGGGTCGCAATATTGCAGGCGGTGGAAAAGCTTCTGGGTCTTTCGATAAGCGTGCCGCTGATGACCGTTCCGTTCTGCAGCATATCCTCCAGGTTTACCAGGTCGCAGTTATGCATGTGCTGGGCAAAGTAATCTGCGTCGTGGAAGTGGATTATGCCCTCCTCATGTGCCTTGACGATATCGGGTGGCAGAAGGATCCTGCGTGTCAGATCCTTTGATACCTCGCCGGCCATATAGTCACGCTGAATAGAGTTGACGGTGGGATTTTTATTAGAGTTTTCCTGCTTTATCTCCTCGTTGGAGCATTCGATAAGCGACATGATGCGATCGTCGGTGGTGTTGGACTTACGCACCAACTCACGGGTGTAGCGATAGGTGATATAGGTCTTTGCAAGGGTGAAGGCACCGAGGGACATTATCTCTCGCTCCACCATATCCTGTATCTCCTCCACCTCGGTCGCACGTCCAAGCATCTCGCATTTGTCTGCCACCTTGTCGGTGATCTGCTGTATCTGCTCACGGCTTATGCGGTGGATGGGCTCGACCGCGTCGTTTGCCTTGCTTACTGCGGCGTATATTTTACTTTTGTCGAAGAGGGCCTCTGCTCCGTTTCTTTTAATTATTTTCATAGCGTTAGTCCTTATATTTTTATCTTAGTGTGTATATTATATATCATAGATAAACCCTTTGTCAATAATCTTTTGGAGGAAAAATAAATGAAGTCATCGGTTATTTCTCTGATCGGCAGAACTCCCCTTGTCCGTCTTGGTAGGATGGAGGAGTATTTCGGACTAAAGGCAGGACTGTATGCAAAGCTTGAGGGCTATAACCCATCGGGATCGGTAAAGGATAGGGCGGCTATAGAGATGCTTACGGCGGCTATGGGTCAGGGACTCTCGCAGGGTAGCGTAATAATCGAGCCCACCAGCGGTAATCTTGGCATCTCCCTGGCTATGCTTTCGGCGTCCCTCGGCCTTCGGGCGATCATTCTGATGCCGGAGAATATGTCAAAAGAGCGAGCTTCTATGATAAGATCCTACGGTGCCGAGGTGGTGCCAACCCCTGCCGAGGAGGGAATGCAGGGAGCGATAGATCGGGCAGCGGAAATGACCATTGAAATAAAAAACGGCCATACGTTAGGCCAATTTACTAACAAAAATAACGAATCAGCTCACTATAAGACTACTGCATGGGAGATTTTTAACGATATTTTTGGTAGAGTTGATATACTGGTAGCGGGAGTTGGCAGCGGCGGAACCATAAGCGGAGTCGCACGGTTTCTTAAGGAAAGACTGCCCTCTGTAAAAGTCGTGGCGGTGGAGCCTCTGGAATCTGCGGTTTTGTCGGGTGGCAGAGCAGGTCGGCACGGTATTGCGGGCATTGGTGCAGGCTTTTTGCCACCGCTTTTCAGACCCGACCTGGTTGACGAGGTGATGACGGTTCATACAGATGCTGCGATCGCCGCCCGTGAGCTGCTGGCAAGGCGGGAGGGCATAGCTGTCGGAATATCCTCGGGTGCGGCTCTTACTGCCGCCGTTTCGGTGGCTAAAAGGGCAGAGAATAAGGGCAAAAATATAGTTGTTATTTTCCCCGACCGAGCCGACCGATACGGCTATACTTGACTCATAAATGTTAAAAAAACGGCTAAACGGTTGACGTTTTTTTGAAAATATGGTAAAATTAAATAAAAAAAGAGAGGAGAAAACCATGAGCTACAAAATAGTATCCGACTCATCATCAGACGTAAAAGAGCTTTCGGGCATAGACTTTGCAAGTACACCTCTGAAGATCATTACGGACGAGAAGGAATATCTTGACGATTCCTCACTTGACGTAGTGTCTATGCTGGCAGATCTTAAGAAATATAAGGGAAAATCCCGCTCCTCCTGTCCTAATTCGGCAGAGTTTCTGGAGGCCTTCGGTGACAGCGATAACGTTTTCTGCATCACCATTACCGGCAACCTTTCGGGCAGCTTCAATGCGGCTTCTATTGCCGCGAGAGAATATGCCGAGGCACATCCTGAGAGAAATATCCACGTGATCGACAGCCTCTCCACGGGCCCTGAGAACGCATTGGTTATCGAGAAGCTTCGCCAGCTTATCAACTCGGGCAAGGAGTTTTCCGAGATCAAGGAGGAGATCTCCGACTATAATCTTAATCACACCAGGCTTCTTTTCGCCCTGGAATCCATGCACAATCTTGCCAACAACGGCAGAGTCAGTCCCATAGTGGCGAAAATGGCCGGGCTCCTCGGCATTCGTGCCATCGGCAGAGCCAGCGAGGTTGGCACCCTTGAAATGATCTGTAAGTCCCGCGGTGCTTCGGGCTGTATTGCCGATCTGCTCTCCAATATGATAGGTGACGGCTACGCGGGCGGCAGGGTGAAGATCCACCACGCCAATAATCCCTCATCTGCAGAGATGCTGAAGGCTAAGATCCTTGAAAAATTCCCGAATGCCGAAATTGATATTTCCACCGCAGGCGGACTTTGCTCCTTCTATGCCGAGCAGGGCGGACTGCTCGTAGGCTTCGAAATCTGATTTTTGTAAAATATTGTTTACATAACGCCGAGTTTTTGACTAAAACACGGCGTTTTTTCTTTTTTCTCGATTTAAAAATGTGGGTAAAATCATTTTTCTAAAATAAAAAATACTGTTGATTTTTGCTCTGCTATATGATACAATATTTTTAATTGACATATTTTAACAGAACTAAGAGGAAAAAATGAAATTCAAGCAAATTATGAGATCCTATATCGGTGACCGTGCGTTTTATAAGCGTGTTCTCGCCATCACCGTGCCAATGATAATACAGAACGCCGTGACCAACCTGGTAAACCTGCTTGACAACCTTATGGTCGGCTCGCTGGGTACGGAGCAGATGTCGGGCGTTGCCATAGTTAACCAGTTTATCTTCGTGTTCAACCTTGCCATATTCGGTGCAATTTCGGGTGCGGGCATCTTCACTGCCCAGTTTAATGGCAGAGGAGATACCGAGGGTGTGCGTCATACCCTTCGCATCAAGCTGGTCATCTGTGCCGTGGTTGGTGTTATCGGTATTACTATACTCAGCACCTGCGGCGATTTCCTTATCAACAGCTTTCTCAGTAAGGAAACCGAGGATATTGATCTTGGACTGGTGTTCAAATCGGGTCAGGACTATCTTGGCTTTATTCTGATCGGTCTTATCCCCTTCGCAGTATCTCAGGTATATGCCTCCACCCTGCGTGAAACGGGAGAAACCGTAGTTCCCATGGCTGCCAGCGTTGCCTCCATCGTTACTAATTTCGTATTCAACATTCTGCTTATATTCGGTCTTTTCGGCCTTCCTGCCCTTGGGGTAGTGGGTGCGGCGATAGCAACCGCCCTCTCCAGATTCGTTGAGGTATTCATTCTTATAATCTGGACTCATACTCATAAGAAAAAGTGTCCCTTTGCCGTCGGTCTGTTCCGTGGCTTTAAGGTGCCTTTGTCCTTGGTTAAGCAGGTTATAGTAAAGGGTGCCCCCATTCTTGCAAACGAGCTGTTCTGGTCGCTCTCCGTCACCGTCAGCAATCAGTGCTATTCCACCCGCGGCACCGACATAGTTGCAGCTATGAACATCTCCTTTACCCTGCAGAATCTCCTTAGCGTAGCCTACTTTGCCCTAAGCTCCTCTATTGCCATAATCGTGGGCAACCTGCTCGGTGCAGGCGAGCTTGAGGAGGCGAAGGAAACCGATAGAAAGCTGCTTGCCTTCGCGGTATTTATGGGCGGCATTATGATGGGCATTCAGCTGCTTTTATCCACCGTATTCCCTCTCCTTTACAACACCACCGAGGCGGTCAGAGAGCTTTCGTCCTATATAATGGTCTGCTTTGCACTGACGATGCCTGCGGCGGCTCTGGCAACATCCACCTATTACACCATCCGATCGGGCGGCAGGGTGTTCGTCACAATGCTCTTTGACAGCGTCTACGCCTGGGTGATAGTTATGCCCGTGGTGTTCTGTATTGCATATCTTACAGCCATTCCCTTTAAGCTCTTCCTTCCCATCGTTCTGGTGGTGGAGAATCTTAAGCTGATTCCCGGACTTATCCTGGTGCATAAGGGCATCTGGGTAAGACAGCTGAAGGTGGAATAATCCAGCAGTTTTTGGAAATTTTATATTTGTTTATCGGATATGCCTTATTTGTTCATATTTTTTGTATATAATTATTCTAACTGAATTTTTGAAGGGTAGAAACTTATGCTTGAATTACGCAATATAATAAAGGATTACGTCACCTCCTCCGAAACGGTAAACGCCCTTCGAGGTGTGGATATCGTCTTTCGTGACAAGGAGTTTGTTTCCATACTCGGTCCCTCCGGCTGTGGCAAGACCACTATGCTTAATATCGTGGGCGGTCTTGACAGATATACCTCCGGCGATCTTATCATCAACGGCAAGAGCACAAAGCTCTATCGCGATCGCGACTGGGACGTGTACAGAAACCATAGAGTAGGCTTCATCTTCCAGAGCTATAACCTTATTCCTCACCAGACCGTGCTTGGCAACGTAGAGCTTGCCCTCACTATTGCAGGTCTTGATAAGGAGGAGAGGATCAGACGCTCTAAGGCGGCTCTTGATAAGGTTGGTCTGTCGGATCAGTATTACAAGCGTCCGAATCAGCTCTCCGGCGGTCAGTGTCAGCGTGTTGCTATCGCACGTGCATTGGTAAACGAGCCTGAGATCCTTCTCGCCGACGAGCCTACCGGTGCACTTGATACGGTCACCAGCGTGCAGATAATGGAGCTTATCCGTGAGATCGCGGGCGAAAGGCTTGTTATCATGGTAACCCATAACCCCGAGCTTGCCGAGCAGTATTCCACCAGAATAGTAAGACTCCTTGACGGTCAGATCATCGAGGATACAAATCCCGTAAGCGACGCCGAGTACTCCGAGCTTGTAAATGCCGAGAGGGAAAAGGCTCTTGCAAAGGAGCAGACTGCCGCTAAGGATAAAAAGGCGAAGAAAAAGACTAAGGAAAAGGCGAAGATGTCCTTGCTTACCGCCTTCCGTCTTTCCGCCCGTAACCTTATCTCCAAGAAGGGCAGAACCACCATGGTCGGCTTTGCCGGCTCTATCGGTATTATCGGTATTGCCATGGTTCTTGCCTTCTCCGCAGGCATCAAGGGCTATATCGCCTCCATGCAGGACGATATGCTGTCGGGTAACCCCATCACCATTCAGAAGAATGCCTTCGACCTGAACGCTATAACCAAAATGATGGATACCGACGACAAGATTGATATTATCAAGCATCCAAACAGCGTATATATCTCCTCCATTGTCGAGCATCTTATCAAGACCAGCGATACCTTCGACACCATGCTGGTTGAAAATGAGATTACTTCCGAGTATATCGAGTATATAAAGGCTATGCCTAAGGAATACTATAACGCCATCGTGTTCGGATACGGACTTGATCTTTCGAGAACGGTGTTTACCGATTTCTACGAGATCCCAGGCGGAGATGGACGGCACATGTCCTTAAAGCAGGTTTCGGACATTTATAAGGCTGTGCTGTCAGGAACCGATTATTCCGACCTTGCATCTATGGTAGACCGTCTTGCTCCCAATATGGTTCAGGCTCCCAACAATAATGAATATATACTCAGCCAGTATATCGTTGCCGCAGGCGAGGTAGCCGACGAGCCCGATGAGATTATGCTTGTCCTGGACTCCAATGACGAGCTGTCCGATCTTCTTCTTGCAAGGCTCGGTTATTACACCGAGGCAGAGTTCCTTGAGATCATTCATAAGGCGGCTGACAAGGATGAGGACGGAAATCCCGTATACAACGAATCGCTTTACCGTGAATACTTCACCTATGACGAGCTGCTTGGCAAAACTCTGATGTGGTATCCCACCGATACCGTTTTCAGCACCACCGAGGTCACCATCAGCAACCCCATTACAGGTGATACCGTTACCACCGCACCCGTATATAAGGGCGAGATGGATGACAGAAGCAGTGAGGGCATGACCCTTAAGGTCGTTGGTATTCTTACTCCCAACGAAAACATCTCCTACGGTGTTCTCACCTCGGGCATCTATTACACCGAGGCACTTACCAAGCATATCCTTGACGTCAACTCCGACTCTGAGTTCATAGATTACCTTATCGGCGATCCCGAGAAGGCAGAGGATATGATCATGAGCTTCACCTACAGCTTCGATTATCTTCCCTACGATGCACTTGACGGTGGAGAGATCGTGGGGGAGAGAAATAATAAGAAGGCTGAGAACGTGTACTCCTATTCCACCAGATCCTCTGTAGCTACGTCCCTTGGCGGCAACGACCTTGCCTCTAACGTAAAGATATATCCCATATCCTTCGATGATAAGAACCTGGTTACCGAGTATCTTGACAGATGGAATGACGAGGATATGACCCTGACGGTAAACGGCGTGGAGATCGACGGTGAGCAAAGACGCGAGATAACCTACACCGACACCCTTGAGCTTATTGTCAATATGCTCAACACCATGATAGATATTATCTCCTACGCACTGATAGCCTTTACCTCCATATCGCTTGTGGTATCCACGGTTATGATCGGAATTATTACCTACGTATCTGTGGTTGAGCGTATCAAGGAGATCGGCGTTATCCGTTCCCTCGGTGGACGAAAGCGTGACGTTTCTAATCTCTTCATGGCAGAGACGGCTATTATCGGACTTCTGGCAGGTCTGTTCGGCATCGGTGCAACCTACCTTATCTCCGCCATAGTAAACGTGATTCTCAGACCCCTTATCAGCTACCCGAATATTGCGGCTCTTCCCGCATCCAACGCGGTGTTCCTCGTTACCCTCAGCATAGTCCTTACTCTTATATCGGGACTTGCACCCGCAAAGAGTGCGGCAAATAAGGATCCCGTTGTAGCACTCAGAACAGAATAATTTTAACCGTTTTAAGAGGTGTGTCGCTTTGATGCACCTCTTTTAAATTTAATTAGCAGACAAAAACGGTTGATAACCGAAAAAGCGAAAGCTTGCCGCAGGCAGGGTAAGAATGAATGTAAGAAGATTATGGTAGTAAAGCCTGTCCTCACCTTGCCTGACCTTACCTACACTGACCTGACCTTACCTATCCTTACCTAACCTTACCTATCCTTACCTGTGACAACCAAAAGATGCCCTCAGCCCTTGAAATATCTACCTGTCGGTGATACCTGGAGTGTAGCTAGCTCGTCTGAGTAGGTACCTTCGATATACCTGTCGTTGCGTATCCTGTTATGTATAAGCCAGTCAGAGATAAGGATAGCACCGCTATCCAGCATTATAACGTAGCCTGCATCTAACAGCGAGTCGAGATGCTCACTCTTTACCTTGAGGTAGCGGAGTGTGTTTTTCCACTTATCCACAACGCCGTCGTCATCCGCATTTAAATTGAGGTGTAAATATAGCATCTGTGCAGATGCCTTAAGCGAGCAAAAGGCGTCGCTTTCTACCACGTCTATTGCCAGCATTCTTCTTTTTGCCATTTGTGTGTTCCTTTCATTTTTGGATTGTAAGCTTACAGGCTTATTTTAGCATATTTTTTTAGCTTTGTAAGTACACGACCCCTCCAAACTTTTCGGCGTGCAGTGGGTGACGATATTGTACAGTTTGCACAAGCAGATGACAAAAAAAGAAAATATGTTTTCACCATCTCCATATTGACTTTAAAATAATACTATGTTATAATAATGTGAAATAATATGATGTATAGGAGATGTGTATTATGATGGCCTTGTTCCGCGGTGCTCTTGTTTATGAAAACGGCTCTATGAATAAGTCTGATATGCTTTTTGACGGCACCTCTCTTTCTGTTTTTGCAGGGGATGTATCCGCTTTTGATCCTTCTGCTATTTTTGATAATGCTGTTATATTGCCCGGTTTCTGTGATGTTCACGTTCATCTCAGAGAGCCGGGTTTTTCTTATAAGGAAACCATCGCCAGCGGTACGGCGGCTTCTGCCAGGGGCGGATTTACTGCGGTATGCTCGATGCCTAACCTTAATCCCACCCCCGATTCGAGAGAAAATCTTGAAAGACAGCTTGAGATAATCCGTCGCGACGCCTCCATTGCGGTTATTCCCTACGGTACTATCACTAAGGGTGAGGCGGGCGAATGCCTTGCCGATCTTAAGGATATGGCGGATTTTGTGTGCGGCTTCTCGGATGACGGCCGCGGAGTGCAGGACAGAGATATGATGCTTGCCGCTATGGGTGAGGCGAAGGCTCTCGGCAAGATGATAGTTGCTCACTGCGAGGATAATTCGCTGCTGCGTGGCGGATATATTCACGACGGCGAATACGCCAGAGCCCACGGACACCGAGGCATCTGCTCGGAGAGCGAGTGGGGACCGATTGCCAGAGATATGGAGCTTGTCCGTGAGAGCGGCTGCTCATACCATATATGTCACGTTTCCACTAAGGAGAGCGTGGAGGTCATCAGACGGGCGAAGGCCGAGGGTCTTGACGTCACCTGCGAAACCGGGCCCCACTATCTGCTCCTTGACGACTCGCACCTTGAGGAGCATGGCAGATTCAAGATGAATCCTCCACTTCGCTCACCCGAGGACAGAGAGGCTATGCTTGCGGGTCTGCTTGACGGTACGGTTGATATGATCGCCACCGACCACGCACCTCACTCGGAGGAGGAGAAGTCCCGGGGACTTGAGAAGAGTGCTATGGGCGTTGTGGGAATCGAAAGCTCCTTCCCCCTGATGTACACTAATTTTGTAAGGACGGGAATAATAACTCTTGAAAGACTGGTGGAGCTTATGTCGGTCGTTCCGCGAGAGCGATTTAAGATAAAGACCGATCCCGGCTTTACGGTATTTAAGCTGGACGAAAAATATAAGATCGACCCGAAGGACTTTTTGTCCAAGGGTAAGGCAACACCCTTCGAGGGTGCTACTGTATACGGCAGATGTCTTCTCACCGTATATGAAGGAAAAACAGTATACTCAGATTTAGATTAAGCGAGGAATAAAAAAATGGCAAAGAGAACAGATATAAAAAGAATTATGATCATCGGCTCCGGCCCTATCGTTATCGGTCAGGCGGCAGAGTTCGATTACGCAGGCACCCAGGCCTGCCTTGCACTTAAGGAGGAGGGCTACGAGGTCGTTCTCGTCAACTCCAACCCTGCCACCATTATGACCGACACCGCTATTGCGGATAAGGTATATATGGAGCCTCTCACTCTTGAGTATATTGCAAAAATTCTCAGATACGAGCGTCCCGACGCCATTCTTCCCGGCATCGGCGGACAGACCGGCCTTAACCTTGCTATGCAGCTGGAGAAGAAGGGCATTCTTAAGGAGTGCCGCGTAGAGCTTCTCGGCACCAGCTCGGAATCTATCGAGAGGGCGGAGGACAGAGAGCTGTTCAAGGAGCTTTGCCAGTCCATCGGCGAGCCTACCATTCCCTCCGAGATAACCTATAATCTTGACGAGGCAAGGGCGGCGGCTGAGAGGATCGGCTACCCTGTTGTGCTTCGTCCCGCCTTTACCCTCGGCGGTACCGGTGGCGGCTTTGCAAACAACGAGGAGGAGCTTATCGAGATAGGCATTAACGCCTTCAAGCTTTCTCCCGTTCACCAGGTTCTTATTGAGAAGAGCGTTAAGGGATATAAGGAGATCGAGTTCGAGGTTATGCGTGACGGCAGCGATCACGCCATCACCATCTGCGGTATGGAGAATATCGATCCCGTTGGCGTTCACACAGGCGACTCTATCGTTGTCGCTCCCATAATGACTCTCTCCGATGAGGATAAGAAGATGCTTAACGACTCGGCTATCAAGCTGATCAAGGAGCTTAAGATCGAGGGCGGCTGTAACGTTCAGTTCGCACTTAATCCCCACACCAGCGAGTATTATCTTATCGAGGTAAACCCCAGAGTATCGAGAAGCTCGGCTCTGGCATCCAAGGCGTCGGGCTATCCTATCGCCCGCGTTACTGCTAAGATCGCCGTTGGTATGACTCTCGACGAGATAAAGATCGCCAACACCACCGCCGCCTTCGAGCCCAGACTGGATTACGTTATTACAAAGCTGCCGAGATTCCCCTTCGATAAGTTCACCGCCGCATCCAACACCCTTGGTACACAGATGAAGGCCACAGGTGAGATCATGGGCATCGGCTCTACCTTCGAGGAGAGTCTGCTTAAGGGTATCCGCTCGCTTGAAACCGGCGTTTACCACCTCTACCACCATAAGTTCGATTCCATGACAGACGGTGAGATAAAGGAATATCTCACCCAGTTCAGAGATGATAATATCTTCGCTATCGCAGAGCTTTTCCGCCGCGGCGTCAGCGTTGATGAGATCCATAGCATCACCAAGATAACCCCCTTCTTCCTTGAGAAGCTTTTGGGCATCGTTGATTTTGAAGCCATCCTTCGTGAAAACCGCGATGCAGGCACTCTCCGTGATGCAAAGAAGATGGGATTTTCCGACAGATATCTTGCTAAGATCTGGGGAATGACCGAGAGGGAGGTTATGGATTACCGTCGTAAGTGGGGCGTTATTCCCTCCTTCCGTATGGTTGATACCTGCCACACGGGTGCATATATTCCTTACTTCTACTCCTCCTATAGCGGAGATAACACCTCTATCCTTACCGAGAAAAAGAAAATAGTTGTGCTTGGTGCAGGTCCTATCCGTATTGGCCAGGGCGTTGAGTTCGACTATTCCACCGTTCACGCGGTTTCCACCATTAAAAAATCCGGCTACGAGGCTATTATCATTAACAATAACCCCGAAACCGTTTCCACCGACTATACCACGGCGGACAAGCTCTACTTCGAGCCTCTGACCACCGAGGACGTTATGAATATCATCGAGTTTGAAAAGCCTGAGGGCGTTATAGCATCTCTCGGCGGACAGACTGCCATTAACCTGGCGGCTCCCCTCGACAGACTTGGCGTTAAGATCATCGGCACAGACTGTGCGGCTATTGATAAGGCGGAGAACAGAGATGCCTTCGAGAAGCTTCTTAAGGAGCTTGGCATTCCTCAGCCCGAGGGCAGTGCGGTTACTAAGATCGAGGATGGCGTTGCCGCTGCGGCAAGAGTTGGTTATCCCGTTCTGGTTCGTCCCTCCTTCGTGCTTGGCGGCCGTGCTATGCAGATCGTTGCCAACGAGGAGCAGCTTCGTCACTACCTTAAGACCGCCGTTGAGATCGATGAGGACAAGCCTGTTCTCGTTGACAAGTATATCAGCGGTAAGGTGGTTGAGGTTGACGCCATCTGTGACGGACGCAACGTGTTTGTGCCCGGAATTATGGAGCTTGTAGAGCGTACGGGTATCCATTCGGGCGACTCCATCAGCGTTTATCCCGCCTTCTCCATCTCGGATAAGGTTAAGGGCATCATCCTTCAGTATGCAAAGAAGCTTGGCCTTGGTATCGGCATCGTAGGTCTTTATAACATTCAGTTCATCGTTGATAAGAACGATGAGGTTTATATCATCGAGGTTAATCCTCGCTCCTCCAGAACCGTACCCTTCCTTTCTAAAGCGACAGGCTACAGCCTGGCGGATATCGCCACCGAGTGTATCCTTGGCAAGACACTTAAGGAGCAGGGAATATTCGACCTCTACCCCGAGGAGAAGAAGAGATGGTACGTTAAGGTGCCTGTATTCTCCTTCAACAAGCTTCGCGGACTTGACGCATACCTCTCTCCCGAGATGAAGTCCACAGGTGAGGCAATCGGCTACGATGACAAGTACTACCGTGCACTTTATAAGGCACTTCAGGCGTCGGGCATGCATCTGCAGAACTACGGTACCGTCCTCGCAACCATCGCCGACTGTGATAAGGCAGAGTCGCTGCCTCTTATCCGCCGCTTCTATAACCTTGGCTTCAATATCGAGGCTACCGAGGGCACTGCCAGATTCCTTAAGGAAAACGGCATTCGCACCCACGTTCTGAAGAAGCTCTCCGACGGCTCGGAGGAGATCGCCGATTCCATCAGACAGGGCCATATTGCATACGTTATCAACACCTCCGACTCCTCCTCTTCGGGCGTTACCCGTGACGGCTTTGAGATCAGAAAGTATGCGACGGAGAACAACGTTACCGTGTTCACCTCTCTTGACACCGTCCGTGTGCTTCTCGACGTCCTTGAGGAAACGACGCTGACTATCTCCACCATCGACGCTTAATAAAGAAATCGGAATTGGATTGGTAATAAAATGAAAAATTCGGTTTTTACTATAACCAAAAATGATAATTTGACAAGTAATGTTTACATTATGACCCTAAAAGGCGATACCGAGGGTATCAGATGCGGTCAGTTTGTAAATATAAAGCTTGACGGTCTTTTCCTTCGCAGACCTATTTCGGTATGCGACGTGGAGGGAGATATCCTCACTCTTATATATAAGGTAGTAGGCCGCGGCACCGAGCAGATGAGCAAAATGTGTGCAGGCGACAGCCTTGATCTGCTCACAGGTCTTGGCAACGGCTACGACACCTCTCTTTCGGGCGACAGACCTCTGCTGCTTGGCGGTGGCGTTGGCGTTCCTCCCCTCTATATGCTTTGTAAAAGGCTTATTTCCGAGGGCAAAAGACCTACCGTTATCCTCGGCTTTAACAAGGCGGACGAGGTGTTCTACGAGCAGGAATTTGCCGCCCTTGGTGCCGACGTCATCGTTGCTACCGCAGACGGCTCGTACGGTGTTAAGGGATTTGTTACCACCGCCATGGAGGGCGTGGATTACAGCTATTTCTACACCTGCGGCCCCGAGCCTATGCTTAAGGCGGTTTATAACGCCACCACCACCTCGGGACAGATGTCCTTCGAGGAGAGGATGGGCTGTGGCTTCGGTGCGTGTATGGGCTGCTCCTGTAAGACTATCACCGGCTACAAGCGTATTTGTAAGGAAGGTCCGGTTATGAAGAAGGAGGAGGTTTTATGGTAATGCAGAATGATAAGCTCTCTACTAGGGTAGATCTTCTTGGCATCGAGCTTGATAATCCCGTTATTCCCGCGTCGGGAACCTTCGGCTTCGGCTATGAATTTGCAGAAATATACGATATAAATATTCTCGGCAGCTTCTCCTTTAAGGGAACCACGAGAGAGGCTCGCTTCGGCAACCCCACTCCCAGAATTGCCGAGACTCCTAACGGAATGATCAACGCCGTCGGACTTCAGAATCCCGGTGTGGATAGAGTTATTTCCGAGGAGCTTCCCAGACTTAAAAAATGCTTTAACAAGCCGGTTATGGCAAACGTTTCCGGCTTCTCTATAGAGGAATACGTGCACACCTGTGCTCTTCTTGATAAGGAGGAGCAGGTAGGCTGGCTTGAGGTAAATATCAGCTGTCCCAACGTTCACGGCGGCGGTATGGCGTTTGGCACCAGTCCTGAGGGTGCGGCAGAGGTTGTCAGAGCCGTTAAGGCTGTTACGACTAAGCCCGTGATCGTAAAGCTTTCGCCTAACGTTACCGACATCGTTGCTATTGCCAAGGCCTGCGAGGCGGCAGGTGCAGACGGCATCAGCCTTATCAACACCCTTCTCGGTATGAGAATAGACCTGCGTACCAGAAGGCCGGTTATCGCCAATAAGATGGGTGGCTTTTCGGGTCCCGCCATCTTTCCCGTCGCGGTAAGAATGGTCTATCAGGTTGCCCACGCGGTAAGCATTCCCGTTATCGGTATGGGCGGCGTTTCCTCGGCGGAGGACGTTATCGAAATGATGCTTGCGGGTGCTACCGCCGTTGAGGTCGGTGCCGCAAATCTTGTCGATCCCCTTGCGTGTAAGAGGATCATCGAGGATCTGCCGAGAGTTATGGAAAAATATAATATTAAAAATTTAAATGATATAATAGGAGGAGTACAGTAATGGGAAAGGACGTAATCATCGCCTGCGATTTTGACAGTGCGGAGAAAACATTTGCTTTTCTTGACAAATTCACCAACGTAAAGCCCTTCGTTAAGATCGGTATGGAGCTTTATTATGCAGAGGGTCCCTCTATCGTAAGAGAGATCAAGAGAAGAGGACATAAGATCTTCCTCGACCTTAAGCTTCACGATATTCCTAACACCGTTAAGAAGGGTATGGCGGTTCTCTCCAGACTCGACGTGGATATGACTAATCTTCACGCGGCAGGTACTAAGAGAATGATGGAGGCAGCTATCGAGGGACTTACCAGACCCGATGGCACAAGACCTATTCTTATCGCCGTTACTCAGCTTACCTCCACCGACCAGGAGTCTATGGAGAATGATCTTCTTATCAAGGAGCCTATCGATAAGGTCGTTATGCATTATGCATCCTGTGCTAAGGCGGCTGGCCTTGACGGTGTTGTTTGCTCTCCCCTCGAGGCAGGCAAGGTTCATGACACCTGTGGCAGAGATTTTGTTACCGTAACCCCCGGCGTACGCTTTGCAGACGGTGACGTCGGCGATCAGAAGAGAGTTATGACTCCCGCCGAGGCAAACAGAATCGGCTCGGATTATATCGTAGTCGGCAGACCCATTACCGCGGCAGCCGATCCCGTTGCGGCTTATGAGAGATGCGTAAGAGAATTCGTTGGTTAAGGAGAAGATAAATGGAAAGCTATAAGAGAGAATTTATACAGTTTTTAGAGAGTGCAGGCGTGCTTAAGTTCGGTGATTTCACCGCTAAGAGCGGCAGAAAGATCCCCTATTTCATCAACGCAGGCGAGATCAAGACCGGTGACCAGATCGCAAAGCTCGGTGAGTTCTACGCCAAGGCATATCTTGAGAAGGTCGGCAATAAGAAAAGCGTGCTTTACGGCCCCGCATACAAGGGCATTTCCATCGCTGTTTCGCCTGCTGTCGGTCTTTCCAACCAGGGCCTCGATCTCCCCTTCTTCTTCAACCGTAAGGAAGCAAAGGATCACGGCGAGGGCGGCGTTTTCGTAGGCTATAAGCCTAAGGCAGGCGAGGAGATCGTTATCGTTGAGGACGTTATCACCGCAGGCACCGCTATCCGTGAGTCTATGGAGATCCTCTCCTCACTTGACGCGAAGGTTATAGCTACCTTCGTTATGGTTGACCGTAAGGAAAAGGGCAAGGGCGAGAAGTCTGCCATGGCAGAGGTTGGCGAGGAATTCGGCTTCCCCGTATACTCCGTCGTTGACGTATACGACATCATCGAATATCTCTCCGAGGACGATAGCAACACCGAGAACGTTGAGAGGATAAAGAATTACTTAAAGGTTTGGGGTGCAAAATAACGGTGCATTTTGGCTATAATCCGCGTTCTCTCCCACTCGCAGTAGGTTACTACAGCTTCGGGTCGAGAGCCGCGAATTCTATCTCAAAATCCCCTCGTTATTTATAGGAAAACGGTGCGTTTTTGGTTATAATCCGCGTTCTCTCCCACTCGCAGTAGGTTACTACAGCTTCGGGTCGAGAGCCACGAATTCTATCTCAAAATCCCCTCGTTATTTATAGGAAAACGGTGCGTTTTTGGCTACAACCGCGTTTTCTCACTCGCAGTAGGTTACTACAGCTTCGGGTCGAGAGCCGCAAATTCTATCTCAAAATCCCCTCGTTATTTATCTCAAAATCCCCTCGTTATTTATAGGAAAACGGTGTGTTTTTGGCTACAACCGCGTTTTCTGACAAGCTCGCAATAGTTTTCTATTGCTTCAGTCGCAAAAGCCGCAAATTCTATCTCAACCCAACGCAATTTTTTGGGAATTTAGGAGTATCAAATATGAGAAACCTTGTAAACATACTTGACCTTTCGACAGAGGAAATCGACGGACTTGTCCGTCTTGCCTCGGATATAATGAAAAACCCACACGTCTATGCCGACAGCTGTAAGGGTAAGATCCTCGGTGCTCTTTTCTTTGAGCCTTCTACCAGGACACGTCTGTCCTTTACCTCGGCTATGATGAGCCTTGGCGGACAGGTGCTTGGCTTTGATCAGGCGGCGTCCTCCTCGGTTGCCAAGGGCGAAACCGTGGCTGACACCATAAGAATGGTCAGTGCTTATTCGGATATTATTGCTATGCGTCATCCGAAGGAGGGGGCACCTATCGTTGCATCCAGGGTTGCCACCGTTCCCATCATCAATGCGGGCGACGGCGGTCATTTCCATCCCACCCAGACGCTGACCGACCTTTTGACTATTTATAAGAAAAAGGGCCGCTTTAACAACCTTGTTATCGGTGTGTGCGGCGACCTTAAGTATGGCAGAACGGTGCATTCGCTTATTGCGGCTATGTCCAGATATGAGAACGTACGCTTCGTGCTTATCTCTCCCGAGGAGCTTGCACTTCCCGATTACGTGAAGGATGATCATCTCTTTACCGGTGGCTGTGAATACGTGGAAACCGAAAATCTTGAGTCGGCAATTCCCTCGCTGGATATTCTCTATATGACAAGGATCCAGGCAGAGCGATTTGAAAGAAGAGAGGATTACGAGCGACTTAAGGACTCCTACGAGCTTACCGCTGCAAAGCTGGTTATGGCAAAGGAGGATCTGTCCATTATGCATCCGCTACCCCGCGTGACCGAGATCAACGTGGACGTGGACGACGATCCCAGAGCCGATTACTTTGACCAGGCCATGTACGGCAGATACATAAGAATGGCACTTATCCTTATGCTCCTCGGCACTAAGGGTATTGACGACCGCCGCCTTGACGGCAAGGTAAGAAAGGGTGCCTCCTGCCAGAATCCCCATTGCATCAGTCGCACCGAAAGAGGCATAAAGAAGCTCTTCGACGAATACGGCAAGTGCGTCTATTGCGATCAGTACATATAGTGAGTGAAGAGTGTGGCATTGACACCTCATCCGTCAGGCTTGCTGACACCTTCTCCTCAAGGAGAAGGCAATATGGTGGAGACCATCGGTCGTCTAAATTCAGAGTGCAGAATTATTTCATAGAGCAAAGGAGATAATTAAATGGCTTTTATTAAATGTGATGAATGTGGCAGGCAGGTTTCGGATATGGCTATGACCTGTCCCCAGTGTGGAAGAAGCATCGAGGCTCTTAAGCTTGACGGATGCTCCTGCTCTAATTGCGGCAGAAATCATCGACTTGATCCCGAGGACGGCGATTGCTACTGTGAGTACGGCCCCAAGGGTTATCCCTGCTTAAGCTATTATCGCTATACCTACGGCGATTGACAGACAAATACGGAATACATAATAATTCGCAGGGTCTGCCATTGGCAGTCCAAAAACAGAAAAAAGCGACTCGTTTGAGTCGCTTTTTCTAACATTAGTTTACATTTATTAAGAAAAAGGGAGCGATCTGCTCCCTTTTTGTGTTTTACAGCAATCTGATTCCTGCCTTTTTACAGCCGTCAACGGTTTCCTTATCCCATACGCTGGACTGCACCTCGCCGATATGAGCACAGCCCATCATCAGCATGCAGAGTCTTGACTGACCGATACCGCCGCCGATAGAGAGGGGCAGCTCGCCTGCCAGAAGCTTCTTATGGAAGGGAAGAGCACGTCTGTCGTCACAGCCCCTCTCGGTAAGCTGACGGTCCAGCGATTCCTCATCCACGCGGATACCCATAGAGGAGATCTCAAAGGCACGTCCCAGTACCTCGTTGTAGAAGAGAATATCTCCGTTGAGCGACCAGTCGTCATAGTCGGGGGCACGTCCGTCGTGGGGCATACCGCTCTTCAGCTTACAGCCGATCTGCATAAGCAGAACGGTGCCGTGCTTTTTGGTAATGGCGTCCTCTCTTTCCTTGGGCGTAAGGTGGGGATACATTTCCTCAAGCTCGCTTGTGGTTATGGCAAACATATTGCGGTTAAGATTTACGGAAAGCTCGGGAAAATCCACCTTAAGAAGCTCGTTTGTGTCGCAGATAACGTTAACTATATTCTGTGCCACCGAGATGAGATAGTCGAGGGTCCTGTCCTCTCTTGTGATAACCCTCTCCCAGTCCCACTGGTCCACGTAGATAGAGTGGATGTTATCCAGCTCCTCGTCGCGTCTTATGGCGTTCATATCTGTGTAAAGACCGTTGCCAACGTAGAAATGATACTCGTGCAGAGCCATTCGCTTCCATTTTGCCAGCGAGTGAACAACCTGCACCTCCTCGCCGAGAGCAGGAACGTCAAAGCTTACCGGACGCTCCGTTCCGTTAAGGTTATCGTTAAGGCCGGATGCCTCGGTTACGAATAAGGGTGCCGAAACACGCTTCAGATTCATCGCCTGGGACAGCCGTGTCTGGAAGGTCTGCTTTATAAATGAGATCGCCTTCTGCGTTCTGTACACGTCCATCTGCGATCTGTAGTTTTCGGGAATAAACAGCTTAGTCATAGGAGCTCTCGTTTTCTTTATTTTTCCCAGGAATCAAGCACCTTGATGTACTTGATAACCGGCTGATCTGCCTTTTTCTCTACAGCACCGTTACCAAATTTTTCCCATACGTAGTGCTTATAGGTTCCGTAGTAGAAGTCAATGTCCCAGTTGTTGTAGTAGTCTGCGTATGCGGTCTTGGGGAACACCTTATCGGTTACCTCGTCAACCACGCTCATACCCTCGACAACGTAGCCGAATGCGGCGTAGCTGCCGTCAAGCGAGCTTGATGCATCTGCATTACAAATAAAGAACTGGCTGGATGCGGAGTTGGGATTACTTGATCTCGCCATAGAGATAACACCGTACTTGTGGCTGATGTCATTCTTGTGACCGTTGGAGTCAAATTCGCCGAAGATCTCCTTGTCGCTTCCGCCGGTGCCGTCTGACTTGGGGTCGCCGCCCTGGATCATAAAGTCGATGATTATTCTATGGAAGGTAAGTCCGTCGTAGAAGCCGCTTTCCACAAGGGAGATAAAGTTCTCTACGGTAACGGGAGCGGTGGTCGCGTCAAGCAGAATTACAAGACGGCCGTAGCCCTTTATACACATTTCCACGTATTTGATATCTCTGCCGGAAATATCTCTGGTTTCAAGATATTCGCAGGCACCCGTGCCCATTTTTTCGTTTGAGCAGGAGCTTAAAACAGCCATACAGCAGGTAAGCACCGCAACTACAAGCATTAAACTGATAATTCTTTTCATTTTTTCACTCCTTTATGTTGATAGGCAGACCGTCTTGGCTTTCGCAAGAAATTTTTTTGAAGCAAAAGACGAAAACGACTGCTTTAAAATCTTTTTTCAAGCCATCCTTATAGGTTTCTTGAAATAAACAGCTCGATGGCTGTATATCCGGTCACGCCGCCGTATTTTGAGCCTGCGTCGGCCTCGGCAAGAGCCTCGATAATCGAGCTGAGTCTCTCCGTGCCGTATTTTTTTGCCGAGGGAATATACTTTTTAAGCTTATATTCGTTCATATTAAGTATATCCTTGATCTCCCCGACGCCAAGTCCCTCGTCAAGAAGGTGGGCTATTGCGGTCAGATCGTCAAAGGTCCTTGCCACCATACCCATAATTATAGTCGGCTCCACGCGTCTGAGCTTCATTTCCTCAAGGGCAAGGTATGCTCCTCTTCGGCTTCTGTCTATTATAGCGTTGGATAGGGCGTAGGTATCGCATTCGGGCGTTGAGGAGGCAACCTCGTTTACATCCTCGGGACTTACCGTAGCCTTACCTCTCGCCTTTACCATAGCACACAGCTTGTCCACCTCGCCAACCAGCACGTCCATCGACCTGCCTGAGCGGAATACCAGCGTCCTTACGGTTTCCAGATCAACGCTCACGCCTTGAGCGTCAAAATGCTTTTTCAGCCATGCGTATAGCTGATTTTCTGTAGATTTGTCAAAACGGAGTATGCTTATCTGCTTGTCAAAACGCTTGATAAAGGCAGAGGGCTTCTTCGCCGTACCAAAGTCAACGCCGTCGCCGTCTGCGGTAAACGCCACTACCGAGTAGGGATGCTCCTCGCACACCGAGATAAGCTCCTCCATGGATTCAAGCTCCGCCTCCTTCATTTTAGAGAAGTCTGCGTGACGCCATTCGATAAGCTTATAGTCGTTCATCATAGGCGGAGCCTTTACCGCCTCGATGATTGCGTGGTAGTCCACCTCGTCACCGTCAAAGATGGGGTTGTTAAATACGGCAAAGGCCTCGTCCCCCGCGATCTTATCACGCAGAGTCTTAAGATAATATCTTACCAGATAGTCTTCCTCGCCGCAAAACAGATATATACCGCTTATTTTATCATTTTTCAGATTTGATTTGAAGAGGGTGATATCCATATTTTCATTCTTGCCGATTTTTCGGCACCGCCTATTTTCATATTGTAAAGCAGATCGAGTCTGCCGCCGTCCTCGTTTACAGAGATCCTGACACGCTTGGCAGTAACGGTGGCGTCGAATTTGTAGGGTGGAACCGAGTAGAGAGAGGAATGACTCCTTCCTTCCTCAAAATAAAGCTCGCTCTCGATAGCACCACGCCTTTTAACCAAGACGCATCCCCCCGTGCAGATTATCTCCGACTCGGCTCTGCCGCCCTCGTTTTCCTCAGCGTAGGTAAGGGTGATATACTCGTCGGAATATCTGAGGAAGCCTACAGCCTCGCTTTCGTTACGCTCCACGTCGCCCATTACAAGTCCCGCGGAATCGAGATTTTCTATAGTTGATTCGATTTTAATATTAACTTCGGTTATTTTCGTCATCTGACACCTCGTGGCTAAAAACAAAACGGTAGCCACTGCTACCGCCTTGTAATTATCTTAATGCTCTTTTTCTCTGATTATATGCACTTCTGGGGTTAATAAACTCACGCCAATCAAAGCTTCCTGCCTCGAGAGCGGTAACAAGAACCTCAGCGGTAGCAATATTGGTAGCCAGGGGAATATTATTCACGTCGCAAAGACGGAACAGATCCTGCTCAGCCTCGTAGGGCTCTTTAGCGTGATCGGTGCTTCTGAAATAGAACACCAGGTCGATCTCGTTGTAGGATATTCTGGAGTTGATCTGCTCAAGGCCGCCGCCCGAGCCGGGCATATAAGTATCTATTTCAAGACCGGTAGCGTCGGAAATATAGCTTCCGGTAGTATGGGTAGCACAGATGTGATGACGGCTGAGAATACCGCAGTATGCGATGCAGAACTGTGCCATCAATTCCTTTTTATTGTCGTCTGCTATGAGTGCAATTTCCATTATCTCTTCTCCATTCCTCAAAAAAATACGGGCTTTACGTTAAATTTATATAAATTAAGTAAAATTTCACAAAATCACTAAATCATTATAGCATTATTTACTTGATTTGTCAATAATTATACAAGTATTTTGAATTTTTTGGATAAATCAACCATATATAAGCCTTAAATTTGTAGTATATGATGGAAAGATATGCAGGATAAAAAGAAAAAAAGTAAAAAAAATATGAATTTGGGATTGATAATTTCAAAATTATGTTGTATAATAGTTTAGTTAAAATTTTACCAAACGAGGAAATAACTATGAGTAATATAAAAAGAATAGGAGTACTTACCTCCGGCGGTGACGCTCCCGGCATGAATGCCGCAGTAAGAGCCGTTTGCCGTACCGCACTCACCCGCGGTGTAGAGGTAATGGGTATTTTCCGCGGATATTCGGGTCTTATCGAGGGCGATATCAGACCTATGGAGATAAGAGACGTTTCCAACGTTATCAATAAGGGCGGTACTATCCTTTATTCCGACCGCTGCCCCGAGTTCAAGCACGCAGAGGTGAGAGCTAAGGGTATTGAGAACTGTAAGAGATTAGGTATCGAGGGCATTATCTGTATCGGCGGCGACGGTACCTTCCAGGGTGCTACCAGACTTACCGAGGAGGGCGTTCCCTGTATCGGCATTCCCGCCACCATCGACAACGACATCACCTCCACCGATAACACCATCGGCTTTGATACCGCTATGAACACCGTTATCGAGCTTGTAGATAAGCTTCGTGACACCTGTGAGTCCCACGCAAGATGTAACGTGGTTGAGGTTATGGGCCGCGGAGCAGGTGACATCGCTCTTAACACCGCTATCGCATCGGGTGCTACCGCGGTTGTCGTTCCCGAGTTCCCTCACAACGACGACTCTATCTGTAAGAAGATAAAGAAAGCGAGAGAGCTTGGTAAGAGAAACTTTATCGTTATCGTATCCGAGGGTGTAGGTGCGGATTACGCTCCCGCCCTTGCTAAGAAGATCCAGGATGAAACCGGCGTAGAAACCAAGTTTGCACGTCTTGCACATATCGTTCGTGGCGGTAACCCCACTCTTAAGGACAGAGTTCTCGCCTCCAAGATGGGCGTATATGCGGTTGAGGAGCTTCTCCGCGGTAACTCCAATAAGGTGATCTGCGAGAGAAACGGTGACATCTGTGCCGTTGATATCAGCTACTCCCACGTTATTGACAGAATGTATAAGGAAAAGCTTACCGAGGGTGAGCTTGACCAGTTCAGCCCCGAGGTCATTCAGATGATGAAGGACGAGATCGAGGAAAAGAAGAGCGAGCTTCTCGCACTTTACACCACCGAGAATAAGATCAATCTTTAATAAAAAAGCCGTATTTTGTAAACTAAAACGTACAAAATGCGGCTATTTTTATCTTTTAACCCTGCATAATTCGTTCAAAGCAGGCGTCGGTCGTGTCAGGACTTTCCAGCCTTACACCCAGGATCTTTATAAATCTTGAGTAATCGTAGTCGTAGGTTGACAGGGGTCTTGCATAGGCGTTATCGGTCTGTGCCGCCACCAGCAGATCCTCACCGTCAAAGCCTACCACCAGGAGCGAGTGATAATATCCCTCCTCGTTCCTTGCCAGCTGGATCACGTCGCCGATCTCCAGCTCGTCTGAGGTTGCCACCCGACCGAATGGGCCCACGTCTGCGTTTTCAATAATAAAATTGTAGAAAAAGTCCACTCCCGTCCAGGACGGCGACCGATCGTCCAGCGAAATATAGTACCATCCGAAGGTTGGCGTGTAGTTCATTTCACAGCTTCCCGCATAGATGCATTGGGAAACGAAATTGGTGCAATTTCCGCCTATTCCGGCAAAATTTCCGAACAGCGAATTTTGTGAAAATGCATATTTTCTCGCATACGTTACCGCGTTTTCGCGATTATAGGGTCTTGTTACCAGCATAAATGCTCCTTTGCCTTTTTCCTTTCATTATATTCATAAAACGAAAAAAAGACTCCCGTGGGAGTCCTTTTTTTATTTACTTATGGGAGCAGTCTTGTCCGCCCGCATCAGCATTACCAGCATCAGCATCATAAACAGACCGAGATACAGCGGCATTAATGCAATATGAATATGATTTGCCACCAGGCCGAACAGTGGCGGCATTACCGTAGATCCAAGATATGCCGACGCCATCTGTATACCTATGATGCTCTGGGATCTCTCTCTGCCGAAACGCAGCGGCGTGGAATGGATAATGCTGGGATATATGGGTGCACATCCAATACCGAAGGCGATAAAGCCGCAGATAGCTACCTCCTTTACCGGTATGGCTATAAGGATAATTCCCACCGCGGCAATACAGCTGCCAAGATAGATCATTCTTCTGTCGCCGAGCCTCTCGGAGATAAGTCCTGCGAAAAATCTGCCCACCGTCATGCCGATAAAGAACAATGCACCAAGGGTAGCCGCCTCGTTTTTCGATACGGCAAACACACCCTCAAAGTAGCTGCTGGTCCATAGCATAGCCGTCGCCTCGGCGGCACAGTAGGCAAGGAAGCCCATAAGAACCGAGGCAACGCCCTTTATTTTTATGGCCCTCGAAAGACCGATAGGCTCTACCTCCGTTTCTTCGGAGTCTTTATCCTTGTTGACCCTCCATAGCGGGAAGGAGAGCAGAACCACCGCCGCTATAACCAGCTGAATATAGGATACCGTACGGTAGCCGTCGCTCCACACCGAATGGGTCAGGGCATAGCTCATAATATAGGGACTTATCATTGTTCCCACACCCCAGAAGCAGTGAAGCCAGCTAATGTGCCTTGAGTTATAGTGCAGGGCAACGTAGTTGTTCATCGCCGCGTCGATAGCACCCGCACCAAGACCGTAGGGAATGCCCCACAGACACAGCTGATAGAATTCCTTTGCGGTGGAAAAGCCGAAGAGTGCCGTAGCCGTCAGAATAATACTGATAACCGTCACACCGCGAGTGCCGAATTTTGCAACCGCACGGTCGGTAAACAGGCTGGATAGAATGGTTCCACCCGAAATTATCATGGAAACAATGCCCATATAGGATATGGGAATATTAAATTCTGCGTATATCGTAGGCCACGCCGCACCCAGCATAGAATCGGGAAGTCCAAGGCTGATAAACGCAAGATAGATTACGGATAACAATAAAATATACATCTTTTCACCTCAAAAACAGCTATAGTATAGCATAAAATCTTCTGCTTTTCAACCCACCTCGAGTTTTTCTTCATCTATTGACATTTGTATATTTTTGATGTACAATGTAAATGTAGAAATATTTACTAATAAGGAGAAGGCTATGAGCAGAATAAATAAGCTTATATGCTTGCTCGTTTGTCTTGCTATCTCGCTTGGATGCTTTGCTTCCTGCGATATTCTCGAGGCACTCGGGTCTGCAGAAATAAATCCCAATAAATACGAGGCTAAGGTAAGAATAGTCTTTGCAACCAACGACGATAAAATGAAGCCTGCGGTTGATGCTATGAATTCCTCCTCGGTTATCAGAGCCGACGGCGAGAATATCGTCGTTATCACCGAGGCAAGCGGTAAGGACACCTCCCTTACCGATACCTATTCTCTTTACGAGGGTACTCTCTATCACTGGCTTCTTATAGCTTCCGACATTTACAGTGCCGAAACCAAGGAGAAGGCAGAGCTTGACGAGATAGATAAGGCTCTTCTGCTTAACAACGTCGGCCCCTGTGCAAACGTTGACGTATCCGATTTTAACAGCTGTGAGGAGAGCGGTGCAGACGGTCTTTACACCTACACCTGTACCGAAATTACCGATGAGGGTAAGGAAAGCCTTCTTGAGATACTCACACCTAAGTTTGACACCATCGGTGCTACCGTAAGGATCGTCGACGTAAGCTATATTCTCGAAACCAAGAACGATATCGAGCTCAGCTCCACTCTTTCCTGCAGCTTTGAGATCACCCTTGGCGGCGAGGCTTACGAGATCACCATGCGTACCTATACCGACTACGATTACACTGCCAAGGTTAATATCGAGGCACCCGCGGATGCCGAAGGCTATACCGAGGTTTCCTATGAGGAGATCATTAAGTAAGTCGCGGGATTTCAAGTAATCTGAAAGGAAAGGAACAAAAAATGAAAAAATATTTAAAGAATACACTGTCAGCTCTGCTGATCGTAATACTTTTACTGACCTCCTATCTTCCCATATTTGCGGTTGGTCAGACCTCCTACTCCACCTCCTCCAACTCCGGTCAGAGAGATGTGGTTTGCACCACCCTTGAGGGTACGGGTGCAGAGGATTATTACACCGGAATGTATACATACGATAATCTGTCGGGTATGTCCAGCACTCAGCTCTTCAATAGCCTGCGTTCGCTTATGACCGACACCCACAGCTATATTTCCAGCTACGCAAACTGCAGAGATTATGCCGTAAAGACCGATTGCGAGAACAACGACGGCAGGATCGTTATGATCTACACCTCCCATTCGGGAACTAAGGGCGATTACAATAACGGTCAGGGCTGGAACAGAGAGCACGTATGGCCTCAGAGCCTTGGCGGCGACAACACCAACGGTGGCGGTGCAGACCTTCACCACATCCGTCCCTCCGAGAGCAAGACCAACAGCACCAGAGGTAATAAGAAGTACGGCAACGTTACAAACGGCAGCACCGCAACGGGTAACCTTAGCGGCGACGTTGGCGGCACGTATGCAGGCAACCTCTTCGAACCGCTTGATAACGTAAAGGGCGACGTGGCAAGAATCTGTCTTTACGTATACGTAAGATGGGGCTCCGACTGGGGTGCAAGTAATATTACCAGCGTGTTCCAGAGTGTTGACGTTCTCCTTGAATGGTGTGCCCTTGACCCCGTTGATACCTGGGAAATGGGACGTAACGAGGTCGTTGAGGATATCCAGGGAAACAGAAACGTATTTATCGACTATCCCGAGCTTGCCTGGCTTATCTTCGGCAGAGAGGTTCCCTCTAATATGACAACTCCCTCCGGCGAGGCATCTGATGGCACTCAGGGTGGTGGCAACCAGGGCGGAAACGATAACGAAAACCAGGGCGGCAACCAGGGTGGAAACGATAACGAAAACCAGGGTGGCAACCAGGGCGGAAACGATAACGAAAACCAGGGCGGCAACCAGGGTGGAACCACCGTTCCCGAGGTTTGCACTCACAGCACCACCGAGGTTAGAGGTGCCGTGGAGGCAACCTGTCAGGCAGACGGTTATTCGGGTGACGTATACTGTAAGAAGTGCGGCGAGCTTATCTCCGAGGGCGAGCAGATACCCTCCGACGGAAAGCATAAGCTTGGCGAATGGGTGCCCTCATCCGACGGCATGTCCTTCGTTAACCATTGTACAGTCTGCGGCTTAAGGGTGGATATGACGGTCGATTCTATTATCGCCACCATAGATACCGATGCCGAGAAAATACTTATTCTTCTCACCCTCGGCTCATCGGGCAGCAGCGTCCTTGAGGCACTTTCTAAATAACAAGAGATAATAAAAAAGGCAACCAAATCGGTTGCCTTTTTCTCTTTTTTGTAAACTTAATTTGTCAAATCGACGATTTCCTTCTCGTAAAGAGGCTGATATTTGTCCTGATAATAGTTTTCGTGTGTGATGTCAAAGGATGTATCAGAGTGGCATTCGATCACCGCACAGCCTCTCTGCGAGCCGATCTTGTCAATGCCCGCGTAGGCAAAGTAATCGATGGAATATCCGTAGGAAAGGATAATGCCCTTGTAGTCAAATACGATGTTATTAAGGTGATCGTGGCCGTAGAACATAGCCTTAGTGCTGCCAAGCTCCAGCATGGTTTCGAACATCTCCTCCTCGTCCTCCGAGCAGTAAACGTAAGGGGCACTCTCGCCCACCTTTCCTCCGAGATACTTAAGCTGGTCGGTGTTCTTTTCACCTGCGGCGAGATATTCGTTGTAGGCATCTCTCACCTCCATAAGAGGAATATGGATAAAGAGAACGCTCTGTACGGTGGTAAAATCCTCGGCATTCTCAGGCTTTTTGTCATCGGGCAGCGTACCGAGCAGGTCGCTGTTGTACTTACTGTATTTGTTGATAACACCGCGGTACCACTCGATCTGATCCTCGTGAATGTTGTCGTATATCCACTTGATGCCGAGGGGATCCTCGTCGGTGTAGGAGTTTGTATCCATCATAACGATGCTCTTGGTGATAAGACCCAGGCTGTTTCTTACGTTGATAACGTGGTTGCCCTCACCGTATATGTCGCCGTCATCCGCGTCGAAAAGACAGTATTTTAGCTCCTCGTTGTCGTACATTTCGCTGACTGCATCTCTCTTAAGAAGGTCGTACACCTCAGAGTCGTGATTGCCGAAGGTTACCGTCCAATATACGCCCAGATTTTCCATAAGGCGTATAAAATATCTGTGAGCGTATGCGTTATTTATTGTTCCTGCCCAGGGAACAGCGAAGGAAATATCGCCCGATGCAACCACCAGGTCAGGCTTTTCGGCAGTCACCATAGCCGCAACCGCGTTGATCGCCTTCTTATCCTGCTCTATGGAAAGCACGCCTCCAGCAATATGCACGTCGGTGATGTGAAGGATCTTAAAATCGCCGTCTGTCACAAAATATGCCACACCGTCCCCGTCAAATTCGGGCGTCAGCTGATTTTCCTTCTCCACCGCAGCAAAGCTGTCGATATACTCGTTCATCGCCCCCTCGTTTATGCCGTTCGCCACGGTAAAGCCAACGAACACAGCAACCAAAAGAGCAACAATAATCAATAAAACCTTCAGTACGCTTTTCATTTTCATTCTCTCCTTGTATGAAAAATATAAAATGATATCTGCTGGTTTTATTATAGCACAATGATAATATGAATTCAAGTATTTACTATGTAAAGTAAAAAAACACTAGAGCGAAAATAGAAGAAAATAAAAATTTCTGCTTTTTTGAAAAAATGTATTGACAAATCCGAAATTATTTGTTATAATTATCAAGCGTCACGAGGAAGTATCCTTGTGGTATGCTGCTATGGCTCAGCTGGTAGAGCACATCCTTGGTAAGGATGAGGTCCCCGGTCCGAATCCGGGTAGCAGCTCCAGACAACCCCGAAGAGAAATCTTCGGGGCTTTGGTTTTTTATAGGCTTCCGCAAGCATTTGTGGGAGCATTTTTCTTTTATGGGGTTGTCTGGAGCAGATACCCGGCACCGTACCGGTGAAAGACACGAATCTACTGCGTAGCTTCTTAGTCTTGAAGAGTCCACCGGACTCTTCACAGTCCGAATCAAGTAGCAGCTATAGACAATCCGAAGAGAAATCTTCGGGGCTTTGGTTTTTTATAGGGGTACTAAATTGTAGACAAGTACGCATCTTTGCGTTTTATGTCTGGAGCAGATACCCGGCACCGTACCGGTGAAAGACACGAATCTACTGCGTAGCTTCTTAGTCTTGAAGAGTCCAC
>JAZSEC010000069.1:0-46747 GCA_045531485.1 Eubacteriales bacterium | reverse complement strand
GCTCTGCCCGCAAGGAACGCCCGGAGGGTGGTGGTAGGAGCAAGATATTCCCCACCTGCGATCTGAAATGCGGCTCTCTCGATGCTACGCTGAAGCTCTATACCCGCAAGAGGATCGTCCGATCCAAAGTCGGCAGGTGTTACCGATACGAGGACGGCGGCGTTGGAATTTTCACCGTCGCGGGCATACTCACTCATACCGTTGGTTACTATTCCTCCCTGCTCGCTGGCGGCGGCAACCACCGTTCCTCCGGGACACATACAGAAGCTGTATGCACTACGTCCGTTGGGCAGATGAGTGACCAAATGATAGCTTGCCGCACCGATTCCGTCAGGAGGATTTTCGCCATAGACAAGACGATTTATATACTCTCTGGGATGCTCGATACGAAGGCCTATGCCAAAGCTCTTTGCCTCCATTCTAAGCCCCAACTCCTTAAGCATCAGGAAGGTATCACGTGCGGAGTGTCCGGTAGCTAAAACCACCGTATCGGTATCAAAACAGACTGTGTCCGAGCCACTTTCACAAGCAGCCCCAACAACACGTCCATCGCGTATTTTAAGCGACGTGAGCTTGGTTGAAAAAAGAACCTCGCCTCCAAGAGAAATGATTTTCTGCCTTATTTTTTGTACGATATTCTTAAGTTTATCCGTTCCGAGATGAGCTCCTACCGAGTAAAGAATATCCTCGGGGGCACCTGCACAAACAAAATCCGAGAGCAGCTTATGCTTATATTTATCCATGCTGCCCACCTTTAATTTTCCGTCGGAGAAGCTACCTGCTCCTCCCTCGCCAAACTGGATATTACACTCGGGATTCAGAACGCCGAGAGAGGTGAAAAGTCGCACCCTTTCCTCACGCTCGGTAACCGCAAGTCCACGGTCGATAAGTATAGGCCTAGCACCCGCCTCTGCAAGAAGAAGTGCGGCAAAAAGTCCTGCGGGTCCTGCACCCACTACAAGCGGTCTTGTGTCAAAGCGGCAGGGTGGAATAGTAAGGGTAATATCTGGGGCGGGGCTTACCTTTTTCTTCATCTTAAGAAGCCCTGCCTCCCTCTCGGGCGAGAGGCTGAGTCCCACGGTCATATTATAGTGAATATCTCCCTTATCGGTAAGATCAATAGCACGCTTCAGTATCTTAAGCTCAACTACCTCCTCTCTCCCTATGGGCAGACGGCTTGAAAGAGCGGCGAAAATATCATCGTCGGTGTAATTATAGGGTACTTTAATATCGGTTTTGATCATTTTCACCCCTCCTTTTTCTTTGATTACTATGTAATTATACACCAAATCAGGCAAGTTGTCAATGCCGGGTTTTGCTTGACCGTTTGCGTTTTTTTCAAAACATCTTGACAACGTTATATATAAAGTATTATAATAATATATTATATATTTATGGAGATTAGGCTATGATCAACCGAAAAATGAGAGAGCTTGGTGCAAAGAGATCGGTTATCCGCGAGCTTTTTGAATACGGAAAAAAGAGAAAGGCGGAAATAGGCGAGGAAAACGTATATGATTTTTCCCTCGGCAATCCCAGCGTTCCTGCACCCGGCAAGGTTAACGAGGAGCTCATCAATCTAATTAAAAACGAGGATCCCATAAGGCTTCACGGATACACCTCGGCTCAGGGTGATGCCTCGGTGAGAGAAGCAATCGCCGATTATATCAACAAGACCTACGGTGAGTCGGTTACTGCCGACTGTCTGTATATGAGCGTTGGTGCAGCGGCGGCACTTACCTGCTCGCTTACAGCTCTGGTTTCCTTCGGTGAGGAGGTCATAGTTCCCTCTCCGTATTTCCCTGAGTACAAGGTGTTTATCGAGAGATGCGGCGGAGTTATCCGAGAGGTTCCCTGCGACAAGGATCTTCAGCTTGACGTGGCTGCCATCGAGAATGCTATCAGCGAAAGGACTGCGGCGATCATCATTAATTCTCCTAATAATCCTACCGGTGCGGTGTATCGCGAGGAGAATATTATTGCTCTCACCGACGCACTTAAACGCTGTGAGAAAAAATACGGTCATCCCATATATCTTATCTCTGACGAGCCGTACAGAGAGCTTGTATACGACGGTATCAAGCCTCCCTATCTTACGAAATATTATGACAACACGCTGGTATGCTACTCCTTCAGCAAGTCGCTGTCCATCCCCGGTGAGCGAATCGGCTACGTGCTGGTTTGTCCCAGATGCGAGGACTTTACCTCGGTTTATCAGGCGGTGTGCGGAGCGGGACGCTCGCTGGGATTCGTATGTGCACCCAGTCTGCTTCAAAAGCTGCTGCCCTCCTGTCTCGGTGTGACTGCAGACGTTTCTATCTATGACAGAAACAGAAGGCTGCTTATCGAGAAGCTTTCGAAATTCGGATTCGAGATGATAAGACCCGACGGTGCGTTTTACCTCTTCATTAAGTCACCGAGTGGAGATGCGACCGAATTCTGCGAGAGAGCAAAGAAATACGAAATACTTATCGTAGCAAGCGACGACTTTGGCATTGAGGGATACGCAAGGCTTTCCTACTGCGTTACCACCGAGCAGATCGAAAGATCGCTGCCCGCCTTCGAGGCACTTGCAAAATCATATAAGGAACTATAATAATGGCTAACAATTCACTTGACAAGGCAAGAAAAGAAATAAACGAAATAGATAAGGCTATGGCCGAGCTTTTCGTCCGCAGAATGCATGCTGCAGAAGCGGTGGCAGAGTATAAGAAGGAACGAGGCCTTGCTATCCTGGACGAGGCAAGAGAGGAGGAGGTCGTAAGACGCAACTCCGCCTTTGTGGAGGACGAGCAGATACGCGAGTTTTACGTAGGCTTCCTTCGTGATACTATGAAAGCATCGAGAGCCTATCAGAGCCGACTTATGGAGGGTATGAGAGTTGCCTTCTCCGGTACTGAGGGTGCCTTTGCCCATATTGCGGCAAGCAAGCTTTTCCCTACCGCAGAAAAGGTTGCATTCGGCGATTTTGCCAGTGCGTACCGCTCGGTTGAGCGTGGTGAGTGCGATATTGCGGTGTTGCCGGTTGAGAACAGCTATAACGGTGAGGTTGGTCAGGTGACCGATCTGATGTTCTCGGGTACGTTATACGTTAACGGTATGTTTGACCTGCCCGTGACCCAGGATCTGCTTGTCAAGCCCGGTGTAAGGCTGGAGGAGATCAAGGAGGTCGTAAGTCATCCCCAGGCATTCGGTCAATGCGGTGAATACATAAAAAGACACGGCTTCGTCCGTCACGAGTTTGCCAACACCGCCCTTGCGGCAAAGTGGGTGGCAGAGAGCCCCGATCGATCGGTGGCTGCTATCGGCAGCCGTGAGGCCGCAGAGATATTCGGCCTTGAGGTGCTGGGTCACGATATAAACGAAAACAAGAAGAATTCCACCAGATTCGCCATCTTCTCAAGGGTAGCAAACAAGCGTATCGCAAGGGATGGAGGAGTTCACTCCATTCTGCTGTTTACCGTGCGTAACGAGGCAGGAGCACTTGCAAAGGCGGTTGACGTTATCGGCCGCCACGGATTCAATATGAGAACGCTCAGATCCAGACCCATGAAGGAGCTGCTGTGGGAATACTACTTCTACGTTGAGGTGGAGGGAAATATTCAGAGCGAGTCGGGTGCTTCGCTGATGGAGAGCCTTGGTGAGTTCTGTGACAAACTTAAATTTGCAGGAACATATATTAAGCTTTAAAGGATTTTATTATGACGAGCTTACATCTTAATCTCGGTGAGAGAGGATACGATATAAATATTGGACGCGGACTTATCGACCGTGCAGGCGAGCTGCTCCGACTTGACAGACGGGTGCTTATCCTTACCGACTCGGGCGTACCTATGGAGTATGCTCTTCGAGTTAAGGAGCAATGCTCCGAGGCGAGAATTCTGGTTGTGGAGATGGGCGAGGGCTCAAAGAGCTTTTCGGGACTCGAAAGGGTTCTATCCGAGATGCTGGATTTCGGTATGACAAGATCCGACTGTCTGGTTGCGGTCGGTGGCGGAGTTGTCGGTGATCTCGGCGGACTTGCCGCGGCAACCTATATGCGTGGAGTGGATTTTTATAACATTCCCACCACCCTGCTCTCACAGGTAGATTCCTCCATAGGAGGAAAGACCGCTATTAATCTTGGCGGTGTAAAGAATATTGTAGGTGCCTTCTATCAGCCTAAGGTGGTTATTATCGATCCCGACGTGCTGAAAACCCTGCCGAAAAGACAGCTGTCAAGCGGTCTTGCAGAGGCTATAAAGATGTCGCTTACCTCCGATGCGGCACTCTTTGAGCTTATTGAAAACGGAAATATTGACGATAACATAGAAAAGATCATCACCGATTCACTGCTGATCAAGAAGGCGGTGGTCGAGGAGGACGAGCGTGAGGGCGGAATCAGAAAAATACTGAATTTTGGTCATACCTTCGGTCACGCGGTAGAGTCCGAGGAGGAGATGAACGGTCTGTACCACGGCGAGTGCGTGGCTATCGGCATGACTGTTGTCTGCTCGGACAAGGTCAAGGCAAGGCTGATCCCACTGCTGAGCAAGGCTGGTCTGCCCTGCGAATATAAGGGTGACATAGAAAAGGCACTTGCCTTTATCTCCCATGACAAAAAGTGTGACGGAGGCAGAATATCCGTCGTATTCGTAGATGAGATAGGCAGCTATAGAATAGAAAAAATAGACGTGGAGAGCTTTGCCTCCCACGTTCGTGAGGTGCTGAAATGAAAAACAGCTTCGGAAGTAATATAACCGTGACACTCTTTGGCGAGAGCCACGGAGAATATATAGGTGCGGTGATAGACGGCATTTCTCCCGGTATTAAGATCGACCGTGAGTATATAGCAAGCAGGCTTTTGCTTCGCCGTCCTTCAGGAAAGATATCCACCGCCAGAGTTGAGGCAGACGAGTATAGTATCGTAAGCGGCGAATATAACGGATATACCACGGGTACGCCACTGTGTATTCTTATTCCCAATACGAATAAAAAGAGCGGGGATTACGGCCAGGCTATGGATATTCCCAGACCCAGCCATGCAGACTATACTGCCAGAGTGAAGTATCACGGCTTTGAGGATCATCGCGGTGGCGGACATTTTTCGGGCAGACTTACTGCGGCATTGGTAGCGGCAGGTGCTATTCTCGGCTCTGCACTTCTCAAGAAGGGAATTAAGATCGGATCGCATATTACAGAGCTGCACTCTGCCTTTGACCGTTCCTTCGAGGATTACGAGAGCGATATTGATCTTGTTAACAGAAAGCTGTTCCCCACCCTTACCGATAGCGGTGAGGAGAGTATGAAAAAGGAAATAGAAAAGGCTGCGAGCCTTGGCGACAGCGTGGGAGGTATACTTGAAACTGCAATTATAGGTATGCCTGAAGGCGTTGGTGAGCCCTGGTTTGACAGTATGGAGAGCATGCTGTCACATGCACTTTTCTCCATCCCTGCTGTAAAGGGCGTGGAATTCGGTCTTGGCTTTGCCTTTGCCGACGTATACGGCAGCGAGGCTAACGATCCCCTTGAGGTATCAAACGGCTCGATAGTAACTAAGACCAATAACAACGGCGGAATAAACGGTGGCATTACCAACGGAATGCCTATCACCTTCCGTACGGTGATAAAGCCTACACCTACCATTTTCAAGACTCAGCAGAGCGTTTCGCTTTCAAAAATGGAAAACGCACTGCTTGAGAGCAAGGGCAGACACGATCCTGCAATAATTCACAGAGCAAGAGCTGTGGTCGACGCTATGGCGACTATCGTAATGGCAGATATGCTGGTTGGTAGATTCGGCACCGATTATCTTGCTACCAAGGATTAATTATGAAATACGGACTGATTGGCGAGAGGCTGGGACACAGCTTCTCAAAGGAAATACATGCAAGACTCGGCGATTACGAATACCGACTTTGCGAGATAAAAAAGGAAGATATCGACAGTTTTATGAAGCAGAGGGATTTTCTCGGAATCAACGTGACTATCCCCTACAAGGAGGCGGTTATTCCCTACCTTGACGAGATCGATGGACCGGCAAAAGAGATCGGTGCCATCAATACCGTCATCAATCGCGAAGGAAGGCTTTACGGTTATAATACCGATTTTTACGGTATGACCAGGCTTTTCGAGCATGCGGGAATTGACGCGAGTGGCAAAAGAGCTGCTATACTCGGCTCGGGCGGTACGTCCAAGACCGCATACGTGGTGCTGAAATCCCTCGGTGCAGATGAGATCATCAGGGTCAGCAGAAGCGGAAGGGACGGAGCGATAACCTACGAGGAGCTTTATAACAGCTATTCCGACGTAGATATAATCGTTAATACTACTCCCGTGGGCATGTATCCGAATATATTCGACTCTGCCCTGGATCTGTCTAAATTTGACAGACTGTCGGGTGTGATCGATGCGGTATACAACCCCATAAGCACTCCCCTGGTTCAGAATGCGAGAGCAAGAGGAATTGCCGCCGAGGGAGGTCTGTATATGCTGGTAGGACAGGCTCTCAGAGCCAGCGAGCTATTTACCGACACTAGCTGCCCCTCTTATATGCTGGACGTGATTTTCGATGCGGTGAAGGCCGAGAAGGAGAACATCGTGCTTATCGGTATGCCTGCATCAGGCAAAAGCACCGTTGGAAGGATACTGGCAGATAAGCTTGGGTGTGATTTTGTTGACACCGATGAGCTTATCGTTGAGAGAATCAAAATTAGCATCAAGGATTATTTTGAAGGATACGGCGAGGAGAGCTTCCGCCGGGTGGAAAGCGAGGTAATCCGAGATATTGCGGGCAAGGGCTCGCTGGTTATTGCGACCGGCGGCGGTGCGGTGCTAAGGGAAGAAAACGTTTCTGCCTTAAAATATAACGGAGTTTTATATTTTATTGACCGCCCGCTTGAGAAGCTGATCCCAACCGACTCCAGACCTCTGTCCTCCGACAGAGCGTCTATTGAGAAGAGATATAAGGAGCGATACTCTATTTACTGTGACTGCTGCGACATGAGAATTGACGCAGACGGGGATGCAGAGAGCGTTGCGGACAAAATACTGGAGAGCTTATAATGAAGATATACGTAATTAACGGCCCTAACCTTAACATGCTGGGCATCAGAGAGCCCGACAAATACGGAAGCCAAAGCTATGACCATCTTATCTCAATGATAGAGGTTCATTGTAAGGAATGTGGCATAGAGGTGGAGTGCTATCAATCTAACCACGAGGGCGACCTGGTAGACAAGATCCAGGCGGCATATTTCAATGGCGTGGACGGTATTGTGATCAACCCCGGTGCCTACACACATACCAGCATTGCCCTGCTTGACGCGGTTAAATCGGTGAGTCTGCCTGTGGTGGAGGTACATATTTCGGATCTTTCGAAAAGAGAGGATTTTCGTCAGGTAAGCTATATCCGATCTGCATGCGTTAAGACCATCACCGGTCACGGTCTGCTCGGATATATCGAGGCGATAGATTTTCTTACTGAGGCTGTAAAATGATTATTAAAATTAAAAAGGGACGTGCAGTAGGCAGAATAAGTGCCCCGGCATCAAAGAGCATGGCACACAGAATGCTTATTGCGGCTGCCATGTGCGACGGTCAAAGGAGCGTTATACGCGGCATAGATCCCTGCGAGGACATACTAGCCACCATTGATTGCCTCCGGGCATTCGGGTGTAAAATTGAATACAAAAGACGATCTGCCACGGTTTATGGCATTGATTTTAAAAAAGCGAAGCCTTCGGGCGTTATGAACTGTCGTGAGAGCGGAAGCACGCTGAGATTTCTAATTCCTATTGCCTGGCTGTGTGGCGAGGCGGTGACCTTCGTCGGCAGTGACAGACTACTTCAAAGATCCCAGAGGATATACGAGCAGGTGGCGAAGGAATACGGCCTTACCTTTGAAAGAGGCGACAAGAGGATAACCGTTAAGGGTCCGCTCGAGGCGGGAGAATACTTTATCGACGGAAGCGTCAGCAGTCAGTTTATTACGGGAATGCTGTTTGCCTTTTCTACCCTTTCGGGCGATTCGAGAATTATCATTAACACAAGGCTTGAGAGCGAGCCCTACGTAAATATGACGATTGCCGCTATGAAGGAATTCGGCGTCAGAATATACCGCGAGGGTGACTACGCTTTCTTTTGCTTTGGCGGCCAGGAATACCGTGCAGGTGAAAAGAGAGTGGAGGGCGACTGGTCCAACGCTGCCTTTCTCGATGCATATAATTTTATCGGCGGTGAGGTAAGCGTGAGCGGACTTAAGAAAAGGAGTCTGCAGGGAGATAAGGTTTATCTTAAATCCATGGCGAAGATCAGCGACGGCTTCTGCGAGATAGATATCTCAAGCTGCCCGGATCTCGGCCCTGTGCTTTTCACCATGGCTGCCATAAAGCATGGAGCAAAATTCCTCGGCACAAAAAGGCTGAGGGATAAGGAAAGCGATCGAATTGAGGCTATGAAAAACGAGCTTTTAAAATTCGGCTGTGAGATGATGGTGGATGAAAACTCGGTAACCGTGCTAAGCGGCCGGCTTCATGCACCGAGCGAAAGACTGTACAGTCATAACGACCACAGAATCGTAATGTCGCTTACGCTGCTATGCACTCTGTTCGGGGGCGAAATTGAAGGCTGCGAGGCTGTAAAAAAGAGCTATCCTGCTTTCTTTGAAAATATAAACAGGCTTGGAATATTGACCTATGAAATTAACTAGAAAAACTAAAATACTTATAATTGGTCTTGGTGTTATGGGAGGAAGCTACGCCAAGGCACTTACCGACGCAGGATACGACGTCAACTGCATTACCAAGGAGGCGGCAGACCTGAGGATAGGTATTGAAAAAGGAATGATACAGCGTGGCTCCTGCGAGGTTGAGCCCGAGATGGTGGCAGGTGCGGAGCTGATCATATTTGCTCTCTACCCCGCTACCTTCATTGAGTGGATAAAAAAGTACCAGCATCTCATCTCTCCCGGTACGGTGATCACAGACGTTACCGGTGTCAAGAGCGAGGTGGTATACAAGGTGCAGGAGATACTTCGACCCGACGTGGAGTATATCGCTGCCCACCCTATGGCAGGACGTGAGAGAAGCGGCGTTGAGTTCGCTGATCCCACCGTTTTCCACGGTGCGAATTATATCGTTACACCCACCGAAAAGAATACGCTTGAGGCTATCAGGCTATGCAAGACGCTTGGCGAGGAGCTTGGCTTCCTCCGTATCAGCGAGCTTAGTCCCGAGGAGCATGACAGAATGATTGCCTTTCTCTCTCAGCTGACTCATATTATCGCAGTTACACTTATGAACTGTAACGATTCCGACGGTCTTGAGAAATACACGGGTGACTCCTTCAGAGATCTGACCAGGATTGCGAAGATAAACGACCGAATGTGGTCGGAGCTTTTCCTTATGAATAAGGAGGCTTTGCTAACCGAAATGGACAGATTTATTGAGGAATTCAGCGAGTTCCGAGGATATCTTGCCGCCGAGGACGGAAAGAGAATGAGAGAAAAAATGCGTTCGTCAAGTGCGAGAAGATCGCTGTTTGACAAGCCTGCAAAATAATTATCAGAAAATACCAGCACATACAAGGAGATACACACTATGAATATGGAATTTTACCGCAAGCTGCCTATTCCGAAGGACATTAAGGCACAGTTCCCCCTAAGCTCGGATAGCGAAAAGCAGCTGGGTAAAAGAATAAAGGAGCTTTGCTCTGTCTTTTCGGGAGAGAGTGATAAGTTTATTCTCGTGATCGGCCCCTGCTCTGCCGACAGAGAGGATGCAGTGCTTGACTACATTTACCGTCTGCGTAAGGTGGAGGAAAAGGTTAAGGACAAGATCATTATAGTTCCCAGAATTTATACCAATAAGCCCAGAACCACCGGTGAGGGCTATAAGGGTATGCTCCATCAGCCCAACCCCAACCAAGATCCCGATATGCTTAAGGGCATCCTTGCCATTAGACATCTGCACATGAAGGCTATTGCCGAGACCGGCTTTGGCTGTGCTGACGAGATGCTCTACCCCGAGAACTACAGATACCTCTCCGACCTGCTTGCCTACGTTGCAGTAGGTGCAAGATCGGTAGAAAATCAGCAGCACAGACTTGCTGCCAGCGGCTTTGACATTCCCGTAGGTATGAAGAACCCCACCGGCGGTGATATCAGCGTTATGATGAACTCCATCAAGGCTGCACAGTCCTCTCACGTATTCCTTTATCGCGGATGGGAGGTAAAGACCCAGGGCAACCCCTACTCTCACGCTATTCTCCGTGGATACGTGGACAAGCACGGCAAGTCACACCCCAACTATCACTACGAGGATCTATACGATCTTTATGAAACCTATCAGGCCTCCGGCCTTGAGAATCCCGCAGTGGTGGTTGATACCAACCATGCAAACTCCGGTAAGAAGTACAACGAGCAGATCAGAATTGCTAAGGAGATCCTCCACAGCTGCCGTTACTCGAAGGACGTGAGAAGCATTGTTAAAGGTCTTATGATAGAGAGCTATATTGAGGATGGCTCACAAAAGATATGTGAGAATTCCGTTTACGGAAAGTCGGTTACCGACCCCTGTCTTGGCTGGGAAAAGACCGAGAGGCTTATTTACGATATTGCCGACGTGCTGTAAAGCGGAGGTCTGACCTCATCCACCACTGCGTGGTCCCCCTTCCCCAATAGGGAAGGCTAACAAAAAAATGCGACGGAGGATCCGTCGCATTTTTTGATAAAAGTAGGGGAGGCGAAGATTCGTGAAATTTCACTGCTTCATCATCCGCCAAGATAGGCTTTTCTAATCTCCTCATCATTGAGAAGCTGCTCGCCGGTGCCGGTCTTTACCATTTTACCGGTTTCTAGAACGTAGGCTCTGTCTGCTATGGACAGGGTCTTTTTTGCATTCTGCTCAACCAAGAGAATAGTGGTGCCCTGCTCGTTTACCTTCTTTATCATATCGAAGATAATGCTTACATACAGGGGTGACAGACCCATGCTGGGCTCATCAAGAAGAAGTAGCTTTGGTGCAGACATAAGTGCACGGCTCATCGCCAGCATCTGCTGCTCACCGCCCGAAAGAGTACCTGCTATCTGATTCTTTCTCTCCTCGAGGATCGGGAAATTGCGATATATCTCCTGAAGCTTTTCATCAAAGGAGGATCTATCCTTCGCAGAATAGAAGCCCATCTGAAGATTCTCAAACACGGTAAGCTCCTGGAATATACGTCTGCCCTCGGGAACCTGTGCCATACCCTGATATACCAGCTTGTGAGCAGGGGTTGAGGTGATATCGTTGCCAAAGAGAGTGACACTGCCTCCAGCCTTTGGAATAAGGCCGTTTAAGGCGTGCATGATGGTGGTTTTACCTGCACCGTTGGCACCGATAAGTGCAACTATCTCACCCTCGTTTACCTCAAAGGAAACGCCCTTTATCGCCTTGATAAGGCCGTAATTGACCTCCAGGTCGCGTACTTCAAGTATTGCCATAGCGTCACCTCACTAATTATCGTCGCCGAGGTATGCCTTAATTACCTCGGGGTTTGAAAGGGCGTCTGCCGTATTGCCCTCGGCAAGAGCGGTACCGAAATTAAGTACTGTTACTCTGTCGCAGATGCCGGTAACAAGATTCATATCATGCTCTATAAGAAGAATAGTCATATCGAAGTTATCTCTTACGAAGCGAATGGTATCCATAAGCTCGGCTGTTTCCTGCGGATTCATGCCCGCGGCGGGCTCGTCAAGGAGAAGGAGCTTAGGATTGGTTGCAAGGGCACGTGCCATCTCAAGCTTACGCTGCTTTCCGTAGGGGAGGTTGCAGGCAAGAAGGTTCTTCGACTCGTAAAGTCCAAAGATCTTAAGCAGCTCCTCTGCCCTCTCGACCATTTTTCTCTCGGTCTTAAACTGCTTTGGGAATCGGAGAATGGTAGGAATAATGCCACAATTAAATTCGGGAAGATTATGCAGACCTACCATTACGTTACGGATAACCGTCATATTGTTAAACAGACGGATGTTCTGGAAGGTACGGGCAATTCCCTTGCCGTTTATCTTTTCCTGCGAGAGTCCCTTAAGCTCCTCGCCATTAAGATAAAAGGTTCCTGTGGTGGGCTTGTAAACGCCCGTAAGCATATTGAAAACCGTGGTTTTACCTGCACCGTTAGGGCCGATAAGACCGTAGATCTCATTCTTTTTAATTTTAAGGTTGACGTCCTGTGCCGCCTTTATACCGCCGAAGGAGATGCCGAGATTTTTTGTTTCAAGAACGTATTCTGACATTACTTTTTCTCCTCCTTATCGGGTTTCTGTATGCTCTCGTTAATGACAACGTCAACGGAGAGGATCTCGTCCATATCGATCTTGGTAGGAACTCTGTCCCACCTGCCCTCGTCGTCTGCATAGCCGTGCTTATTTCTAAGGAAGGAGAAGAAGCGGCTGAGAAGCTTCTTGGCATTATACTTCTCCCTGAAGGGACGAAGTGCGGGAGCGTTGTTATAAATAACCACGAGGATAAGCACAAGTGCATAAATAATATCGCTGAGCACCGCCATATCACCGGTAAGAACGCTCTGAAGCTTTACGTCAAGGAAGGTGATGAAGGTTGCTGATATGATTGCACCGGTAATATTACCCATACCGCCGAGAACCACCATAACGAGAATCTCAATAGACTTATTATAATCGAAAACTGCGGCGGATACGTTAGAGTTTGCAAAACTGTAGAACACGCCTGCAACGCCCGCGAAGATGGCGGAAATAACGAAGCCGCAAAGCTTATACTTAGTTACGTTAATACCGGTCGCTCTGGCAGCGATCTCGTTATCTCTGATAGCCGTAATGGCTCTGCCGTGCTTAGAACGGATCAGATTGCGGATAACCGCAATAGTGATAAGAACGATAACGAAGCCGATAATAAAGAGATACTGCTTATCAAATCGGGGCGTTCTGATACCGATGGGACCGCCAACGGTCTTGTCACCGATATTGAAGGTAACGTTCTGGAAGATGGTCTTAACGATCTCACCGAAGGCGAGGGTTACGATAGCCAGATAGTCACCCCTCAGACGAAGGGCGGGCAGGCCGATAATAAAGCCGCATATACCGGCAACGACAGCACCGACAACCATAGAAATGAGAAGCGAAGGCAGACCGTCGCCCTCCATAACACCACTGTTATCGATTATCATAGAGGTGAGGCCGCCGAAATATGCACCAACGCACATAAATCCTGCGTGACCCAGCGAAAGCTCACCGAGGAAGCCAACCACCAGAGAAAGCGACACCGCAAGGGTGATGTTCATGGTAATCTTCTCAAGGAGGAAGAGGTTAGACTGCTTTATGCCACCGGAAAGGGTCATAATGCTGAGGATAATAGCGATCACGCCGATAACGATATAGTTAGCGTAATACTTCCATTTAATTTTTTCAAGGAGAGTCTTTTTCTTTTCCATTATACCTTCTCCCTTCTCTTCTTACCGAGAATGCCCGTAGGCTTTACAAGAAGAATAACTATAAGAATTGCAAACTCGATAGCCATTGTGTAGGGTGCGATGACAGGCACGGAGTTACAGATACATTCGACTACGCCGAGAAGTATACCGCCGAGCATAGCACCGGGAATAGATCCGATACCGCCGATTACCGCTGCGGTAAACGCCTTAATACCGGGGAGAGCACCGAAGGTAGGCATTATGGTAGGCACGCGAAGGAGGCTGAAGAGTCCTGCAAGAGATGCGAGAGCCGAGCCTATGGCAAAGGTGATCATAATGATCCTATCGATATTTACACCCATAAGGCGTGCGGCATCCTTGTCCTCGGAAACGGCGATCATCGCTCTACCCGTCTTGGTGAATTTAACGAACAGGGTAAGTGCGATCATAATAACCACCGAGCAAGCAAGGGTGATTATCGTGCCGTAGCTGATGGAAAGCTCGCCAATCGTAAGATAGCCGAAGTCGGCGATAATAACGTACTTAGGCGATGCACCGAATATGATCTGTGCAAGGCTCTGGAGGAAGTAGCTGACACCTATGGCCGTAATAAGAACGGCAAGAGGCGATGCTCCACGCAGAGGCTTATACGCAGCCTTCTCCACCGCGATGCCGAGAAGCACGCAAAAGATTAATGAACAGATGATAGCCAGAATCGGATTAATGGAGAGGAAAACGAGAATTGCATAGCCGCCGACCATGATGATGTCACCGTGGGCGAAATTAAGCATTTTTGCAATTCCGTAAACCATCGTATAGCCAAGTGCGATCATCGCATATATGCCGCCAAGGCTTAATCCGTTAACCAAAGTAATTAAGAAATCCATGGATTGTCCTTTTCCCTTATACGACAATTTGCCGGCACGCAAAAAGCGTGTCAGCAAATTGACTTAAAGTATTTTATTTGTCAGCTTCCTTAACGATATACTTAACGGCCTCCTTGTTTACAAAGCCGTCAGCAGTCCAGCTGATAGAGGATTTACCGTTTTCAAGAGGCTTACCGGTGATGCCGTTGAACTCGAAATCACCGCCAAACTTAGCCTTAAGGATCTCGCAGATCTCGGATGCGGGAGTAGAGCCGTCGATGGTCTTACCCTCGTTTGTTGCCTCGAGAAGTGCAGCGTAGATCGCATATACACAGTCGTATGCAGATGCACCAAACTGGTTAAGGGGCTCGGTCTCGGAGTTGAAGCTCTCGTTATACTTTCTGATATACTCTGCAGCAGCACCGTCGGTAGCATTAGAGTTGAAGTGAGAAAGATAGGAGATCTCCTGAGGAATGGAGCTGATGTCAAAGTTGTCGATAGAATCGATGCCGTCAAGACCGTCACAGCCGTAATAAACCGCATTGGACTTGATAACATTCTTACCTGCGGTCATAAACTGAGATGCAGGAGTGTAGTAGATGGGCATAAAGATTACGTCGCAATCCTTAAGTGCCTGTACCTGCTGGTTAAAGTCGGATTCTTCACCCTTGAAGGACGCCTTAGCAATAGTACCGAAGCTCTGGTCAAGGGATTCCTCAAACTTAGCAAGGATACCTGTGGAATACTCGTCATCGGACTTGTAGAACACGCCTACCTTCTTGCCCTGGTAATTCTCGTTAAAGTATACTGCGGATGCGGTACCCTGGTTAGAGTCGGCAAAGCACATCTGGAATGCGTTGTCATACTCGGGAACTGCGTCACCCGATGCAGAGGGAGTGAGAACGAAGATGTTATCCTCATAAGCAAGCTCCTTGAACTCAAGAGCGGGAGCGGTGGTTACGGTACCGAGAGAGATCTGCATACCCTTCTCAACAAGGTTTGCATAGCCGATAGAAACAAGCTCGGGCTTATGCTGGTCGTCATACATCTCAAGAGAGAACATAACGCCGTTAAGACCGCCGTTTGCATTGATCTCGCTTACTGCGAGCATTGCACTGTTATATACAGCCTTGCCGTATACTGCTGCCGCACCGGTAAGAGGACCCGAAACGCCTATCTTAATGGTATCATCGGAGAAGGCAGGGACGTCGAGGCCATCTTTCTTGCAGGAAATAAAGCTGGGGATCATAAGTGCTACTGCAAGCATGAGACAAAGGATTTTGAGCAAGGTTTTTTTCATAGTGAACTCCATTTCCGCCTTTCGGCATAAAAAATAAAATATGCACCTATTATAGTACTTTTTGTTTCATTTGTCAAGGATTTTTAGCAAAAAAATGCGTATTTTTGCAAGTTTTTGATCGCGATAATTCATTTTAGGCATAAAACAAAGATAAATAAGCAGTTTTTTGTGCTTTTCTACCTATATATTTATATGCTGTTAATTAATAAATCCACCCAACATTACAACGCCATCGCGATAAAGGACGGCCGACTGACCGGGTGCAAACCTCTGCTCTGAAGAGAGGGTAACGGTGGCAGTTCGGTCGGGACGAAGCAGCACCTTAGCCAAAACGGGTGTGGCGGTGTATCGAAGTCTAACCTCAAGCTCAAGCTCGGTTTCCTCCCTCGGCTCTGCCATACCGGAATAGACGGTATCGGTAATTTCAACAACGCTCTTGCCCTTAAGCTCGGGAGAGAGGGTAACGGTATTTGTCACCGCATTGATCTCGGTTACGAAGGCACGCTCGCCAAGGGAGATGCCAAGTCCCTTTCGCTGGCCCACAGTGTAATGGATAATGCCCTTATGTCTGCCTAGAATTTTACCGTTAGTATCAACAAAATCGCCCTCGGGACATTTGCCTGCTACCGACTCGATATACTCGGTATAATTTCCCTCGGGAAGAAAGCAGATCTCTTGGCTATCCTCTCTTGAGGCAGCGGATATGCCCTGCTCCTCTGCCAAGCCTCTGATAAGAGCCTTGGTTCCCTCGGAAAGAGGAAGCACAAGCCTTGAAAGAATACTCTGCGGCAGGCGATAAAGCATATAGGTCTGCTCCTTGCGTCTGTCCTCCGGCATGGCAAGGGCAAATCTGCCATCCATCTCCACAACTCGGGCGTAGTGACCCGTGGCAATAGCATCAAAGCCGTTGTCCATAGCAAAATCATATAGCGTCTTAAACTTGACACGCTCGTTACAGATGATACAGGGGTTGGGTGTTCTTGCGTTTATATACTCCGAAACGAAGTTTTTCTTAATCTGCTCAAAGCTGTCACGGCAGTCTATCTCGTGAAGGCGAATACCAACCGAAAAAGCCGCCTCACGTGCTGCGGAAAGCTCGGTATGCTCGTGCATAATGAGAACGGCACCCTCTACCTCATGACCGTCAAGCAGAAGCTTCTTTGCGGCATAGGCACTGTCAACGCCGCCGCTAATTCCAACAAGAATCTTCATCTTTTATTTTCTCCATAAATGCAAAAATCCGCTTAATAATGCGGATTTTGCAAACAGTTGTTGTCAATTTTATTGATTTAATCCTCGTCAACCTGATGATCGTGATCGTCATCATGATCAGGATCGTAATCAAAATCGATCTCTCTACCAATCTTATTATAGTAGTCGGCAACAGCTGACTTGATCGCCTCCTCGGCAAGAACCGAGCAATGCACCTTGATTGCGGGGAGACCGTCGAGAGCCTCAACCACCGCACTGTTAGTAAGAGCGAGAGCCTCGCTGACGGTGTGTCCCTTAACAAGCTCTGTAGCCATAGAGGAGGTGGCGATTGCCGCACCGCAGCCGAAGGTCTTGAACTTACAGTCGGTGATAACGTCGTTCTCATCTATCTTAAGATACATCTTCATTATATCACCGCACTTTGCGTTACCTACAACGCCTACGCCGTCGGCATTTTCAATCTCACCAACGTTTCTGGGATTGGTGAAGTGATCCATAACCTTTTCGCTATATTTCATTGTTTTATCCTTCTTTTTTATTTGTTTACAGCTTCTTTTTTTACGACCTCTTCCCAAAGAGGACTCATATTACGAAGCTTGTCCACGATGGGTGCAACGTTTTCAATAATGTAATCAATATCCTCGTCGGTGGTGTCCTTGGAAATAGACAGACGGAGGGAGCCGTGTGCCTTCTCATGAGGAACGCCGATGGCGAGAAGCACGTGGGATGCATCAAGAGATGCGGAGGAGCAGGCAGAGCCGGTGGAGGCACAGATGCCCTTCATATCAAGCCAGAGCAGCATGCTCTCACCCTCGATAAATTCAAAGCCTACGTTTACAAGGCCGGGAAGTCGCTTAGTGGGGTGACCGTTAAGGCTGGAATAGGGTATCTTGGTCAGAGCATCGATAAGTCGGTCACGCTTTGCGGCAACCTCGGGAAGATACTTCATATTTTCCTTAGCCATCTCAAGTGCCTTGGCAAGTCCTACGATATAAGGCAGATTCTCGGTACCGCCCCTCTTACGCTTTTCCTGGCCACCGCCCTCAATAAGATTATTGATGACTATTCCCTTCCTTACGAAGAGAAGGCCGATGCCCTTGGGAGCGTGAAGCTTATGGCCCGAGAGAGCAAGCATATCCACGCGAAGCTTGGAAAGATCGATGTCCAGGTTACCAACGGCCTGAACTGCGTCGGTGAACATAAGAGCACCCTTGGAGTGAGCAATCTCTACGATCTCCTCAATAGGCTCGATGGTGCCGATCTCATTGTTTGCGAACATGATAGCCACGAGAGCGGTTTTCTCTGTCACGACGGAGCGAAGCTCGTCAAGATCTACAACGCCGTATTCATCAACGCCGACGTAGGTTACATCAAAGCCCTCCTTCTCCAACGCCTTACAGGTATGGAGAACGGCGTGATGCTCGATCTTGCTGGTGACAATGTGAGTTCTGCCCTTCGCCTTCATTCTCATGGCAGCACCGCGGATCGCCCAGTTATCAGACTCGGTACCGCAGGAGGTGAAGTATATCTCACCTGCAGAGCAGCCCAGGACGGCGGCAATTCTCTCTCTTGCATCGTCAAGCATATCCTTAGCACTGATACCCATGGAATGAGGGCTGGAGGGATTTCCCCATTCACTCTCAAAGCAGGGCATCATTGCATCTATTACCTCACGGCTGACCGGTGTGGTAGCCGCGTTGTCTGCATATACAAATCTACTCAAGGTAACTATATATTTCCTTTCAAAATAATATAAAATTCAGAACGTAGTTATTGTATACCATTTTTGTGAATATTTCAATAGCTTTGTTAAAGTATAATTGTTAATTTTTTATGAACAACACCGTTTATGCCGTATAAGTCTAAAATTTGACAATTATCACTTGACAACGCCTTTAAAAATATATATAATTTATTTAGTAAATAAAAACCCCTGGAGGATATTATGTATACTATCGGAATCGACCTTGGCGGAACTAATATTAAGGCAGGACTTTGCGACGCAAGTCTTAATATACTCGACAAGGACTCTACCCTTACCCTTGCTCACAGAAGCGGCGAGGAGATCGTTTGCGACATGGCAAATCTCGCCAAGGATCTTATGGTAAGAAATCATCTTACCCTTGACGATATTGAATATATCGGCATCGCTACACCGGGTATTGCAAACTCCAAGACCGGTATGGTTGAATACGCTAACAACCTGCCCTTCAAGAATTTCCCCATGGCGGACATCTTCAAGAAATATCTGCCTGTATCCCGAATTTATCTTGCCAACGACGCTAATGCAGCGGCTCTCGGCGAGGCACTCGTAGGTGCGGCAAGAGGCAGCAAAAATTCTATCATGGTTACTCTCGGCACCGGCGTTGGCGGCGGTATCATTCTCGACGGCAAGATCTTCGCAGGCGGACTTAACTGTGCGGGTGCGGAGCTTGGTCACACCGTTATCATGGCGGGTGGCAGACAGTGCTCCTGTGGCAGACGCGGATGCTGGGAGGCGTACAGCTCGGCATCGGCTCTTACCGATATTACCAAGGCTAAAATGCGTGAGCTTAAGATCAAGGGTATCCCTTCCCTGCTCTTCGACTGTGCTGACAGAGAGGGTAAGGTAAGTGCGAGAACCGCCTTCAACGCCAAGTATCGCGGTGATATTCACGGCGAAGCTCTCGTTAATGAGTACATAAATAACCTGGCAGTTGGTATCACCAACCTTATCAACACCTTCCAGCCTGAGATAATATGTATCGGCGGCGGTGTTTCGGGCGAAAAGGAAAAGCTTATCGAGCCCCTCTCCATTATCGTTGCATCCGAGCAGTACACCAGAAACAACGAGAAGAAAACTCAGATCAAGGTTGCATCTCTCGGCAATAATGCCGGTATCGTAGGTGCGGCGGGTCTTGGTAGATAATTTTAACCTAAGACGGCCTTTAGAATAATATAGTAAGGTAATGAATTTGACACAATTATAGCCCTATCGCCGTAATTGTGTCAAACCTTTAAGAAAGGAAATTTGGCTTTATGATATTAAAGACACGTGAGCTTTTTGATTTAGAACGGACAATAGCCGAGCCGTTGCTTAAGAAATGCGAATATCCCCATGAGGCTCTGCCGTCGATCGGTAGCTTTATCAAGGATGAGCTTATCCCCATGCTTGACGATTCCTACCACGAGATAAGCGAGGGTGTGTTCGTGGCATCCGACGCAAGGATCTGGGATGGAGCGACTATTGTTGGGCCTACGGTTATAGGTCACGGTGCGGAGATACGCCCGGGTGCGTTTATCCGCGGAAATGCCATTATAGGCAACGGTGCAGTTATCGGTAACTCCACCGAGGTGAAGAATGCTATAATTTTTGACGATGCTCAGCTGCCCCACTACAATTACGTAGGCGATAGCATTATCGGATACAAGGCTCATATGGGTGCGGGTGCTATTGCATCAAATCTCAGGCTTGATAAGAGGATCATAGTTCTTAAGAGCGAGGACGAGAACATGGACAGCGGACTAAAAAAGATCGGCGTATTTCTCGGTGACCGTGCCGAGATCGGCTGTGGAAGTGTGCTTTGTCCCGGTAGCATTGTAGGCCCTGACGCTATGGTTTATCCCCTGTCTGTGGTCAGAGGAAGCCTGCCAGGCGGTAAGATATACGACGGCAAAGCTATTAAGGACAGACACTGATCGAGGTTAACTATGGGAAGATTATTTGGAACAGACGGAATAAGAGGAATATACGGCGACGAGCTTAACTCTGCACTTGCCCGCTACGTAGGACGTGCGTTGGTGACCGTGCTGCCTAAGGGTGATGACGGTGTTTCAAGGGTGCTTATCGGCATGGATACAAGACTGTCCTCCGATTTGCTGTCTGATTCGGTCATGCAAGGAATCGCTGACGTTGGCGGTCATACCGACATTATGTGCGTATGCTCTACCCCTGCGGTTGCTTATTTTGTAAAAAAGCACGGATATGACGCGGGTGTGATGATATCTGCCTCCCACAACCCCTGGGAGTACAACGGAATAAAGATATTCGGCTCGGACGGCTTTAAGCTGTCTGACGAGCTGGAGGAGAGGATTGAGGAGATAATACTCGACACCGATACGGAGGAGCTTGTCGTAAAGAAAAAGGGCACGCTGGACTACCTTTTTGACGCGGTAGACGAGTATGCCGACTATATCGTAGGTTGCTCTGATGTGTCCCTTGATGGACTCAGAGTCGGAATAGACTGTGCCAACGGCTCTGCCTCCGCTACTGCAGAAAAGATATTTACAAGACTTGGTGCGGAGTGCTATATTCTGGCAGACTCGCCCGACGGAGTAAACATAAATGAGAATTGCGGCTCTACGCATATTGAAAATCTTCGCAGACTCGTTATAGAAAAGGGTCTTGACGTGGGCATCGCCTTCGACGGAGATGCCGACAGATGCCTTGCAATAGACGAAAATGGTCAGGACGTAGACGGCGATTTTATAATTGCTATTCTGGCAGAAAAGCTGAAGAACGAGGGCAGGCTAAATAAAAACACCGTAGTTGGCACGGTTATGAGCAACCTGGGTCTTGTCAAATTTTGCGAGAGAAACGGCATGACCTTTGAGAGCACCAAGGTGGGAGATCGATACGTTCTTGAAAGGCTTAACGAGGGCGGATTTTCGCTCGGAGGCGAGCAATCGGGACATATTATTCTCCGCCAGCTTTCCACCACTGGTGACGGACAGCTTACCGCCGTGGCATTGCTTTCTCACATAAAGAAAAGCGGCAAGAGCCTCTCTGCCCTTGCCTCAATTATGAAAAAATATCCTCAATATATGATAAACGTCCATGCAGATAGCGAGGACAAGGCGACCTTTAAGACCGACGCAGTCATCAAGGAGCTGATTTCGTATAGCGAGGCCAAAATGGGTGGCCGAGGCAGAATCCTTATCCGTCCGTCAGGTACGGAGCATCTGATCCGCGTGATGACCGAGAGCGAGGATCCCGAGATGGCTGAAAAAATCTGCAAGCACCTTGCCGCAAAAATAGAAGAAAGGCTTAAGGTATTAAAGGAATCCGTGGGAAAGTAATATTCCCTGCTCGGTTAAGTTAATAACGCCAAAGCTGGATTTCGTACCGAAGCCACCGCCGATGCTACCCGGATTAAAGAGATAATAGCCACCATCCTCGGTTGGAATGTATTTTTCCAGTGGCTGATGGGTGTGACCAAACAAAACAATATCTGCATTATGATCGACAGCAAGTCCCCTTATACCGTCAAGACCGTACTTCACGCCGTAAAGATCGCCGTGAGTAAGGAAAATGCGGTGGCCGAGGAGGGTTATGCTGTCGGTCTTTTTTACCATAACGTCACCTAGAATGCCGTGGCTGTCACAGTTGCCGCGGACGGCAATATATGCACGGCTACGGTCATATATAAGGCTCTCAAGATCGGAAAGACCGTCACCGAGGAAAAAGATGACCTCGGCATCGGGATGCATATTGATTGCCCTTTTCATACCCAGGATGCTGCCGTGAGAGTCGGAAAAAACAAGACATTTCATAGTAAGTAACCTTTAAAAATGGATTTCATATAATTCCTATTGAACTACATTCAAGGAGGAAAAATATGAAATTTGATAAATCTAAGCTGGAGGCTCTTGCCGCACTGCCCGACGATCAGCTGTGGGCAGAGGTGGTAAGGATAGCGTCAGGCTTCGGTTATTCCCTGCCTACAGCAACGCCGCCACACAGCGAGCTGCAGAAGATGCGTGATGCGGTCAAGGAGGAGAGAATTAACGTATCCGAGGCCATGCGAATGGTAAACAAATACAAGAGCAGGTGAGCCTATGAGTGATCAGGAGAATCTGGACATAGGCAAGGTAGTGGGACTGATAATGGAAAACCCACAGCTGATCGAGCAGATCTCTGCACTGGCAAGGGGCAGAGATAAGAGTGCAGAGGCAGATGGCGAAAAGCAGGTCGATATCGATAGTCCGGAGTCAGAGGCTACTCAAGCGGTGGCAGAGCCTACATACCGCGGCGACAGCGAAAGAATGAACAGAGCCCATCTGCTCGGTGCATTAAAGCCATACGTATCGAAGGAGCGAGCAAAGGCCATAGACTCTATGATATCCATAGCCGATATACTTGACGTGATGAGATCGAGGTGAGGCCATGTATTCAAGAAGCTATTATCAAGGTGAGAGTGGAAGAGTCGCTCTGCCCGAAAACTACGACGGAACTGCGTTTATGGAAGCCCCATCAAGCGAGCAGGAGATGATGGAGTCGTTCCCTGCCAATGCAAATTTAGAGCAAAATCCGAGGCAGAACGAAAAGGAATATATCAAAGCCTCCTTTGGCGGCTCATCCCTGCTATCAGGCCTTCTTGGAGAAGGAGGTCTGTTTGGCGGTTTGAACCTTAAAATGCCTAAGATCGGCACGGAGGAAATACTAATTCTCGCAACGGCGGCCTTTCTTTTCTTCTCAAAAAACGGGGATAAGGAAAGTGCTTTGATCCTGCTTTTACTGCTATTAATCAACTAAATGTACGCTCTTATTTACAAAATCGGGTGTTTTGGCACCCGATTTTGCTTTTTTTATTTAAAACATAGAGAACTGATTTGTTTCAGAAAGTCCGTCAAGCACGTGGTTTCGGCGAAGAAGCTCGATAACCGTCTTGGATATACCCGTATGCTCACGAAGATCCTCAATGGAGTAGATATCGTACTTTGCCCTTGCCTCAAGGATCTTATCAGCGGCAGTATCGCCAAGTCCGGGAAGCGAGTTAAAGGGCATACGAATCTTGCCGTTTTCAGGCAGGAAGGCAGTACCATCCGATTTCTTCAGATCAACGTTAAGGAATTTAACGCCTCTGGCAAGTGCCTCTCTTACAAGATAGAGGGTCTGGCAGGTCTGATGCTCCTTAGCAGTGGCCTCGTTACCCTTATCCTCGATCTCCTTAATAACGGCGTTTACACCGTCCATTCCCTTACCTACGATCTCGGCATCAAAGCCGCCGGGAGCCACGCTTAAGAAGGCGGCATAGAACTCCATGGGATAGTATATCTTATACCAGGCAAGACGGATCGCCGACATTACGTAGGCTGCCGCGTGTGCCTTCGGGAACATATATTTGATCTTCTTACAGGACCAGATGTACCAGTCGGGAACGTCGTGGGCGAGCATTTCTGCCTCCCACTCAGGCTTAAGTCCCTTACCCTTTCTGACCGACTCCATAATATCGAAGGAAAGCTTGCTCTCAAGGCCGTGGGCGATAAGATATAGCATGATGGAGTCACGGGTACCTACAACCTGGGAAATGTCACAGACCTCCTGTTTGATAAGCTCCTGTGCGTTGCCAAGCCACACGTCAGTACCGTGGGTAAGGCCGGATATCTGCACCAGGTCGGCAAAATTCTTAGGCTTTGCCTCAAGAAGCACCTGCTGAAGAAATCTGGTGCCGAACTCGGGAATACCGAAGGTGGCAAGCTGGCTGCCTCCGATCTGCTCCGGCGTGATGCCAAGAGGCTTGGTGGAGGAGAAGAGCTCGTATATGGTCTTATCGTTCATCTTAACGTCAAGAACGCTGGTATTCGTGTATTTTTCAAGCATCTTATACTTGGTGGGAATATCGTGTCCAAGCTCGTCAAGCTTAAGAATAGTATCGTGAAGATAGGAGAACTGGAAGTGGGTGGTTATAGTATCCGCCTTGGGATCGTCGGCAGGATGCTGTACAGGTGTGAAATCATAGATATCATACTCATTAGGCACAACTATAATACCGCCGGGATGCTGACCCGTCGATTTCTTTATACCCATGATCCTGGTAGCCATATAACCTATCTGTGCCTTGGGAATCTTTATGCGTCTTTCCTCAAGGTATTTCGCAATATATCCCCAGGCGGTCTTGTCGGCAAGGCCGGTAATGGTTCCCGCACGGAACACGTGACCCTGACCGAAGAGCTCCTCGGTATATTTATGTACCCTACCCTGCACGTCACCGGAGAAGTTAAGGTCGATATCAGGGGACTTATCACCGTAGAAGCCAAGGAAGGTTTCGAAGGGAATATCGTGGCCGTCCTGATAGAGCATTTCGCCACAGACGGGACACTGCTTATCGGGAAGGTCAAAGCCCGAGCCAACCGAGCCGTCGGTGAAGAACTGGGAATAGCGGCACTTAGGACATCTGTAATGAGGCGGCAGAGGGTTTACCTCCGAAATACCTGACATGGTGGCAACGAAGGATGATCCAACAGAGCCACGTGATCCAACCTGATATCCCAGACTTTCGGAATATGCAACAAGCTTAACCGCTATCATATAAAGCACGGCAAAGCCGTTGTTGATAATTGAGGTAAGCTCTCTTTCCAGTCGGTTTTTAACCAGATCGGGAAGATCGTCGCCATACCAATCGTGAGCACGCTTCCAGCAGGATTCAACAAGCTCCTCCTTAGCACCGGGAAGGTCCGGCTCGTATCTGCCCTCAGGAATAGGACGGATACGCTCACACATATCGGCAATTCTGTTAGGTGCGGTGACAACTACGTCAAAGGCGTCCTCCTCTCCAAGATAGGAGAACTCCGATAGCATCTCGTCGGTGGTACGAAGGTAAATAGGCTCGTCCTTATCTGCGTCCTTAAACTTCATACCCGCGAGGAGTATGCGACGGTAGATCTCGTCCTCCTCGTTAATAAAGTGGGCGTCACAGGTAGCACATACCGGCTTACCAAGCTTTCTGCCCAGGGCGAGAATACGGCGGTTTATTTCACGCAGGGCCTCCTCGTCAGCAACCTTTCCCTCGTCGATAAGAAAGCGGTTATTGCACAGAGGCTGAATTTCAAGATAATCGTAGAAGGAGGCTATCTCCTCCAGCTCCTCTTCCTTCTTGCCGTCGAGAATAGCGTTATAAAGCTCGCCCGATACGCAGGCAGATCCGATAATAAGCCCCTCTCTGTGCTGCTCGAGAACGGTCTTGGGTATTCTGGGCACCTTTCTCTGTCTGCCAAAGCCACCGTAATAGTTAAGGTAGCTATAGGAAACGAGCTTATAAAGATTTTTAAGTCCCTCAGCGTTCTTAGCAAGGATTATCATGTGATAAGCAGAGAGCTTCAGCGGATCGACGTTCTCGCTCATAGCACCGATAACGCTTTCGAAATCGCGAAGTCCCTCCTTACGAAGTCGCTTCTGCATCTCGATAAAGATGCGGGCAAGGACCTCTGCGTCGTCAGAGGCTCTGTGGTGGTGGAAATCACCGATATTATAGTATTCAACTATGGTATCGAGCTTATGATTCTTAAGCTCGGGATTTACGTATTTGGAAAGACCGACGGTGTCAAGATATGCGTTGTTAAAGGGCATATCCTGTCTTTCGGCAGCCACACGGATAAAGCCAACGTCAAAGTTAGCGTTATGGGCGATAAGCAGAGAATCCTTAGCAAAATCAAGGAACATGGAAAGTGCCTCTCGCTCCTTTGGTGCCCCCTTAACGTCCTCGTCTGTGATAGAGGTAAGCCTGGTTATCTCCTCAGGAATAGGACACTCGGGATCAACGAAAATATTGAATTTATCGGTGATCCTACCCGCCTTGATCTTAACCGCACCGATCTCGATGATTTTACAGGTACGGTTGGAAAGACCGGTGGTTTCTATATCGAATACCACCATCTCGTCGTCAAAATCGGGATAGCTCTTACCGAAAATGCACTTGGCGGTATCGTTTACAAAATATGCCTCCATGCCGTAGAGGATCTTAAGATCTGACTTGGATTTTTCAAGAGCCAGCATAACCTCGGGAAAGGCCTGTACGTTGCCGTGGTCGGTGATCGCAATAGCCTTATGTCCCCAGCGAAGAGCGGTGCTGACCAGCTCGGCGGGAGTGATGATGGCGTCCATCTGGGACATATTTGTATGCAGGTGAAGCTCCACACGCTTTTCTTCCGCATTATCACTGCGTAAAACGGTGGAGATCTTCTTTATCGCAATGGGAGAAAGATAGGGCTCGTTATCAAATTTGTCGGTCTGCACTCTACCGAGAATTGCCACGTGAGTGCCTGACTTCAAGCCCTTTACCCAATCTAATTCCTCATTTGGTAAGCTTTTCTTTACAAAAATCGCAGAAGCACCGTCGGAAATGCCGATGGTACAATTGGTCTTATCACCCGAGCGTGCTTCCTTCATGCTTACGTCATATACCGTTCCTAAGAAGGTGGCACGTCCCTTGGTTTTCGGAGCATCAGCAAGAGGCGTGGGCTGATTTATAGCAAAATCCTCGCCCAAGATAGCCTCACCGCCTGCAAAATTATAGGTAGTAGCACCCATTCTGTAGATGCTGTCGCCTATGGCCTCGGCAGTGCCTGTGGCGGAGGAAATACCCGACTTAGCCTCAAAATCATAAGTGGGATCCTCGGCTCTGGCACGCTCCTCCTGCTCCTTGGCAAGTCTTGCCATATCTGCTAGATATTTCTCGCGGCTTTCACGCTCGGCCTCAACGAGTCTTTCATTTCTTATCTGCTCCAGAAGGCGACTACGCTCCTCTGCCCCGTCACCGCAAACCACCGAAACCGTACGGCTGATGCCGTATCTTGAGCGAAGGATGTTAGAGAGAATTGCCTCGGTATCCGAACGCTTTACAAAGTCAACGCCTGCATCACAGAAGGGGATGGCGACGGTGATGGTACTACCGTCATCCGAGTATTTAGCACCGCTGAAAAAGCCGTTAGTCACAGCTCCGCACAGAGCTGCCTCGCAGGCGATCTCATCAAAGTATCGCATATCAAAGCACTCTGGTGCAAAATGGGGTAATATTTTAAAGGATTCTGCCGAGTAGAACTCACGGCATTCATCCTCGATCTCGTATATCAGCTCGGCGTCCTCGTGGGAATCGAAGGAGAGATCCAGCTCCACACGCATAGGATTCTTCGCCACACGAACGCGTAAGGAATGCCCCCGCATAAGAAGGCTACGCTTCTCCTCGGAGGGCTTGTATTTTGAAAAAACGTCGAAAAACTTCTTTTCCTGCTGCATCTTTTTCCTCTTTTATCCTTACATCACCTTTATTTCGTCAATAAGCACGTCAATCAGGTGATCCTCATTAATTTTTCTGATTATTTCGCCCTTCTTAAAAAGTAGAGCCTCGCCGACTCCGCCAGCAATACCGATATCGGCCTCACGAGCCTCACCTGGACCGTTTACAGCACAGCCCATAAGAGCGACCTTGATATCCTTGTCCTCAAGTCCCTCGGCCTTTACCCTTCTCTCAAACTCGGATAGCAGAGAGATCAGGTCTATTTTAGTTCTGCCACAGGTGGGACAGGAGATAATATCCATACCGCGTCTCTCGGACAGATCCAATGCATCAAGAATAGAGCGTGCGGCACGGATCTCACGGGTAGGATCGTCGGTAAGCGACACACGAATGGTGTCACCGATGCCCTCAGCCAGAAGCGTGCCTACACCGATACTGCTCTTAACAAGAGCACGCTCTCTTGCACCTGCCTCGGTCACACCGAGGTGAAGTGGAAAGTCGGTCTTGGCGGCAAGGATGCGGTTGGCAGCTATCATAGTCTGCACGTCGGAAGACTTGACGGATATGATAATATCCGAGAAATCGTTATCAAGAAGCAAGGAGGCGTGATAGAGAGCCGACTCTGCAAGAGCCTCGGCAGTGGGAGAGCCGTATTTACCGAGTATCTCCCTATCAAGCGAGCCGGAATTCACGCCGATCCTTATGGGAACAGCATGCTCATGGCAGGCAAGAGCCACCTCACGTACCCTATCCCTGCTACCGATGTTTCCGGGATTTATGCGTATTTTATCAACCCCTGCCTTAATGGCGGCAAGGGCTATCTTATAGTCGAAATGTATATCCGCAATCAGAGGAATATCTATGCCCCTCTGACGAAGGATGCGGAAGGTGTCTACCGATTCTACGTCGGGTGCGGTAATGCGAACTATATCGCATCCGCATTCCTTCAGAGCAAGGGTCTGCCTGTAGGTTGCCTCAACATCATGAGTGTCGGTATTTGTCATAGACTGAACCGTGATTTTAGATGAGCCGCCAATAGAGATATTGCCCACCCTGACCTCACGGCTGTGCCGTCTGAAATCGTTATATTTCAATGTATTTCTCCGTCTTATAGTTTAAGTGAAGAGTCCGATAGCGTCCTTTATCATAATAAGCACCGAAAGGCCGAGGAGTATTGCAAGGCTGATAGCGTTGATCTTTGCCTCGATCTCACCGGGAAGCTTTTTCTTGGTAATCATCTCAACGAGAAGAAGCACCGTTCTACCGCCGTCAAGAGCAGGAATGGGAAGAAGATTCATAACGCCGAGATTGATGCTGATAAGAGCAACTATACTGAGAAGCGAGCCTGCACCCTGGTTTGCCGCCTCGCCGATAACCTCACCGATACCGATGGGTCCCGAAACTGCAGCCAGCGTATATCTGCCTGTAACAAGGTCATAGATAGACTCCCAGCACATTCTTACGATAAGCACCGATTTTGCAAAGGAGTAGGAAATCACCTTGCCCACGCTCTTCTTTGCAGCATAGACCTGGAAATCCATTATTCCGAACAGCTGCTCCTGCTGAGTGTCGGTGGGAAATACCACCTTATCAAGCTCGACCTCCTTACCATCTCTGATAACAACAAGATCAAGCGGCTCAGTACCCTTACGCATAATTTCGTAGGACAGCTCGTCGAGGGTGGATACACGCTTGCCGTCTACCTTGATGATCTCATCGCCTACCATAAGACCCGAATCCTGAGAGGATACGATATAATCGGTTTCGGGGAATGCGGCAACGGTAGTGCCACCGATATCAACGATGGAAGCAAGAATTACGATGGCGATAAAGCCCGCAATAATGTTTACGGTAGCACCCGCTACGGTGACGATAAGCCTCTGCCACGCGGGCTTCTTATTAAACGCATTGGGGTCGTCGCTCTCAGAATCCTCACCAACCATGGCAACGTAGCCACCAAAGGGAATAGCGGAAAGAGCGTACTTAATGCCGGTCTTCTTCGAATCATACCAAACCAGCTTCGGACCCATACCTATAGAAAACTCGGTAATGGTCACCTTGAATATTCTGGCGAAGATATAGTGACCAAACTCGTGAATAAAGATCAAAAAGCCGAAAACTAAAATTGATATGAGTGCTGTTAAAATAAAATTAAAGTTCAAAAGTGTTTCTCCTAAAAATTATTTGATATAGCCTTCGGCTATTTTCCTCGCCTCCTTATCGGCGGCAAGAATATCCTTGACGGTGGTGGCGTACTTTGCCCCACCCATCATATCATAGGTTCCGATAACCACTCGAGGTATATCGGCAAACCTGATTTTTCCATTCAAAAAGGCATCAACTGCAACCTCGTCGGATGCGTTAAGCACTGCGGGACAGGCACCGCCCGCAAAATAAGCACGTCTTGCCATATCCAAAAGAGGAAAGGCGGAGGTGTCCGGTCTTGCAAAGGTCATTTTGCCAAGAGAAATAAGATCCAGCGGCTTTGTGACGCTCTCGCATCTGCATGGATAATCAATAGCATATTCCACGCACATACGCATATCGGGAAGAGAAAACTCACCGATAATACTATTATCAACGTATTCAACCGCCGAGTGAAGTATGCTCTCGCGGTGAATGACTACCTCTATTCTGTCGGGCGAAACACCGAACAGGTGTGCCGCCTCGATTATCTCAAATCCCTTATTCATAAGGGTTGCCGAATCAACGGTGATCTTCTTACCCATTTTCCAGGTGGGGTGGGCCAGCGTGTCGGCAAGAGTGATGTTCTCAAGCTCTGCCCTGCTCCTGCCATAGAAGGGGCCACCCGATGCAGTCAGAATAAGTCGCCTTACCTCCTCGGGACGTCCGCACCTCAGTGACTGGAATATTGCGGAATGCTCGCTATCCACGGGAATGATCTCTGCATTCGTTCTCCTAGCAAGACTCATAACTGCTTCGCCAGCGATAACCAGCGATTCCTTATTTGCAAGAGCGAGTCTTTTGCCAACCTCGATGGTTGCAAGGGTGGGTGCAAGTCCCGCCTTGCCAAGCATGGCGTTAACGACAACCTCAGCCCTACTGCCTGCAATACCCTCGCAGATACCCACCTCACCGCTAAGCACCTTGACAGAGGTGTCGCGAAGGCGGTATTTAAGCTCGGCTGCCCCGCGTGGATCTGCCATAGCGACTGCGGTGGGTCTGAACTCCCTGGCAATACGCTCTGCAAGTGCAGAATTACGACCGGCACTGATAAAGTCTATATTATATTTTCTTGCTCTGGCAACCTCCAGAGTCTGCATTCCGACAGACCCGGTGGCACCAAGAACAGCCAACGTTTTCGTCATAAAAATCTCCGGTATCAAAAGCCGCCCTGTCAGGGCGGCATAGTTAGGCTATTGCCAATTGGTTAACCCGCTACGAAGGGCGGGAATACTATACAAAGAATAAGTAGCACGGTAGATATAGCAAGAACCGAGTCAAATCTGTCCATAATTCCGCCGTGACCGGGGAAAATCCTGCCATAATCCTTCACACCGTATTCACGCTTAATAAGTGAGGCGATAAGGTCGCCAAGCTGTGATACTACCGAAAGGATGGCACCAAAGAGGAGGAGAATAAGATAATTCACCTTTACGTCCGCAACGACAATATCTACCAAGAATCCGTAAAGAAGGCAGAAAAGTGCCGAGAAAACGACACCGCCGATAGCACCCTCAACGGTTTTTTTAGGGCTGACCTCTGGGATAAGCTTATGCTTACCGAGAAGAGAGCCGCAAAGGAATGCAAAAACGTCGCAGATCCAAGGAATAAGGAAGGCAAGAACTACCATCAAAATACCGCGATCCAAGTCGTAGTATCTCAGAATAGTAAGAGATGAGAAGGACACCGACACGTAGACAACGGCGGTAAACACCTCGGATATGCGTGAGAAAGGAATCTTCCCCTTCGAAAATACACTGACACCCATGAGCCACATCATATACACGAACATAGCTGCCGCAAGAACGAGAAGAAATACTATTATTTTTTCCTGCTTAATAAAATAAGCGACGATGGGAAACGTGGGAGCAATAAGATAGGCAGGTAAAGCGAGCACCAATTTCTTGTGTACTCCTATTACCCTTAGAATTTCAAACACGGCAATAAAGGCAAACGCCCCGAGTGCCAGCGGATATACCAGCGTTCCCGAAAAGATTGCCAGCAGCAGCATTAACGCAACGATAGCTACCGACGTAATAACTCTTGTTTTCATTTTAAAATATATTTTTCCTCACTTTATTTTTCCTCGGGATCAAGACCGCCGAAGCGACGGTGCCTGGAGTTAAACTCGGCCATACATCTATCGACGTCGGCCTTCCCGAAGTCGGGCCAAAGGGTGTCAAGAACTATGATCTCGGAATATGCACCCTGCCAAAGCAGGAAGTTGGAAATGCGAAGATCCCCGCCCGTCCTGATGATCATATCCGGATCGGGAGAGCCGTAGGTATACATATACCTTGACAGAAGCTCCTCGCTGAATTCGGTGTGACCGTCGGCGATTGCGGAATTAACGGCGTGGACGATCTCGTCACGGCCACCGTAATTCAAGGCAATATTGCATACGAACGGCCTATCCTTAGCCATATTCTCTGCCTCAATGCATTTGTCACGAAGTCTGTCCGAAAGAGCCGTTTTATCCCCGATAAAGCGAACGCAAAGATCCCTGTTTTCCGCCAGAGTCTTAAGCAGTACGCCGTCGATATAGCTGTAGATAAGCTCCATAAGAGCCTCTACCTCCTCCTTCGGCCTTTTCCAATTCTCGGTGGAGAAAGCGTATAGCGTCAGATGATGAATGCCAAGCTCGCGAAACAGCTTGACGGCGGTAACGACCGCCTTGGCACCTGCACGGTGTCCCTCCGTACGCGGAAGTCCACGTCCGGTAGCCCATCTGCCATTGCCGTCCATAATAATGGCAACCGAGTCTACTCTACCCTTTTCCATTTCCGAGATCATATTCTTCTTGCCCAATGAATAGCCCTCTTTCGTGAGATCAGATCTCCATGATTTCCTTAGTCTTATTTGCGGTAATAACGTCGATCTCCTTGATGTACTTATCGGTGAGATCCTGTACGTTCTTATCAGAGGACTTTGCCTCATCCTCGGTCATAACGGAATTCTTCTTATCAGTCTTGATCTTATCGTTAGCATCACGGCGGATGTTACGGATAGCAACCTTAGCGCCCTCGCCCATCTTGGAGATCTGCTTGGAGAGATCTCTTCTGCGTTCCTCGGTCATAGGGGGGAAGGAAAGACGGATGCAGCTACCGTCGTTCTGAGGATTGATGCCGAGATCGGAGGTCAGAATAGCCTTCTCAATACCCTTCATAATAGACTTATCCCATGCGGTGATGGTAAGAGTGCGTGCGTCAGCAACCTTGATCTCTGCGATGGAGGAGATAGGTGTGGGAGAGCCGTAGTAGTCTACGGAGATCTTCTTAAGTACGTCGGGATTTGCTCTGCCCGCTCTGATGGTGGAGAGATTCTCGGAGTAAGAAGATATAGTCTTCTTCATCTTTTCTTCATAGATCCTAGTGTCAAGTTTCATAGCTTTTTCACCTTTCAATTTTATATTATATTAATTTAATTCTTGAAATTATTCTGCCTTGATGACAGTACCGCACTTACCCTCGGTAACAGCGGAGATAATGTCCTCGGGGCCGTTAAGTCCGAAGAGCTTTACGGGCATGCCGGAGGAAAGACAAAAGGCAGTTGCGGTAGCATCCATAGCCTGAAGATTTCTGGCAAGGACCTCGGAGGCCTTGATATCCTTGATAGGCTTAGCCTTGGGATTCTTTCTGGGATCATCGTCGTATATGTAATCAACGCTCTTAGCCATAAGGATAGCGTCTGCCTCGATCTCAGCAGCACGTACCGCACCTGCGGTATCGGTGGACAGGAAGGGAATGCCAAGTCCCGCACCGAATATAACGATCTTACCCGCAGAGAGTGCAGCCTTCGCAGCCTGGGAGGAATAGACCTCGGCAAAGGGATGCATGGGTATCGCAGTCATAACGACCGCCTCTGCTCCTGCACGAATAAGTGCGTCCTTAAGACAAATAGCATTGATAACAGTGGCAAGCATGCCCATACGGTCGGCATCGGTGCGATCCATTTCGCCACCTGCTCTGCCTCGCCAGATGTTGCCGGCACCGACAACCACTGCAAGCTCGTGACCCTTATCACTGCAGGCCTTGATAGCTGCTGCTACCCTGTCAACGAAGGTCATATCGTATATTTCTTTATTTGCACCTGCAAGGGCCTCGCCCGACAGCTTCAGTAAAATACGCTTCATATTTTAAAGTCCTCTCTTTTCTTCTACTGTATTCTCGACGGAAATGGGGTTATTTAGACGTCTTCATAGAGATTGCAAGTCTTGCCTTAGCCGCGATGTTATCTGCGGTAAGTCCGTACATCTCAAGCAGTTCGGGAACCTGACCGCTTCTGCCGAATTTATCCTCAACGCCAACGCGGAGAACGGGAACGGGATATCTCTCGCACACCGCCTCGCAGGCCGCAGAGCCAAGACCGCCCTTGATGCTATGCTCCTCAGCGGTAACGATTGCACCGGTCTTCTTAGCCGACTCGACCACCAGCTCTGCATCAAAGGGCTTGAAGGTGTGGATGTTGATAACCTCAGCCGAGATGCCCTCAGCCGCCAGCATATCCGCCGCCTCAAGTGCCAGATGAACCATATAACCGTTCGCAACGATGGTAACGTCGCTTCCCTCTCGGTATACGATACCCTTACCGATCTCAAACTTATAGTTTGGTAAAAGCTCGGGAGTAAGGTTGGGAACGGGATATCTGCCGAATCTTAAGTAGCAGGGACCGTCGTGATTAAGCACGGCCTCAACCGCCGCAAATGCCTCGGTAGCATCGGCAGGACAGATAACCGTCATGCCGGGAATATTTCTCATAAGTGCAAGATCCTCGTTGCACTGGTGGGTAGCACCGTCCTCGCCAACGGTAATGCTGGCGTGGGTGCCGACGATATTAACGTTAAGGCGAGGGTAGCCTATGGAGTTTCTGATCTGCTCGTAGGATCTGCCTGCGGAGAACATAGCAAAGGACGCCGCAAACACCTTCTTACCCGTAGCTGCAAGTCCTGCGGCTACACCCATCATATTTCCCTCCGCTATACCGCAGTCGAAAAATCTGTCGGGAAACTTCTTCTTAAACATACCCGTCTTGGTAGCCGCCGCAAGGTCAGCGTCAAGAACGAGAAAATCATATTTTTCGCCAAGCTCGGCAAGAGCCATGCCAAAGCCTTCTCTGGTCGCCTTCTTTTCTGCCATAACAGTCACCAATCCTTACTTAAGTGTTTCGCCTATTTTTTCAAGATCGCTGATAGCAACCTTATACAGATCCTCCTTAGGAGCCTGGCCGTGCCATTCGCAAGCGTTCTCCATATAGGAAACGCCCTTGCCCTTTACCGACTTTGCGATAATGACGGTAGGCTTACCTACGGTAGCTCTGGCGGTGTTGAACGCCGCCTCGATCTGATCAAAATTATGAGCGTCTATAGTAATCACGTTCCAGCCGAAGGCCCTGAACTTCTCATCATGGGGTGTGGGATTCATAACCTCGGTGATAGGACCGTCGATCTGCAGACCGTTAAGGTCGAGAACAGCCACGAGATTATCAAGCTTGTAATGAGCGGCAAACATAGCAGCCTCCCAAACCTGCCCCTCCTCGCTTTCACCGTCACCAAGCACTGCGTATACGCGATAGGGCGTACCGTCAAGCTTAGAGGACAGAGCCATACCGCAGGCGGCGGAGATACCCTGACCGAGAGATCCGGTGCTCATATCCACACCGGGAACACCCTTCATATCCGGGTGACCCTGAAGATAGGATGTAGTCTTTCTGAGAGTCTTAAGATCCTCTCTGGGGAAAAATCCACGCTCTGCCAGAGCGGCGTAAAGAGCGGGTGCCGTATGTCCCTTGGACAAAACGAATCTGTCACGGTGGGGATCGGCGGGATTCTCGGGATCTATTTTCATCTCCACGAAATACAGATAGGTCATAATATCGGCGATGGAAAGAGATCCACCGGGATGACCGCACTTTGCATTATAAACCTCTTCGATGATATCTATGCGTATCTGATTTGCGATACGGGATAGATAAAGCTGCTTTGATTGTTCCATAAAACACTCCCTTTTCTTGCTACCCAATATTTTACTATAAAAAAAATTAATTGTCAATATAAATTACTACTTTTATAACGATAATTATATTTAAAAGACGAATTTTAAAGGTTTGTTTACAAAAAAGCAAAAAAGGCTCAAAAAGAGCCTTTTTCAAGTTCATTATAGAGATTGTATGCTTCGCGTCCAAGCTCGCGAGCGATACGGAGAGTCTGTGATGCACCGCTTCGGTCACGGCCAACGTAGGCTATCATAATATCGCATTCCTCTGCCATGGCACGATTGCGACGTTGCATACAGCCCTTGTCGTATTTTTCCGAAACGTAACGCACCTCGCTCGCTTCCGAGAGAACGTAATCATAGGAATCACGCTGCCTTGCACTCCAGGCGGCATCCTGATCAAGACATGGGAGAAAAAGCACAAGCGTTACGTCGGGATGGTCGATGCGGAATCTGATAACCTGCCGTGCCGCCTCGGTATCGAAGCCGACTGCCCCACCCGCGATGAATCTGCGACAGCCTCTGTCGTAAGCGTATTTTATCGCACGAAGAAGAAGTCCGGGCATACCAGCCTTATGCTCCGTCTTAATATTTCTATGTCCGGTAAAGGCACAGGTCACCTGCATCACCTCCCAAAAAAATCTGCAATTATTTTATCACAGAGCAGTAAAAATGTCAATAAACGCCGTGAAAAATGGTAGAAAATAAAGATTTTAGCCAAAAGACCTTGACTTTTTATAGAAGATATGATATGATATTTATCGCATAATGCCTTCGGGCAACATTATTTTGGAGGAAGCATGGACGACGCAGACGGGTACACTTGTCAGGTGACCACCCTTAAATATTGATATTTATTCAGGCTTAGCCGCATCTTTTTGGGTACGGTTATGCCTTTTTTTGCTGTTTTTTCCAAAGTATCCAAAAATAAAAATCATTTTTGAAAGGTAGAGTTTAAAAGAAAACTTATCATGGAAATTCACATAATAATCATAGTTGTTTGTGTATTTTTATCGGCTTATTTCTCGGCAACGGAGACCGCATTCTCCACCTATAACCGCATCAGAGTCAAGAATATGGCTGAAAAGGGCAACAAGAAGGCTGCTCTGGCACTTAAGCTGTCAGACAACTACGATTCGCTCATTTCTACAATACTTATAGGTAACAATATCGTTAATATCCTGGCGTCCTCTATGGGTGCTTTGGTATTTGCAAGGCTTATCGCTAACAGCGATCTTGCTTCTGCGGCAAACACCGCGGCACTGACGGTTGTGATTCTTATTTTCGGCGAGATCTCGCCCAAGACAATGGCGAAGAACAATCCCGAGAGCTTTGTTCTCTTCTCCGCACCGATCATCAACGTAGTGCGTATAATTCTCTTCCCCCTTATCTTCGTGTTTAACGGCTGGCAGAAGCTGCTCTCCAAGATCTTTAAAAAGAGCGATGACCAGGGTATGACCGAGGAGGAGCTTATCTCTATTATCGAGGAGGCTGAGGAGGATGGAGATATTGATAAGGAGGAAAGCGACCTTATCAAGAGTGCCATAGAATTCGGCGACCTTGAGGTTGGCGACATCTTTACACCCAGAATCGACATTACCGCCCTGCCCTCCTCCGCGACCAAGGAGATGGTAGCGAAGGTGTTTACCGAGTCGGGCTACTCCAGACTTCCCGTTTATGACGAGAGCATTGACAATATCGTAGGTATTATTTATTACAAGGATTTCTATACAGTTGCATATAAGGCAAGTGTTCCGCTCCACGAGATAATCAAGCCGGTTATCTACGTTGCGATCACCCAGCCCGTAAACGAGCTTATGAAGGAGCTGCAGGAAAAGCAGCTGCACATGGCGGTGGTTACCGACGAGTTTGGCTCTACCGCAGGTATCGTTACGCTTGAGGATATTCTTGAGGAGATCGTTGGTGAGATCTGGGACGAGCACGACGAGATCATTGAGGAGATCAAGGAGGTCGGCGACAAGGAATATATCGTTTCCGGCCGTGCAAATATCGAAAACTTCTTCTCCGAGCTTGACATTGACGAGGAGATCGAATCGGTCACCGTAGGTGGCTGGGCTATGGAGGTTCTCGGCAAGATTCCCGAGGTTGGCGACAGCTTTGAGGAATACGGCATTTCCGTTGAGGTTACCGAAATGGATGGACGCAGAGTTGAAAGCGTACACATTTTCGATAAGCGTAGAGATGACGACGAGAATGGCGATGATGATGACGAAAAGCACGAGGAAAGTGACGACTAATCCTTTCCGTTTTTGATGCATCTTCCGCATTTATCCCCTCTTTTGACAACTTTATTTTACAAAGCAAGCAAAACGGCAGTCGTTATGACTGCCGTTTTTTGTTTTATGCCCTCCTTCTTTTTTTCATTTCCGTAGGGAAAAGCCTTGTTAACGAAAGCATAAAGACGGTAAGCGAAAGAGCAAAAAGCATCTTCATAACCAGCCAGACAGGGCTGACAGAGCTACCCGAAAATCTAAATATTCGACCCGTAATATATGTCGCCGATAGCGAAAGTACAAGAGGCAGGATTATGCTTCTTATAGGAGTCAGGGATATATTTACCCTGCTCTTTAGTCTTAGGAAGGAAAGCAAGAAATTATATCCCTCCATTATTACGATAACCAAAGCGTAACCCATAATGCCCATACGTGGTATGAGGATCCAAACAAGAATGACGGAAAGAAGCGAATCGGTGATATTTACCCACATAGCAAAAACCTGCTCGCCGATACCCTTCAGCATAGCATCGGTAACGTGATCAAGATACATTATGGGAACGACGAAGGCAAGGGTGGATATGTAATAGCCTGCATCAAAGGAGTCGTATACAACGTAGCCAAGCTCCTGCGAGAAAACGTATAGGAATACGGCACTGATTATAGCATAGGTGAGAGTGGTGTTGGTCGCTTTGGAAGCGATCCTGCTCATGCGGTCTGGTCTGCCTGCCGCCATATCCTCGGCAAACTCGGGAACAAGAAGTCCTGAAAATGATGACAGAGGCGACATAGGATAGGTGACAAGCGGTAGGGCCATGCCGTGAAGAGTGCCGTAATGAGCGTATGCCTCTGATGGACTCTCGCCTCCCTCACGCAGCTTTTTAGGTATAAGAATATGCTCTACGTTAAGAAGCAAGGAGCGAACGTATGCAGAAAAGCCAAGAGGCATAGCGGTGGCGGCAACGGGTGATAGGGATGCCTTCTTATCCGTAGATTTTTTTCCATTTTTACGCCAATCATATAAGAATTCAAAGAAAATCAGCCAAAAACCAAGGATTTCCGTAAGGGTTATACCAATGCACATACCTATTACCGAGGCGACGATTCCCTGCGGTGCAAGGTGAATAACCAGCACTACCGTAAGCAGTATTCTGGCAGCCTGGCAGAACACCGAGGTGACAGCATTAAAGCCTACCCGCTTGACGCCAACGAAATATCCCGTAAGTGCCGAGCTGAGTGCGGCGGGAATAAGAGATAGGGCGAGAATTCGAAGGGAGGATACGGTTCGCTCATCACTTAATATGCGGTCGCCCAGCAGCTCTGCACCGAAGAAGAGTCCGAGGGTCGCGACAAGACCGAACAGAAAGGAATAAATAAAGGAGCCTCGAAGCACCCTGCCCACGTTTTCGGCTCTTCCCTCGCCTATGGCTGCGGCTACAAGCCTTGTGACAGTAAGACTGATGCCCGAGGTTGCAAGCGTCATGGCGAAGGAATATACGGTCATTATCAGCGTATAAAGACCGGTTCCCTCTGCCCCAACGGTACGAGAGATAAACGCACTGAAAAACATAGCCACCGTACGCATCGCCAGCCCCACGGCAGTAAGCATTATCCCACTCTTAAAAAACCTTTTTGCCTCGCTCATTTCACCCTCAAAAGTTGATTTTTTTATTTCATATTGATTATATGTAGAGAAATAAATAAAAATATTAAAAAAATTTCAAAAAGGTCTTGCTTTTTTTAAAGTTATGTGGTATAATTATCCTCGCTGATTTATGTGATCAAATAAAATTTATATAAAATTACGCTCGCAAGGGCGGGATTTTTGGAGGTGTCAAAATGGCTAAGTGCAGTATCTGCGGTAAGGGCGTTGTTTTCGGACATAACGTTTCCCACTCCAACCGTAAGACCAACAGAACCTGGAAGCCCAACATCCGTAAGGTTAAGGCTGTAGTTAACGGAACTAACACTACTGTTTCCGTTTGCTCCCGTTGCCTTCGCTCCGGAAAGATCGAACGTGCTTAAGGTTTTTAAAAAACTCTGCTTAAACGGCAGAGTTTTTTAATTATATAAGGATGAAAGTATTAATTGTAGATAACAGAATACCCGAAGGCTGTGAGAGGTATTTAATCAAGGAAGGATTTTCCCTCCTTAAGCTGCCCGCCGATCCCACCCTGGGGAGTGCAGTAGCGTCACATCCCGACACCGTCCTATTCCACTTTGGTAACGAGATGGTGACTACCGCCGACTACTGTGACGTGGCGGCCTATATTTTCAGCGATATACGTGAATACAGACCCGACGTAAAAATCGGATTTACCGCTGACGTCCGATCGGAGAAATACCCTTACGACTGTATTTTTAACGCACTGGTGATCGGTAAATATCTTTTCTGCAAATCAGACACCATCTCCGACGGAGTTAGGATGATAGCGGAGCGTCAGGGGCTTGAGATAGTACACACAAATCAGGGATATCCCGCCTGTAGCGTTCTGCATTTTGGGAACGCGGCAATTACAGCTGACCTTGGTCTTGGTGAGCTGCTTAAGAGATACGGCGTAAAGGTAACCATGATACGTCAAGGTAGCATTTCCCTGCCCCCTTATCAATACGGCTTTATCGGCGGTGCAAGCGGTGTCGTGGGACATAAGGTTTACTTCTTCGGCAATCTTAACACCCACCCCGATGCAGAAAAAATCCGCAAGGCGATCGAGGACGAAGGATACCTGGCTATCTCTATGGATGAGGGTGAGCTACGCGACCTCGGCGGAATTATCGCCCTTTAGGATAACGCTCAGGCAGACTGCTGCGACAGGCAGAAGGATCATACCTAAGATGCCGAACAGACCGTAACCAACGTAGAGCAATATCAAAGTTACTATGGGATGAAGATCAAGGCTTTTGCCTACGATCTTCGGCTCGGAGAGCTGACGCACAACGGCATTAACAAGGAAAAGAAGGATAAGTCCCACGCCGAGAGAGCTGTTTCCCACGGCAAGCTCGTATATACTCCATGGAACGAGCACGGTTCCGACCCCGATAATAGGCAAAATATCGAGTAAGGCAATAAAAAATGCAAGAACCAGCGGGTGCTCTACCCTAAGGATAAGAAAGCCTATAAGGAGTATACAATAGGTTATCAGCATAATAAGAGAGTAAGAAAAAATATACTTTTTTAATACAAAAAATATACCCTTTCGGCAGGTTGAGAGCATTGAATTTACCTTATTTGGTAAAGTTGACTTTACAAAATCGGCAATTTTATCATAATCCAAGGCAAAATACACCAGAGATATAAGGGTGACAAGAAAGAACAAAAATATATGCGGCAGAGAGGACGCAAGAGCCTTTACCCCCTCTGCAATAAAGGATATTCCCTCTGAGAGAAGCGAGCCAAAGGCTTCGCTGACACGGGAGGCAAGCTCGTCGGGAATGATTCCGCCGAGGAGCGGTATATCTCTTGACAGTATAAGCTCAAGAAGGTCGTAGAGCCTGTTTTTTTCGCTTATATCAACGAGAAAGTGCCACAGAGCTGTTGTCATTCTCCAAACGAGAATACCCGCTCCTAAAAGAAAAATAATCGCCAGGAGGAGAGATAGCACCAGGCGTATCACCCTCTCGGGTGCTTTTATACTCGTCGCAAGGCTTCTCGCCGGAGAAACGGTGACTGATGCAAGCAGCCAGGCAATTAGAAACGGCAGAAGTATAGGAAAAACATACTCCGTAAAGCCGATAAGCAATATTATCGAGGACAAGATTCCTATTGATATTATAGCATAACGACTTATTTTTTCCATCATCCGTCCTCCAAGGCTTTTTGTATAGTATATTATAAACGAAAGACAAATAAATAATTACGAAATATAAGGAGAAAACAAAATGGTAGTAATCGAAATGGAAATCGGCGGTACTATTGAGCTGGAGCTCTACCCCGAGGCAGCACCTAAGACCGTGGCTAACTTTTTGAAGCTGGTTAACGAGGGCTTTTACGATGGTCTTATCTTTCACAGAGTAATTCCCGGATTTATGATCCAGGGTGGCGATCCCCAGGGCACCGGCATGGGCGGTGCTAAGGAGAATGTCGTTGGCGAATTCAAGGCTAACGGCCATGATAATCCTATCAAGCACACAAGAGGCGTTATTTCTATGGCAAGAGCCTATAATCCCAACTCCGCGTCCTCTCAGTTCTTTATTATGCACAAGGATGCTCCCCACCTTGACGGTCAGTATGCGGCATTCGGCAGAGTTGTAAGCGGTATTGAGGTGGTTGACCAGATAGCATCCATCCCCACCGATTACAGCGACAGGCCCAAGATCGCAGTAAGAATGAAGAGAGTTTACGTTAAATAATTAAAGAAATAAAAAAACGGCAACGCAGATGCGTTGCCGTTTTTTGTATTAAAGCTTACTGCTTGCTTGCGGGGTTAAACATATTCTTGAAGAAGTCCTCAATGCTTCTAAGGAAGAGAAGAAGGGACTTAGCAAGCTTCTGAAGCCAGGTCATTTCCTTGGGCTCCTCATTGCCGTCACCGTCGCCACCGTCGGGCTGCTCGGGCTCAGGTGCAGCATTAGGATTCTTGATGAAGCTGCCTGCAAGATTATCATTAACAAAATAGTTGTTGTCGCCGGAGGGTACAGCAAGGTCGCTAGTCTGGTTACCCTCACCACCGTTACCGTTATTGAAGATAACGCCGCTGTTACCTGCGGGAATAACTGCAGAGTATACGTCGCCCTCCTCGTAATCCATAAGGATACCGGGCCATACGAGTGCACTTCCGTTAGTATCGCTCCAGTAGTAGATATATACCTCAGTCCAGCCTGCAACGTTCTCAAGGTAAACTACAACGTCCTCGGTAGAATCGCCAACAGAACCGCCGGGAGTATTCTCAGAGGGGCCGGTAGACTCGGAGATGATCCAAGCAACCTCGAGAGTCTTGGGGTTAAAGGTGATGGTAACGTTCTGCTCGTTCTCAAGAATGATCTGACAGTCGGTACCGTACTGGCCTACACCGTTAACGGGATCACCCCAGGAACGATCCCAGCTGTGATCTGCAGCAACCTTGAACTCATAGGTACCTGCAGGAACGCCGGTATAAAGCTTTTCATAAAGGCCGGTCTTCTCGTTATAGGTCATATCGTTAGCAACGTCAGCAGGAGTCCACTCGGAGCCACAAAGGCCTGCAACACCTGCAACGGTAAAGCTGGTAGCACCCTCAGCACCGGGCTGCTCTACACTGCCGCCCTCATCGGTGGAACCACCGTTACCAACCTCAGCACCGCTCGCCCAGGTACCACCGGAGGTAGCTGCCCAAGGATCGGTAATAGTAAAGGTATCGTCAGCAATCGCAACAAGGTCTATAGTCTGATTCCACTTGTTATCCCATGTATTATCGGGATTGTCGCCACTCATTCTAACAAAGATGATGTTGGAATATCCGGCGGGAACGGTAGCCTTATAGATGCCGTCACCAATGGATTCCATATCAACCCATCCGTTGTCATTATCGTCAAGCCAGTAATAAACTGCAAATCTGGCACCGTCCTTATCCCACTCAGCAGTAGGCTCAAGGTATACGGTTGTACCGTCTGCTGCAAAGGCAGTAACGGAAGCCACGCTCACCAGCATTGTAATAGCAATAAGGAGAGCAAGAAGAATTTTACGAGTATTGTTCTTCATAATATGTAGTCCTTTCATTAATATATAAATACTCTTATACATTATAACATAATCAATAAAATAATACAATACGCTTTTGGACAAATTTATTTTTTTGTGAAATATTAACAAAAGGTTTTGTTATATTTTAAAAACAAAAAGCCCCTGCGTGATCATACGCAGGGGCTAAATTATTATTCCTTATTTCCCTTGAAGAGATTCTTGAAGAAATCGCCGATCTTAGCAAAGAAATCGGTAATTGCCTTCCAGATCTTCTGGAAGAAGTTAAGCTCTACTTCCTCGCCATCGTCGGGCTGCTCATCACCAGGCTGCTCGGGATCGGGCTGCTCGGGATCTGCGGGCTTATCGTCGCCGGGCTTCTCAGGATCAGGCTGCTCGGGCTGACTGGGCTTGTCGTCGCCGGGCTGATCGGGAGTAGGCTGATCGGGAGTCGCAGAGCCGGTGGTGTAGCTGAGAGTGAGGGTGCCGTCGCCGTTATCGGTGAGGGTGAAGGTAAGCTCAACACCGCCGGGAACAAAGAGCTTATCGCCTGTTTCGCCACGGTCAGCACCAAGAACCGCCTCGGTAACCTCCATGCCAAGCCAACCGTCGGTCATATACCACTTAGCGTTGTCGCCGGTCTTAACGATTACGTAGCTATCCTCATTGAAGGTAGCAACCAGCTTACCGTTTACGAACTTATAGTCTCCAAGGGTTGCCCAATCAACCTCACCGAAGCCGTAGTCTGCACCGTTGATATAACCAACGAGATAGTAATCAGAGCTGCTGCCGGGAGTAGGATCGGGATTTACAGGAGTATCGGGTGTATCGGGTGTATCGGGTGTGGATGCTCCACCGGTGGTGTAGCTGAGGGTAAGAGTACCGTCACCGTTATCGGTGAGAGTGAAGGTAATCTCAACGTTACCGGGAACAAAGAGCTTGTTGCCGTTAGAGCCGAAGTTTGTGCCAAGAACTGCAGAGGAAACCTCCATACCAAGCCAACCGTCGGTCATATACCAGCTAGCATTGTCGCCGGTCTTAACGATTACGTAGCTGTCAGCGTTGAAGGTAATAACAAGCTTGCCGTCTACGAACTTGTAGTCACCAATGGTATCTCTGTCAGCCTCGATGCCGTAATCTGCACCGTTGATCCAACCTACAAGGTAGTAATCTACTGCGGGAACCTCGGGATCTACGGGAGTTTCGGGATCTACGGGAGTCTCAGGATCTACGGGAGTCTCAGGATCTACAGGAGTCTCAGGATCTACGGGAGTTTCGGGAGTGGCGATCTCATAGCTGAGGGTGAGAGAGCCATCCTCGTTTACAACGAGAGTGAAGGTAAGCTCAACGTTGCCGGGAACCTTCATCTTCTCTGTCTTGTTCTCGTAAAGCACACCGGAGGTAACCTCACAGTAGGTCTCGAAGAGATACCAGTGAGCGTTATCACCGGTCTTGATGAATACGTAGCTATCCTGGTTAAAGGTAGCAACCAGCTTGCCTTCTACAAACTTGTACTCGCCAAGGTTCTCATAATCTGCCTCGCAGCCATAGTCTGCACCGTTGATCCAACCTACAAGGTAGTAATCTACTGCAGGAACCTCGGGATCCACGGGAGTTTCGGGATCTACGGGAGTTTCAGGATCTACGGGAGTCTCGGGATCTACGGGAGTCTCAGGATCTACGGGAGTATCGGGTTCAAGATATTCACCAATCTTAACAGAAATGGTATCGCCGGTGAGGGTGATGGTAAGAGTATTGGTCTCGCCGGTTAGCTTAACAACATAGTTACCATCCTTGTCAGCAGCCTCACCAACGCCACCGTAGTTTACATCCCATGCATGATCCTGTACACACTTGAAGGTGTAGGTACCTGCGGGAAGGTTCTCATAAACCTTAGAATAAGTACCGGTAGCCTCGTCAAAGGACATGTCGTTAGCAGTGTTGCCGGTATCCCAAGCAGTGCCGCAAAGCTCTGCAACACCTGCAACGGTGAATGTGGGAACGCCACCGCAAACGCTGCACTTACCGTTATTATACTTATGACCCTTCGCAGTAGTAACTACGGTATAGGTCTCAGAGCAGGTAGCACAGGTGAATACATCCTCGCCGTCCTCGGTACAGGTAGCAGCAACAGAGCTAATAGCCTCGCCAAGAGGAGTGTGATTGCAACCGTCTACGGAATAGGTATAGGTACCAACGGTCCACTTGCTACCGCTCTTGGCATCAAGGTAATAAGCGTTGATAGCTGCGTTAAGCTTGATGTCAACGGTCTGCTCGGAGCCATTGTTAAAGATAATGTTGGGGGTGTCAGCCGAAACGGTTATGGAGTAGATATCCTCTCCGTAATCGTTAGTGGTAACAAAGGTCATCGCAGTACCGGGCCAAGCAACAGTAGAGCTGCCACCCCAGTAGTATGCATTTACATTAGACCAACCCTTGTTGTTAGTAAAATAAATGGTTTTAGTCTGCTCGGATGCACCGTCAGCTGCAAATGCAGATACGGTAGCAAGGCTCATCAGAAGGGTGATGATGAGGAAAAGAGCAACCAAAATTTTGCGTGTGTTTTTCATTGAATTATCCTTTCTTCAATTTGTTATTTTGGTGACTAATTGATTATACCATAGTAATAGATGTAATACAATAGTTTAATAAAATAAAAAAATATTTTTGTGCAAAGTATCCAAACGCTTTCATATATATTGACATAAAAAAGAGGAGCACCGAAGTGCTCCTCTCTGGGATTTATTCAATTACTGCTTCTTAACGAAAAGGTTCTTGAAGAAATTGCCGATCATCTTGAAGAAGTCAACAATTGCCTTCCAGATCTTCTGGAAGAAGTTGAGCTCAGGCTCAGGCTGCTCGGGCTGCTCGTCATCAGGCTGCTCGTCATCAGGCTGCTCGGGAGCTACG
>JAZSEC010000073.1:0-12091 GCA_045531485.1 Eubacteriales bacterium | reverse complement strand
AAGGATGTTGCAAAGTTGCTCGCGAAGAAGCGAATAGGATGCACTGTCGGAGGGAGCGGGAGAATCGTTGTCCTCAACGAAGTCGCCAAGGTGGCTATCCTCCTCCTCACCGATAGGAGTCTCAAGAGAAACGGGATCCTGTGCGATCTTCATGATCTCACGAACCTTATCAGCAGTCATACCAAGTGCCTCTGCTACCTCGTCGGTGGTAGGCTCTCTGCCAAGCTCCTGGAGAAGCTGGCGTGTCGTTCTGGAAACCTTATGTATGGTTTCAACCATGTGAACGGGGATTCTGATAGTTCTTGCCTGATCTGCGATGGCTCTGGTAATTGCCTGACGGATCCACCAGGTAGCGTAGGTAGAGAACTTATAGCCCTTGCTGTGGTCAAACTTCTCTACCGCCTTGATAAGACCAAGGTTACCCTCCTGAATAAGATCAAGGAAGTACATACCCTTACCAACGTGACGCTTCGCGATGGAAACAACAAGACGAAGGTTAGCCTCGATAAGCTCGTCCTTTGCCTTCTTGTCGCCGAGAGAAATTCTCTCAGCAAGCTCGCTCTCACGCTCGGGTGTAAGGAGAGGAATCTTACCGATCTCCTTAAGGTACATACGAACAGGATCATCGATAGCAAGACCTTCCTGCGAGAAGTACTTGTCCATATTCTCAGCGGAATCAAAGTTTCTGGCGTCCTGCTCGATCTCCTTCAGATCATCTGTTTCAAGCTCGTCGGGACTCGCAGAATCAATATCGCTCTGAGAAATGTCGTAATCAATATCCTCAAGAGCCTTCATAATATCGGAGTTACCAATACCGCCATCACCCTTAGAATCAATATACTCGTTAACGTCAATTTTATCTCTGCTCATATTTATACCTTCCTTTTCTGCTCAATCAACCTTTTGAGATCGTCGATTGAGTTGTTTTTTTCATTATTCTTTTTGCTGACCGAGCGTCTGAGCTTCTCAATGCTATCCATAAGCACGTCATCACCGTTTTCGGTAAGCTCCATTCTGGAAACCTTCATTTTGGTCATTCTGCCACGCTCATCCGGAGTGAAATACTCGTCGATATCAACGTGAGAATCGTCACTGTTAAAATAAGCTCCTTTAAGATAATTAAAGATCCTTCGGTTTAGATCTGTGAAGAAATCATCCTCATTAAGAAGTCCCTTTTCAAACACCGCCTTACGATGCTCGGGATAGATCAGAAGCAAGCCTAACAGTGCCTCCTCGTTTTTCGCGACGGCGGGTGCCTTGATATAATCAGGATTAACTCTGTCGGAGTATCCAACCGCATCCTGCTTTATCTTCTGGGACTCCTCCTTACGCTTTGCATTGCTGGCACGTTTAATAATTCCGTCAACGTCACTCTTGATGCTTCGTGCATCAACGTCAAATATTTTTGATACGTTTTGAATGTATATATCACGTTCTGCCGAGGAATATGTTTCGGAAATAAGATTTTCGCACTCACGCAAAGCTCTTATCTTATCTTGCGGAATATTAATATCATACCTAGAAAGTATATTTTCAAGGTTATATTCAAACTTTGTTTTAGACTGGAAAAGAAGCTGTCTGAACTTATCGGCACCGTAGGTCTTAATATATTCATCGGGGTCCTTCGAGCCTGCAACCTTAAGTATAGTCACGTCCACGTCAACCTCGCTGAGTATCTTAACCGCACGCATAGCAGCCTTCTGTCCGGCCTCGTCGGCGTCGTAGCAAATAATAACCTTTTTGGTATATCTGCTGATGATTCTCGCCTGCTCCGAGGTGATCGCTGTACCAAGGGTTGCAACCGCATTCTCAAAGCCCGCCGAGTGCATGGCAATTACGTCCATATAGCCCTCGCATAGAATCAATGCCTCCGAGCAATGATGTCTTGCAAAGTTAAGTGCAAACAGATTTCTCGATTTCTTGAACACGGGAGTGTCCGAGGAGTTCTTGTACTTCGGCTTGGAATCATCCATTACTCGTCCGCCAAAGGCGATAACGTTGCCGGTGACGTCTATGATCGGGAACATTACACGGTTACGGAAGGCATCGTAATATCTTCCCTTCTCGCTTCTGCCACAAAGGAATCCCGCAACAAGCTCGTCATATGTATACCCCTTTGCAAGCATATACTTTGAAAACTTGTCAAAGGAATTAGGTGCAAAGCCAAGACCAAAATGCTTTATTGTTGCAACCGAAAGACCACGCTTATCGGTAAAATAAGCAAGTGCAGCCTTTGCATCGGGATCGTCGGAGAACAGATATCTGTTGAAAAACTTAGCAGCATCAACATTCATCTTGAAGATCCTGTTTCTATCGTGCTTGGGTGTACTTCCCGGGGCTACTCTCTCATCCTTAATAATAGTAATTCCCGCTCTTTGAGCAAGAAATTCAACCGCATCAGGATAGTCGAGGTTTTCTCGCTTTCGGATAAAGGTTATAGCATCACCGCCTGCACCGCATCCAAAGCAATAGAAGCTGTTGTCTGCAGGATAAACCGTAAAGGATGGCGTCTTTTCATTATGAAAGGGACAAAGTCCACGTAGGTTGGAACCTGCTCTCTTAAGAGAAATATAGCTTCCAATGAGCGATTCAATATCATTACGCATCAAAACCTGCTCTATAGTTTCCTTACTTATCATAAAATACACCTCCTTTTCCCAAAATTCAACCTAATATACGAGAGTTTTGTCAAAAACACTTTTATTTTTTAAAAAAAGTTAATAACCAAATTCCTCGCCAATAATATTCATCTGTGCACGTCCAGCTGTAACCTCGGTAATAGCAGCCGAAAGACCGTCAAGCTCGGCTTTAACTATTTTGCCAATAACAGAAACACCGATATCGTATGACGTATCCTCGATACGAAAGCCACGGTCTGAAAGTATTGAGGTAATTTTTCCATAATCCGAATAATTCACCGAGATTTCGACGGTTGTATATATATCATATCTTACGATCTCTGCACCCTCAAGAGCACCAAGGGCTGCAGCGGTGTACGCACGAACGAGTCCACCCGTCCCCAGAAGAGTTCCGCCAAAATATCTTGTAACAACTATAACCACGTCGGTGCAGCCGTTTTTGCGTATTATATCAAGCACCGGCATTCCCGCAGTTCCCTGAGGCTCACGGTCATCGGTGAAACGCATAGTAGAATTTTCTCTTAAAACATAGGCATACACGTGATGACGTGCGTCGGGATAGCGTTTCTTCACCGAATCAATAAAGGCGATAGCCTCCGCCTCGGTGCTAACCGGCATAGCCATTCCGATAAACACAGACTTTTTGTCCTCGTATTCAAAATGCGAGGGATTTTTTACAGTAATATAGCTTTCCATATTATATATTAAACGGAAATAATAAACTTTCCGTAAAGTCCTCTTCCTCTCTCGTCAAGAATAGCCTCAACGCTGATGCCATCATCAACGTAATTGACCTCTAAAACGGTATAGTTATCATAAAGAGTACTTAATACAGACTGATTTGAATACGGAATGAGAAGGCTGTATTTTTTCTTAAAGCGGTGGATCTCAGTCTCGATGACCTCAAGAAGTCTGTCTATTCCCTGACCTGTAACACCGGAAATAACAACAGTATTCTCGCCCTCGGGAGCCGGAACCCCCTCTTCAAGCATATCGCACTTGTTATATACGTAAATAACCGGCTTATCAGAAGCACCAAGCTCCTCGATAACACCAAGAGTAACGTCGATATGCTCTCTGACCTCGGGGTCAGTTACATCCGAAATAATAAGCAGAATATCGGCATAAACCACCTCATCAAGAGTAGATTTAAACGCCTTTACAAGATGATGAGGAAGCTTTCTGATAAATCCAACGGTATCGGTGAGAAGCACACTCTCGCCACAAGGAAGCTCAAGCTTTCTCGTAGTAGGGTCAAGGGTAGCGAAAAGCTTATCCTCCGACAGCACGCCTGCTCCGGTAAGAGCGTTAAGCAGGGTGGACTTTCCGGCATTGGTGTAGCCAACCAGAGCAATCTTGCAAAGTCCGCTTCTATCGCGTTGTGCACGCATTACTGCCCTGTTATGCTCCATTTCAGCTATACGCTTTTCAAGAGCAATAACCTTCTCCTTCATGTGTCGGCGATCGCTCTCGAGCTTTGTTTCGCCCGGGCCTCTCGTTCCTATACCACCGCCAAGACGTGATAGCTCTGTGCCGTGTCCCATAAGTCTGGGAGCACTGTAACGCAGCTGAGCCAGCTCAACCTGAAGCTTACCCTCGCCACTGGTAGCATGGAGAGCAAAAATATCAAGTATGAGCATACTTCTGTCGATAACACGAACGTCACCGCCAATATCTCCCTCAAGATTTCGGATCTGGGCGGGAGTAAGCTCAAAATCAAATATAACAAGCTCAATGGCGTTATCGTTACATAACTCTGATATCTCCTTGACCTTACCGCTGCCAATACAGGTGCGGGGATCAAAGCTGTCCTTTACCTGTATTACTCTGGCATATACACTGCCGCCGGCAGTGTCAAGAAGTCTTTCTAACTCATCAAGAGAACGCTCACACTCAGGAACGTCGCTGCCACGCTCTGCGATACCAACTATTATTGCTGAGCTTTTTACAATTTCTGAATCCTTCATAAATAAAATTCCTTTACAAAACAATTCTGTAAGAAAATTCCTTTAAAGAAACAAAAAGAGCGACGGAAATATCCGAGCGCTCTTTTATGATACATAGATTACTTGTTGTTCTGTGCAGCTGCAAGACGCTTCTTGAACTTATCAAGACGTCCGCCTGCGTCAACAAACTTCTGCTTACCTGTATAGAAAGGATGGCACTTGGAGCAAATTTCCACGTTCATATCGCCCTTAACAGAGTGAGTCTGTACGGTAGCACCACATGCACACTTAATGGTAGCCTCTTTGTATTCGGGATGTAATCCTGCCTTCATTTTAACACCTCTTTTACATTTTAGTCATTTTAATACGGCTTATTATATCACATAATTTTAAGTTTTGCAATACTTTTTTCAAAAAAATTATATCTTTTCTTCTATTTTTTTACGTAATCTACCCATTATTTTCTTTTCAAGACGTGAAATATAGCTTTGACTGATGCCTAATGCATCCGCAACCTCCTTTTGAGTAAGCGGCTCTATGCCGCCAAGACCGAATCTTAGCTCCACGATTATCCTTTCCCTATCATTAAGATCGTACACAGCCTCTCTGACAATTCTCCTCTCCTCAAGCTCCTCCATATCCTTGGTTACCACGTCTGAATCGCTACCTAATATATCAGAAAGAAGAAGCTCGTTACCGTCCCAATCAACGCTAAGAGGCTCATCAATAGATATTTCCCTCTTGTGAGAAAGACTTTTACGAATGAACATCAGTATTTCGTTCTCAATGCATCTTGATGCATAGGTAGCAAGCTTTATATTCTTATCCGAATTGAAGGTAGAAATAGCTTTTATCAAGCCTACAGTTCCAATAGAAATAAGTTCTTCAATATTTGCACCCGTATTTTCAAATCGTTTGGCTATGTAAGCGACCAAACGGAGATTGTGTTCTATCAGCACGTCTCTCGCCCTATCGTCAGAGATATTCTTTATCATTAGCTCCTCTTCCTCGGCAGACAGCGGTGGAGGAAGAGTTTCGCTACCATTTATATAATATACACTATTCCATTTGAACAGTCTGATCAAATAAAGCCTGAGTCTTGCAAAGGGATTTTTAAGTTTACCTGATAGCATTGTCAAGTGCGGCAGCCGGCATAAGGGCCTTAAATCCACCGAAATCTCCTCCTTCCTTATCAATAGCTAGAGTAACGCGAAGCTCCTCTGTATTATCTTCGCCAATAAGCCTTACCGCATCCGCCTTAACACCGACCAGAACGTGGGTTTCTCCTCCGCGTGACAAAGGAATCAGGCGAATACGCTTTTTTACGCTTCGATCAAGCGAATCAATATTGCAAAGATCTATGATATTTTCAGGCAGAATGCTTTTTGCTACATCCTTCTTTAGTAATAGTATAGGACTCATGTCCATTGGATCAATTGCTAAATTACCGGTGTCAATAAAGGCCGATACTACGGCAGTATTATCGAGGAAGGATATTTCTACCTGAGCACTTCCTTCACTCTGATTATTTGAAAAGAACGAAACAAGCATCTTAAATACTCCTATAGATAATAAAACAACAAGGGATAAAAACAGCATTTTACGATTTACTGCACCGCCCTCTATCCCTTCAAAAAACCTTGATAGGTACTTATCTAGTATTCCCCATAAAAAGGATACTACTCCTCCCATCAGTGCCTCAAAAACTATAAATGAAAGAATGAATTTGATCCTTCTCCTGACGCAGATCGGCTTAGGTGAAATCCATCCGATTATTATTAAGCCGACGCCTGATGCGAAAAGCTTAAGTATTGCATATTCAGGAAGAAATACCACAGCAACAGCTATCAGAGCACCGATAACCGACGCTACAATCAATCGTCTTGACGAAGTCGGTATTTTGGAAAGAGATGCGGCAAAATATAGTGATAAGAGATCGACTGTAAAGTTTATCAAAAAATATACGTCGATATATAACGTTCTCATATCACCACCCCTTCCTTGCACATCATTGTAGCACAGAGCCAACGAATAACTTGTCACAAAATGTTACTAAAAAAATATTTTTTAAACAAAAAAATCACAGAAAATATGCATAAAGCACTCTTCTGTGATTTTATTGATTATTTCTTCTTACTTTGCCAATTTTTCTATAAGATCTGCCGCTCTGTCCATATATTCGCCCTCGAAGAGCTCAATTACTCCCTTGTCGCAAAGCGATGCAAGGCTGGGATCAATGGGAAGCTTAGCGAGAACGGAGGCGGAATGGATACCTGCGATCTCATCAATACGGCTCTCACCGTAAGGACGAATAACCTTACCGCAGTCGGGACAGATAATATAGCTGTAATTCTCTACAAGTCCAAGCACCTTAATGTCCATAAGAGATGCCATATTGACCGCCTTCTCAACGATCATAGAAACAAGCTCCTGAGGACTCGTAACAATGATAATGCCGTCTAAAGGAAGGCTCTGGAATACAGTAAGAGGAACGTCACCGGTTCCGGGAGGCATATCTACGAACATAAAGTCAACCTCACCCCAGACAACATCCGTCCAGAACTGCTTAACAACACCTGCAATAACCGGACCACGCCAAACAACAGGCTTGGTCTCCTCGTCCATAAGCAGATTTACGCTCATAACCTCGATTCCCGTCTTGGATCTGGGCGGGAACATACCAAGATCACTTCCCTCAACAGAACCGCACTTAAGTCCAAAGGACTTAGGAATGGAGGGACCGGTTATGTCTGCGTCAAGTATAGCCGTCTTATATCCTCTTCTCTGCATTGTAACCGCAAGCATAGAGGTAACAAGCGACTTACCAACGCCGCCTTTACCACTTACTACTCCGATAACACGCTTTACGTTACTTGCCTTGTTCTGCGGCTCGAGCAGGGACTCTTTAGAGCACTTCTGCGAGCAGGTAGAACAGTCATGTGAACATTCTGCCATGATTTATATCTCCTTATTTGCTATTATTAAATAAACTCAACTTTAATGTCACCGTCAGGTGCAGTGAGCGAAATACCCTTGATACCGCTACCGTAGTTATCAAGAATAACCGCTGCAAGCTTATCCTCTACGTTACGCTCAATATATCTTCTCATATTTCTTGCACCGTATTTTTCAGAGAAGGATTCCTTTGCAATAAGCGAAAGCACGTCGTCGCTATAAAGAAGCTTGATATCCTTTTCGGCAAAGTGCTCGCGAAGCTTCGAAAGCATAATATCTGCGATCTTAACAAAATCATCTCTGTCAAGATGACGGAATGTAATAATCTCATCAATGCGGTTGATAAACTCAGGACGAAGGAAGGTGGAAAGTGCTTTCTCGGTTCTGTCCTTAGCAAGAAGCTCGCGTTTTTCTGCGAATCCGGGGATTGACGATGAGCCCTCACTGCCCGCGTTGGTTGTCATAATAATTATGGTATTTTCGAAGTTTACGGTTCTTCCCTGGGCATCGGTAATCTTACCGTCATCAAGAACCTGAAGAAGAATATTCAGCACGTCGGGATGTGCCTTTTCAATCTCATCAAAAAGAACGACTGAATATGGTCTGCGGCGGATCTTCTCGGTAAGCTGTCCCGCCTCATCATAACCAACGTATCCGGGAGGAGCACCAACTATTCTGGACACAGAATGCTTCTCCATAAACTCAGACATATCGAGTCTGATAAGAGATTCGGGCTGCTTGAAGAGATCCTGTGCCAAAACCTTTACCAGCTCCGTTTTACCAACGCCTGTAGGTCCTGCAAATATCATAGAAACCGGATTCTGTCTGTAGGAAACACCGGCACGCTTACGCTTTATCGCACGAACGACCGAGCTTACAGCCTCATCCTGACCAATTACCTTCTTCGAGATTCGATCGTAAAGTCCGGATAGCTCGGATAGCTCACCGACAGAAAGCTCTGCCGCAGGAATGCCCGTCCATATCTCAATTACGCGAAGGAGATCATCGGGAGTAAGCTTAAGCTCCTCAATTACGGGAAGAATGATCTTCTGTCTGGTTTCAAGTCTGATACGCTCGGATTTAAGATCGGCAAGAAGCTTATAATTCTCCTCCGTCTGTCCCTCGGGATTTTCTACCTTGGTTTGAAGCTCGCTGCTCTTCGCATCGATCTCTGCAAGTCGCTTTACATTGCGGCGACTCTCGTTAAGCTCGGGACAGTTAAGTGCAGCCTTTGCTGCAGCCTCGTCAATAAGGTCAATCGCCTTGTCGGGCAGGAATCTGTCTGTAATATATCTCTCCGAAAGAGTTGCAGCAAGTCGGGCAACCTCGCCTGAAATCGCAACACCGTGGAAATCCTCGTAATAATTCTTGATTCCCTTGATAATATCAACGGTTTCTTCAACCGAGGGCTCTTCTATCTTTATGGGCTGGAAGCGACGTTCAAGAGCACTGTCCTTTTCAATACACTTTCTATACTCTTTAAGAGTGGTAGCACCGATAACGCGTATCTCGCCTCTAGAAAGAGCCGGCTTAAGAAGATTTGCGGCACTCATACTTCCATCGGATGTTTCACCTGCACCTGCAATATTATGAACTTCGTCAATCATGAGGATAATATTACCTGCAGCCTTAATCTCCTTGAGTAGTCCGAGAATACGCGACTCAAACTGACCTCTGAACTGTGTACCTGCCACAAGAGCGGTAAGGTCAAGCTGCCACACCTCGAAGTTAGCAAGCGTTTCAGGCACCTTGCCTTCAACGATTCTCAGAGCAAGAGCCTCTACAATAGCGGTCTTACCAACACCGGGCTCACCAATAAGGCAGGGGTTATTCTTCTGTCTTCTTGACAGAATCTGAATCATACGGTCGATCTCTCTGTCACGTCCGACTATCCTGTCAATTTTACCCTCTGCAGCCTTTCTGTTAAGGTTAGAGCAATAGGTCGAAAGCAGCTTCTTGGAGGTGTCCTCCTTCTTTCCGCCCGCTCTCTTCCCCTGCTCTGTACCCTTATCAGGCTGGGGTCTCATGGGCATACCAAACAGCTCACCAAGATTAAGGGTGGGAACCTTGCCGTTCTCCCCCTCCTCGTCGGATTCAACGAGTGCATTCTCCATCAGGCCGTTTATCTCCTCGTTCATTCCCTGAATGGCATCCTCGTCAATACCCATTTTTTTAAGCATATCCACAACAGGCGGAGGCTTAATACCAAGCTCGGCTGCACACTGGAAGCAAAGTCCCTCATTAACCGAATTACCGCCATCAAGACGGGTTATATAGACCGAAGCAGGTCTTTTTTTACATCTGGCACAAACTTGAATTTTCATTTATATTCCAATCCGTCGCACAAGCGACAAGTTTAACTTATTACTTAAAAGCTTAAAATCAGTCTTATCGGACTGAATTCTACTAAAAAATTGTATATCGGTCCGCCGTCAAAGCCACATAAATCAAATTGTTCTTTAATCAGGTCGGTGCGGATAATAAAGTCGAAACTTACCGCCACGCACCAGGCAACCAAAGCAGCTAATATAGAGGACATGGCTACACCGAGAAAACGATTCAGCCAGCCTAAAAGACCGATATGCATAATTCCGTTTATTCCCTCGATTACAAATCCAAAGAGAAGTCTTGCCAATATCATTAAAACAATAAAGGCAATAGCAATAGCGAGAGCACCAACCAACGGTGCTGTAAAGGAGTTAAGAATCACCTCTACATTTCCGTCGACCGTCAATGCCTCTTCATCTATCCCCATACCAAGTAAGGCACCTAAAAGCTTAAGAACGGTTGGTATGCCTTGATTAGTATCGGGAGCAGAAGCGGCAAATTTATCGTACAGGATTTCTCTGAGGTAATCATTTATCGGTGTATAAATCATAGGCTCAATCAAACACGCTCCGACGGGACGGCAGAGCGACAGTGCAAATGCATAGCAAATAACAAATCGCATCGGCCGTGCCAGCATCAGAAACAAGCCTCGTGTATAACCGTAATATGAGCCGATCACCAGTATTAATATTAAAATCAGATCAATCAGTACGTTAAAAAACACATTGACCTCCGCTTATATTCTAACATAAAATTATGAACAAATAAGGTGTAAAATTATTTCAAAATTACACTTTCTGCCCCAAATATAGCGGATAATCTAGCCATAACCTTATCAGAAGGATCAACCGTTGTATCCTTCATAGCACAGTACTTTTTCCTGCTATCATCGTAGAGCACAATTTTAGCATTTCCCCTATTGAGTGCGGAAATACGCTTTAAATTGTTGATTCTACTATCCGAAAGGCTTGGCACCTTTATATATATTTTAGGTTCAGTAATTACTTTAGATGAATACTCAGAATCGGGTATAAGCACGGCTGCAACAGAAAGAAGGATTCGCGGTGCCTCGCCCTCCTCCGTAGAGATGTTACCGGTGACAACAACTGCCGCGTCATCAAGAAGTATATCCGAGTATTTACTGTAATTCTTGGCAAAGACGATTACCTCTATCTCGCCAAATCTGTCCTCAAGAGTAATGAAAGCCATTGCCTCGCCGTTCCTTGTTACCTTGGTACGTTTTGAGGTAATGGTTCCTGCAATCTTAACAGACATTTTATCCTTGTACTTGCCGTTGGTCGCGTCATCGGATGACTGCTCTATGATCTCGGAAATTTTATCAGGCGAAATCTCATCAAGATGATGGGAATAACCGTCTATCAGATGTCCCGAGAAATACATTCCCGAGCTTTCCTTCTCAAGCAAAAGAAGCTCCCTGATAGGATATTCGGGCAGGTCGGGATATTTGTAATTTACCGTAGTTTCTACATCGCTTGCCTGCGAGAAGAGATCCATCTGTCCTACGATATTGTTCTTAGACCTGCCATGCTCTGAATCAATTATCGCTTCGAAGCATTGCATAAGTGCACTTCTCGGCACTCCAAGACTGTCAAAGGCACCACATTTTATCAGATATTCCGCTGTTCGCTTGTTTAGATCAGCATCTATCATTTTTGAAACAAAGTCAGTAAACGAGCGATATTTCGAGGCAGAACGATTGTTTATAACTGCTTTAGCAAAATTGCGACCAACATTCTTTATCGCCAACAGACCGAAGCGGATATTCTTTCCGTCCGACGAGAAGCACTCGTAGCTTTCGTTAATATCGGGAGGCAATACTTTTACTCCGAATCTTGCTGCATCAGCTATATATTCCCTGACCTTACCAGCATTTCCGAGCACACTGGTGAGAAGTGCCGTAAAATACTCAGCGGGATAATGAGCCTTAAGATATGCCGTACGGTAAGAGATTATTCCATACGCTGTAGCATGGCTCTTGTTAAAGGCATACTTTGCAAATCCTAGCATTTCCTCAAAGATTTCCTCAGCGGCCTGTTTAGCAACTCCATGCTCAAGGCATCCGGAAACGAAGTCTTCACGCTCAGCCTGCATAGCAGAGGTCTTTTTCTTTGACATAGCACGACGTACTATATCAGCACGTGCATAAGAATATCCTGCCAGCGTTCTAAGTCGGATCGTAGCCATGTCGTTCTGTGAGCCAAG
>JAZSEC010000032.1:0-25387 GCA_045531485.1 Eubacteriales bacterium | reverse complement strand
TGTTTGACAAGAACTTACACCGTTTTGGATCTCTCCAAAACACAATGTTTTTCTTAATTTCATGTTGTTCAATTTTCAATGATCAAGTGCTCACAAGTTGTAAGCTTTTCTATTATACTATATCACTTTTAAATTGTCAAGGGGGTTTTTGAATTTTTTCTCATTTTGTTTATTTTTATTCATTTTCGAACAATAAATACCAGATTTTTCATATAATATTCCGACGAATTGGTGATACAATAATAACAGAGTCAAAGGAAAATAGCCCGAAAGGGTTGATTCCTTCGGGCTCGATTAATATAGATTTAAAATATACAGGAGATTAAAATCTTATGTCTAAGAACAAAGTAAACGTTCCCGAAGCAAGAGCCGCTCTTGACAAGTTTAAGATGGAGGCCGCAAGCGAAGTAGGCGTTAACCTTAAGCAGGGTTACAACGGTGATCTTACCTCTAAGCAGGCCGGTTCTGTCGGTGGTCAGATGGTTAAGAAGATGGTAGAGTCCTACGAGAACTCTATTAAGAACAACGGCTAATTTTAGCTGAACTCATTTCCTTTCCGAATTCATAATTCCTTCCTTAGTTATTAATTAAAAGATGGAATGATGAAGAGGCTGAGTCAAAAGCTTGATTAAGCTTTAGGCTCAGCCTTTTATTTTTATTGATAGGTAGAAACGCAAGGTGAAAATTGAATTACATCAGACTACAAATCAAAATCGATAACGCTGCAGAAAAAATCGTAGCAATAAAATTAACGGTGTCGTTATTTATAGCTCTGAATCCACTATGCCTTACCGTTTTTTGACCGCAGTGCTCTTCTCTCTCGGTTATCTCATCGCAAAGCGGACACCGATACTTAATTTGCAAAAGAGAACCCAGCAGACTATCGAGAACTGCTCCCAAAAAGGCTGCGACAGTGACGATAATTGCTTCAGGGAAATTAATCAAGCCGCAAGCCAAGGCGATAAAGGAAATTATCGTAGCACCGAGAAGAGATGCGATAGTTCCAACAAGCGACATTCCGCCACTCAAACCGGGAGGACAGCTACGCATTCTAAAGGGATCAAAGGCCTTGCCGCTAAGGATGCCTATTCCGGAAGCGAAGGTATCTGCCAGAGCCTCTGCAAATGTAGCGACAAAGGCTACTATAAAGATTTTTTCTTTTGTGACAAAATAGATGACGGCACATATTGAGGCTGCTATGCTATTAGCAAAAACCTGTACGTGATCTCGACTCGTTCCACGCTTTTCAACGGGTTCCGAATGATTCTGCCTTGTTTTTTTGTGAATTTTCTTTATTTTATCAGAAGCTACGCCGAGTATAAAGAATGATAGTAAAATAATGAATCCGTAGTTCCCAAGTGATAATGAGATGACAAAATCTACAATTAAGGCGGCGATTATTCCACCGACGGTCAAGGCTTTTTTCTTGCCTGAAAAGGCTATCATTACGGGAGTGATCAATATAGGTACTATATAGTTCTCTACCGCGAAATTATTTATAAAGAAAAATGCTAAGAAAGAAGTACCAAGGGTAACCGAGATATTGTCCAGGCCTCTTCCCGAAAGCAGCTCAAGCTCGACAGCAAAAATAGCTATGGCAATAATATGCCAAACGGTCATTCCAAGATCAAACTTTCCGTTGAATACTCCGGCGGCAATAAAGCAAAAAATAAAGTTAAAAAGAGTTCCGTAGACGGTTTTGTTACCGTAGATCTTAGGGTTACTGGGAGTATTGATTATCTGTCCGAACAGCCCTGCGAAGCCGTCGCCAAGAGAGGTGCAAAAAACGCCTATACCAAAAGGAATCATCATATCCGGAATGAACACCGTGACAATTGCCATTATAGACATGGCCAAAGCGTAGTACACGGTGCCCGGAGCATTGTCACCGTCCGAGGAAATCATAGGCATAAGGTTTTTCTTATGTGATACCGACAATATACCAAGAAACAGAAGGCATACCAACAGAGTGTGTATACCGCCGTCAAAGAAATGATATAGAATGATCCACTCGGCACCTACAAGAATATGAACGACTTTTCTCGTTATTTTTTTGTTGCATCCGGGTATCAGAGATAAAAGAAATCCAAGCCCCAGACACGCCCCAGCATAAAGTATGCTGAAAAGATAGCCCTTAAAAATCATATCAAAATCGCCTTTAAAAAGTTTCTAATACTATTATAATTGCCAAATTAATGAAAGTCAACAAGAAAAAAGAGCCGCCATAATAAACGAGGCGGCTCTTTTTTTCTGCGAAGAGGTTAGCCCTCCTCGTTATCGTTATTCTTGAATCTTCCTTCGTCCTCATCCATATCAGAACCGGAATTCTCCTTGCCGGGAATTACAATTCCACGTGTCATAGAACGAAGATTCTCTTCATTCTTCTTATTGATCTCTATCTGCTTCTGTGCCTTAACAGCATTCAGATCAGCAGCGATCTCACTGCTTACCGTTCCGTCAGCAAGTGTAAGAAAGTTCTCAAAAACATCAGGGTAAACAAAAATTTTCTGCACGTTCTCAAACTTAACGGTAATGTATTTTCCGTTAGTTGAAACCACTCTGCCCTTTCCAAAGGACTTGTGACATACCTCTAAATTATCCAGTACCATAGCTCCCCTCCGGTTCTTTATTTTTCCGTGAAAAGATTGCTTTTATCCATATTTTATTAAATAAACCACAAAAAGTTCACACTATTAAGCGGCGATTATTATAGCAGATAATTGTGTCTAAAGTATGAACAAAAGTGATGTTTTCAAATTATTTTTAGAAAGATAAAAAAATGTTTACTATTTGTGTCGATTTGATCAATAAAAACCGACTTCTGCCCTGAATTTCATCCTATTTTTTCAGACTTTGACGCTACCTTTGTAAGAGCAACTGCATCCTTTGAATCCGGTCGCTTTTCTCTCAGGTGCTTATGATATACAGCCTCGGTAGCAATCTCCAGCTTCATAATTATGTTCTTAGCATTTTTAAAGAAGCAATAGAAGCAATCGTCCTCGGTGGAAATATCAATACAGTCCTCCTGCCTGAACTTGAACCAATCAAATTCAATGTGAAGGCTGTTCGTCTGCAACGGATGACGATGAATACGGTAATCCTGACCGTTATATCTTCCCTCGAGAACAAATCCGTTCTCTACATCATGAGTCACACGTGCAGTGCCAAGATCCTCAAGCCTATTACAGCCGGGCATCGAATATACCTCTACCTCATCCGAGAAGAAGTACTCACCGCTTTCAACCTGCTTAGCTACCTGTTCTCGTTCCCAGGTATACCAATCGGGTACATGGCTGAACTCGGTAACACCCTCGTTTGCACTAAGGCTGCCATCCTCACTAAGAGTCCATCTCTTGCCGCACTCGGTACAAAAGATCTCTGCCCCCTTAGAGTCCATCTTGGATTCGGTAAGACAGTGCGGACACTGATAAAGCACCTTATGAAGTCCTTCTGCTCTGAAGGGCTCCTTGATCAATATGCCCTGCTCCTTCTGATAAGCGTACTCATCGTACGAAAGAGCCTCTCTGATCTTATCGTTTATCTCGTCAACCGTCATATTATCAATCTGCTCGGGTGTAAGAATCTGTGTAAGTGTAGTGTGGTGAGGAACCTTACGCTTTCGGTCTACATCCCAAACGGGTGCATGAAGATAGTTTCCTCTGTGCTTTACCACAACTACGGGAACCCTGTTTCTTTTTACAAGCATACCGACGGACTCGGGAATATACTCGGTAATTCCGCAAACAGAATATCTTGCCTCGGGATACATACACAGCACATCACCTCTGGAAAGCACCTTACGTATAGATTTAATAAGGTGAAGATCCATAGTAAATTTTCTGGTCGCAATAGCTCCTATCCACTCAAGCAGCCAAGCACGCTTATAATATCCGTCAATATTAACTACGTTATTTACGCGATGCGGATAAGTGCCCAGTGCCGCAAGCTCAAAGTCAATAAATCCCATGTGGGTAGAGAGCATAATGTACGGAGGCTTAAGTCCCTCCATATTTATAAGCTCAACCTTGTGCTTTTTAAAGAGAGTTAAAAAGAATGACAGCACCCAGATAAGCCAGGTAAGATATATAGGCTGTCTTATAGGATATTTTGCCGTTTTATAACGCTTAAGGTTTTTATAGTTAACGTCAATATTTGTTCCTTTTTTCATAATTTCTCACTCCAATCGTGTTAATTATACACTATAATATAAGCAAAAGCAATATATTTATAAATTTTAGTTGAAAATAATATTATTAAGTTGAAAAATACACAATTTGGTGCTAAAATGTATATATATTTACAAAAGAGGTATTTTATGGATACTATTTGGATTATACTTATCTGCATTGGAGCACTTGCTGTGCTTGTCATTGGTACAGCGGCGGTGTGCTACTATCTGACCTTCTACTCCAAGCCGAGAAAGCCGAGAGCCGAGGATGACTATGATCTTCCGCCAGACGACGTCTACGTCCCCCATCATCCTCAGATGATCGAATGGATAAAAGAAGCACGTGCCCTGCCTCATAAGAAAGTGGAGATCAAGACCTTTGACGGTCTTACCCTCAGAGGAAGATATTACGAATACAGCCCTGATGCACCAATAGAAATCATGATGCACGGCTATCACGGAAGTCTGGAAAGAGATCTCAGCGGAGGAATCTTCCGTGCATTAAATCTGGGACACAGTGTTCTTACCTTTGATCATAGAGGAAGCGGACTAAGCGACGGAACAACACTCACCTTTGGAATTAATGAAAGCAAGGACTGTAGGCGATGGATCGATTACGTCATTAACGAGATAAACAGTGATGCAAAGATAATTCTTTCCGGCGTATCAATGGGTGCAGCCACCGCTATGGTTGTATCAGGATTTGATGATCTGCCCGAGAATATGGTCGGAATTATTGCTGATTGCGGCTATACATCACCAAGGGAGATAATCAAAATGGTTATCAGAGGGATGAAGCTTCCTGCCAATCTGCTGTACCCCTTCGTAAAGCTTGGCGGCCTTATTTTCGGTAGATTCAACATAGATGAGTTCTCACCTATTGAACAGGTAAAGAAAAGCAAGCTACCAACCATTTTCGTTCACGGCGACGTTGATGCACTCGTCCCCTTCGAGATGAGCGAAAGAAACTGTGAGGCATGTGCCGCAGAGCCGAAAAAGCTGCTTACCGCCGAAGGTGCCGCTCACGGTCTTGCATACATTTGCCTCGGTGACAAATATATTGACGAGCTACGTAGCTTCTTTGCTCCTGTTCTTGAGAAAAAGGAGAAGGAAAGAACGGGCGAGAATATCTAAAAAGCAATGTAACGATCTGACCCTAAAAGCAATAAAAAAAGGACCTTTTCGGTCCTTTTTTATTTATAAAAGAATACGCCATGCCCCCATCCAAGCACACCGCCATTTTTCAGGTGATCGACAAATGCCCGACGCATACGGGTGTCTGTTGGAAGGTTATCGGGGTTCTTTTCATCAGTGTCAAAAATACGCCAGAGATCATCATGGTCAGGACATTCTCCAAAGTCGAAAATGTCGAATCTTGACATAAACCTATACACGTTTGTGCTATCCGGAAGGATCTGTTTATTCTTTGGATATAGCATCCAGGAATGGCAGATAAACGGGCATCCCTCTTCTACCTGATCACCGAAATACTCGTAAGCCATAGCAAAGGCTTCGTCACAGATTTGCGGAGTGAGGTGAGTTAAGCTGCGTGGAATATGAACGTTAATAGCTTTACTATCCGGTGTGAGAATTCGTCCGTTATGCTCGTAATGATGACCAAAGGAGTCAACCTCAAATTCCAAGCGTCCCAGACCGACACGCTCGAGATTAAAGAAACGATCAAACCAAAATGCAACGAAGCTTCCTACTATACCCTTCACCACCTTACATTCGTCAAGCTTATACTTCAGATCAAGCAGGGTGTTGTGATATATTCCAAGATCTATGCCACGCTCGATATACAGCTCCTTAAGATGCTTAGAAAGGCAGATAAACACAAGCAGCTCGGTGGTATATCTATGAATCCCAAGACGCTGTGCCACATCCTGTGCCAACGAAATTATCAGACTGAAATCACAGCATGTATCTCTATCGTAAATTCTGATAGCCTCATTCCATACAGCAAGGGTATCCTCTCTTCCTGCTATCATATCGTAAACCGATAGCAAATAATCTGCATCCTCAGGCTCGTATTCAAAGGTGTGGAAAAAGTTTATAAGATATTCTTTCATCATTTTTCTCCGTAAAATAGTATGCCGTGAACATTATACCACACATATCGACTATTTGCAAGTAAAAAAATATCCCCCGCATAAGCGAGGGATATTTAAATTGTTACTTAAGCTTAGTCTTGATGTAAATAGAAGCGTGATCGGAGGAATAAGCGTCCCCGTGAAGATTATTTACCACGTGGTATTCATACACCTCTGCATCGCCCTTGCTGATCATTATATAATCAATACGTCTGGGATCCTCTGCCTCGCCCCAGCCATGGAAGGTCGGGGTATCCTCGGTTATGGGAGAGATCTTGTTGGAATCATCAAAGCTGTCCTGAGTAGAAATAATGGTTTCGCTATCCTCTGTGGCGTTAAGGTCACCCATAAGATATGCTGGAAGATCGCCAAACTGCTTGATCTTATCGAGCACTACTCCTATGCCGTTTATACGTGCCTGGTCACTGGTATGATCAAGGTGAGTGTTGAATACGGCAAATTCTTTACCCGTGTTGATATCACGGAGAATAACATATACACAAATACGATAATGCTCACTGCCCCAATCCTTGCTCATCACCTCAGGGGTTTCGGAAAGCCAGAAGGAGCCGCTATCGATCTTTTCAAATCTATCGGTACGCCAAAAGATAGGACAGCCCTCGGAAAGCACAAATTCGTCGCGGTATGCCATCTCGGAGTCATAGCCTACCATATACTTTTTAAGGTAATTATAATGAACGAAGGTTACCTCCTGGAAGCCAATGATGTCGGGCATCACAGACTCAATGTCGTCGGCAATCAGATCAGCACGGTAGAACCAGCTTCTGTCAAAGAAATCGGTGGGACTGATGTACCTGACGTTAGTGCTCATGATAGTCATGGTATCGTCAGCTTTGCTTGAAGGCTCGATCTGTCGTTCAGAGAGGACGTATCCCGGCAGGTGAATCAAAAGCACCGCCAGATAAATAAGAATTATTGCTAGGATAAGTGCTAAGGCTTTTTTCATAACAGTTCTCCTTTCCGTTTGTAACTCCATTATATCAGCAAGGATATAATAAAGCAAGTTTTTTATAAAATATCTTTACAAAAGTAAAAAATGGTGATATAATGTTAAAAGAATAAAGCAAAGCTCAATTATTTGTCCCGCCCCGTATACGACTTATATTGGGGATGGCAGAAAGGAATTGTCATGAACAGATATTTGCTTACCTTAGTTAGTCATATACTTATCCTGTGCCTTGCTATTTTGCTCATCATGGCCATTTCGGCAATACTGCTCGGCGACGAGTTCGTAGAAGCGGTCGTAAATGCTATTTCCTCTGCTATAAAGGGGTTAATTGAAAAGTATATTTAATAAATTAATATATTTAATGCCACGGGTTTACCGTGGCATTTTTGCTTGAATCAAAGGGTTTTGGTAATCAGCTGATAAATCAGTGGACCCGTGATCACGGTTGTAACAAGCGAAATGACGGTTAGTATTGAGGCGATAAGATTAAACACACCAAAGGTAATAACTCCTTGCTTAAGCGGCAGCCTTTTAAACAAAATATGATAAATTCCGAAGCCGATGAAATAACCCAAAACGTTAGTAATCAGATCCTCGGTAGATGGGTTGCCGATAGTCGTGCAAAGCTGTAGAGCTTCAATTACAAGCGAAAATCCTAGGCAGATCGCCAAGTCGCGAAGAATATTCCTTTTTTTGAACACGTAGCAAAGTGTTACTCCAAAAGGAGCAAAGACAAAGCAATTCAGCACGGTGTCCATAATCAGTCTTGCCCTATACTCTCCCTCGCCTCTATAATTAAAGGGTATCAGATCCCATTTGATTCTATCGATCAGGGTCATATCCTTAAGGTTCATATAGTTTGTAATCAGCGTTGCCCTGTTACAAAGCTTAAATACTAATACCCAGATAAGAAGCCAGAACAGCATCGCGGTGAGCGAAACTGCAAGGAGTCGAAGAGTCTTTTCATCATACGCAAGAAATGTCTTTTTGACAGTTTTATTTTCGGTATCAATCTTTACTTCTTCTGACATACGGTTACCTCGACAAGGATTCTTACCTATATATTATCATCTATCTTTCTATAAATCAAGTGTTTTTGACAAGCTATTTACTAATAAAAAGTCAGCGAGCCTCATAAAGAGGCTCGCTTTTAAGTAACCTTAAGGTTGATCGTTAGAATCTTCCTTTTCAGCTTCGTTTTGCTCAGGTGCGTCTTTGGGCTCGGGCTTTGTCTTAGGATTATTTCTAACGTAGCTAATTACAAATACCGCTAAGATAGTCAGAGCTATTCCGCCTATCGCTGAAAGGATGCCAACAAAAAGAGGAGTTAAATTCTCATTATTCTTCTCATCCTCGGGAGGTGTATCAGCACCGTCGTCCTCAATATCAGGGACGGATGTAGTATTGACGTATCCGCAGGCGGTGCAGGTCTGACTCCGACTTTCACCATTTACCACCCAATCACCGTAGGTGTGGAAGGCGAGATCCTTTTTATCTCCGCATTCGCACTCGCTCCAATGGCCTACCGAGTCAAATTTGAGCGTAGAGCCAAAGTCATGAGTATGCTCCTCATCGACCTCGGGAACGGAGATCGTGTTGACGTAACCGCAGGCGGAGCAGGTCTGACTCTGGCTATCGCCGTTTACCACCCATTCGCCAAAGGTGTGGAAGGCGAGCCCCTTTTTATCTCCGCATTCGCACTCGCTCCAATGGCCTACCGAGTCATATCTGAGCGTAGAGCCATAGTCATGAGTATGCTCCTCATCGACCTCGGGAACGGAGATCGTGTTGACGTAACCGCAGGCAGAGCAGGTCTGGCTCTGGCTGTCGCCGTTTACCACCCATTCGCCAAAGATGTGGAAAGCGAGATCCTTTTTATCTCCGCATTCGCACTCGTTCCAGTGGCCTACCGAATCATACTTCACAGTAGAGTGATCATGAATATGCCCGTCGGTCGGCAAAACGAATTTACATACAGTGCAAACCCCGTCATCGGGTGTATGAGCAGAATAATCCTTGATGCTGCCACAGGCTGAGCAGGCATACCAATGTCCATCTCTGCTGACGTAAAGAGCACTGCTGTATTTATGGCTCCATGATGCATCGGCTGTAAAAGTCGTGCTTCCCTTCGCTCCACATTTGCAGCTATAATAATACTCTGCCTCGTCCACGCACGTTACGCTCTCAACCAGATAATCTGTAGTTGCCAGCTTTTTGTCGAAGGTATGCGGAAGAGCCGTTCCAAAAGTATAGGTTGTTCTTCCCTTCTCACCGCAAAGCGAGCAGCTGTAGTAATAAGTTGCGGGACTTGTGCATGATGCCTCGCCGGCAAGGTACTCATTGCTCTTTTCGGTGAAGCTGTGCTTACAGGTTACGTTTACGTAGCCCTTATTATTTGTTACGGAAATATCGTTTGATTCGGTTTTAAGTTGAATTCTGCACTCAACGTCTGTTTTACCCAAGGGGGCATCATCAAGGACGTTAAAGGTTACTGAAAAGATCCTTCCGCTGAGATTCTTTCCCGATTGAAAAGCAAAGGCACCCTTTTCGGTGTTCTTATCAAAGGTAGAAAGAAGTGCTCCGTCGGTATACCACCTTGTTTCGGCGAGTTCAAGAACGTCTTTGTCATAAAACACCTCGACAGCTCCAGCGATAACGTCTGAGGTAGACGTAATGCTAACGGTCAATGTTACCATGCCGCCTTTAGCACAAGATTGACCATCGGTGGTGGCAACTGTACCTGCGGCGGATACGGAAACGACAAGAGCAACAAGAAGAAGCAAGCTGATCGCCGCTATTAAAATTTTATTTCTCATATTATTCGTCCTCCTTTCGTCTTCCGGAAACCTCGACCGTCACCCTGATCGGCTCGGCCAAGGGATATTCATCCGGGAAGAAGGTATACATAAGCAAGTAGATCGCATCAGCAGAGTCAACTCTGCCGCTGTTATCAAAATCGCCATCCTGATTTATTGGATATTCTTCGGGGAAGAAGGTGTGCATCAGGAGATATACAGCATCGCTTGAGCTGACGCCACCCTCTCCGTTCACGTCTCCCGTTTCATATTCAAGCATAGGAATTTCTTCCCTCTTCTCTGCTCTGCAAACGGTACATACATAAAGCATCTCACCAACGCTTGATGTAGTTGGATGGCGAATGATCTCGCCATCATTCCAAAGGTGGCCAAGCGGATCGGTGTAGTTGTCTACGTAACTGTCGCCGCAGCGACAGGTGTATGTAGTGTATCCCTGCTCAGTGCAAGTGGGTGGAGTTACGCCCGTGATATAGGTGTGACCCAGGGCGTCCGTGTAATCATCAAAATAACTATCGCCGCAGTGACAGGTGTATGTAGTGTATCCCTGCTCTGTGCAAGTGGGTGGAGTTACGACCGTGATATAGGTGTGACCGGTTTTAGAAACAACACTGGTTTCATAATGGTCGCATCTTGTGCAGTCACGCCTTTCAAGACCGTCTTCGGTGCAGTCAGGCTCAGTCACCGACTGCCAATCGCCAAAATTATGGCCGAGAGCATCGGTGTAATCTTCAACGTAACTGGCTCCACAGTGACAAGTATAGGTCGTATATCCTTGCTCGGTGCAGGTGGGAGGGGTTACGGTAGCAATATAGGAATGCCGATGCTCGTCGGGATTTTCAACCGAAATATAATCAAATACATTCTCGGAATCCTGATTTTCAAAATTAAATGTGCTTCCATCACATTTCTTCAGCACGAGTCCATAATAACCATCTTCCGTAACGGTATAAGATGACACATGGTTCCATCCATTTTCCGGATAATACCGAGAAAAAACAGTAGAATCTGCACTATCTGTTTTGGCTAGAGCCCATTCGTACTCTCCAGGCAGTTTAAACGTTACTGTTTGTCCCTTTGATAAATACAGGTTAACAATTGAAGATGCTCGGGTAGTATCATCGACGTAGTTGCTTACAAATTTATTACCGTAGCAGAGCAATGCGTCTTCTGTATCCGATCCATTTTCCTCGTCATTGTCATCTCCATTTATCCTAGGAATGCTTTTAAGTTTTTCGAAAATCAAATTAGAAATTATCTCATGACCATCCGTATTAGGGTGCAATCCATCAGGCATATACGTCATTTTGTCCGCACTGTCCGAGGGATCAACAGGATATTCATTGAAAAGATCGATAACCGGCACAGAGTATTTTTCGCAAATCGCTTTGATTGCGTTTACATAATCGTCCAAGGAATGACCTCTTCCGTTGGCAATATAATCGTAAGTGAACTTAGTTCCCAATATCTTACTAGTTCCAAATCCATAACGGTGAAGAGGCGTAACAAAAACTATCCGGCTGTTCGGGTGACGTGTCTTAATTCCAGAAAGTATAATGTTCATGGCACCGTAGAAGGAAACATCTGTTGTATCAGTAGGGCTTCCAAGAGGTGTCTCGTGACCGTAGTCATTTGTACCCATGAATATCACAATCAAATCAGCGTCCGGAATGGATGTATAGCGGGCAACAAGCGGAGAATTTCCGGAACCATAATCCGACTTTGAACTAATGCATGATCCAGCAATTCCCATTGACTGTACGGAAGCAAACACACCCATTTCATCAATGAATGAATGATATGTCTTTTCCGTTCCTGTGCCATATGTAATACTGTCACCAACGAACACTACGGACGCACCACTCCAATCAGTCATTTCGGGACTAGCTGCCCCACATTCGGTACACATACCATTTTGATAACTATGCCCTGTTGCGTCAACGTAATTATTTATGTAAGAATCACCGCAGACGGAACAGGTATGTGTCGTGTAGCCCTGCTCGGTGCAGGTGGGAGGGGTTGTGTTGGATACGTAGGTATGCTCAGCGAAGGGGAGAAAATCACTCCTGTAGCCGTCGAGATAGCCGCAACGGCATCCGTACAGGGTGTAGCCGTTCTGAGTGCAGGTGGAGGGGTAGCTTGAAAGCGGAATGTATTTATGAGTTGCCTTATATCTGATTCCGTTGTTGAGAACGTAGCTGTAGCCTGCCGATCTGCAATCGACGTATACGTAAAGCTTGGGACAGTTATCGAAGTTCTCCTTGCCGATGCTTCGTAAGGATGCGGGAAGATGAACCTCACTGAGATTAGGTGCGTTTCTTACAGCAATCCAATCAAGAGTGGTAACTCCCTCCTCAAAGGTGATGCTGCTAAGCAGCTGACAGAAATCAAAGGCCTGCTGGCCTATGGACTTAACGTTGCCGGGAATGACAACGTCGGTAAGCAAGTCGCAGTCAAAGAATGCAGAGGAGCCGATAGAGGTAATGGTTTTCGGTATCTCTATGCTCTCAAGGGCCTTACAGCCGAAGAATAGGCCGTTTGGTATAGCCTTAAGATTTGCGGGAAGATCGATAGATTTAAGTCTTGAGCAAGCGGCAAAGGTATAGCCCACGAGCTCAACGTCAGGGTTGTTGAAGGTAACCGAAGTTAGAAGCGTACAGCTTCTGAAGGCATCGGTGCCTATTGTAAGAAGCGTTTCGGGAAAAACAAGACCGTCCAGCTTAGTGCAATACGAGAATGCGTATCCCTCAATCTCGATAAGGGATGATGGGAAGGTCACCGAATACAGCTTGGTCTGTCCTCTGAAGGCACCATAATCTACGACTACGGTTCCTTCGGGGATGTAGTATCTGCTTCCTGTTTTCGCCGCGGGATAGCAGATAAGACGAGTTCCATCCTTTGAGAACAGTACACCGTCAACATCCTTGTATACGGGATTGCCCTCGGCAACCGTAATTTTAGTCAGCTTACTGCATCCCGAGAAGGATGCAACACCGATGCCGGTTACGGTAGAAGGAATATTAAACTCGGTAAATCCGCACATGATAAATGCGGTGTCGGAGATACGGGTTATACCCTCGGGAATAACCACGTGGCTAAGCTTTGGATCTCCGCTGAACATACTGTCAGGCACTTCCCTCATTCCTGCAGATAGCGTAGCGGAGGTCAGATTTTCACAATTTGAAAATACGTTTGGACCAACAGTGGTAACGCTATCGGGCAGAACGATGGATTTAAGGGCCAAGCATTCGGAAAAGGCACAGAATTCGATTATCTTAAGATTCTCGGGCAGAGTTATCTGCTCAAGGCTCTGAAGGCTGTTAAAGCCATATTCACGTATAGCGATAAGCGTAGTAGGAAGCTGCACCTCGGTACAGTTCACACACCAATACAGCGAACGCTCACCAACCTCGGTTATGCCCTCCTCTATCACGATTCTGGACACGTTGGTTCTGTAGCCATACCACGGTGGCTCTGAAAATCGATACGACGGAATAGCACCTGTGCCGGAGATGGTAAGAGTTCCGGTATCCGCATCAAGCACCCAATGGATATTTGCGTTTACACTACCCGATGCGGCAACGTGCTCAACATACGGAACTGTTGCCATCGGATACTCGGCATAGAACTCTTCTGTTTTATAAAAATCATCTCTGTCATGCTCGACAAAGCTGCTGTCGGTTAATAAAAAGTAGCCATAATGATCGCTAAGTCCAAGATCCCAGGTGGCATCCATGTTATAATACACACCGTTAAGTTTTACTATATTCCAGGCGTGATTTTCGTCGCCTGTGACACCTGTAATAACTCGGCAATCTATATCAAGCTCAAGCATCAATCTGTAAAATAATGAGGATATTCCTTGGCAGACTGCCTTTTTGCTTACAATTGCCGCGTGAGTTGAATGACGATGGCTGATATCAAAGCTCTCATCATCCCAGTCCCAATCGTATACGATATTTTCGGTAATCCAATTGTAAACCGCTTTGATCTTCTGATAGTCGCTTTTATCCGATAGATCGAGATCTGAGAGAAGTTCGGCAACGGCCTCGTCAACCTCCCTCTCCATCTCGGCATCGGTAAAGAAATTGGTGGTAAAGGTAAGCTCGGTATAAACGCCGCTTTCATCCTCGCCAACCTCGAAGTGATAGTTATATCCTCCCGTGATATTTTGCATTATGTAATCGCCGCCCTTGGGGTCATCAATGTTGTGACGTAAGGCTTCGGAAATTATTGCACTAATATCAGGATGAGTAAGAGCAGTTCCTCTAAGTCGAATAACTATATTTTCGTTGTGGTTATGAAGCTCGGAAAGAAAACCCGCCTTAAAGTCCTCAAGGGTTGCATACTCGTTGTCAGCAAGTGCTGACGGTACTTCTCCTATAGGCTCTTCAGCATATATTCTATTGTTAATTCCAAAGCCAAGCGATATTGCAAGTATGAATACAAGGGCAAGGCTGATTACGATTCTTTTTTTCATTTTCTTTCCTCTTTTTAAGAAAGTTTAAATTATAAATTTATTTTATCATAAATATTTAAATATTGCAATGATTTGTTTACTATCAATGTAGAAAAATCCAATCAACGCACAAAACAAGAATTTTATGAGAAAAATATTTACAAAGCTAAAAAATCGTGGTATAATAAATATGCCAAACAAAAACGAATAACGATAAAGTGGATTAACTCGCTATTTTTATAGGGGGTTCTATACCCTTTTTATTTTACACTAATCGGTCAATACTTGGTAAAAACACAGGTTCCGCTGATTAGTGTGGTGAGTTATCCATATTCGTTAGTTTTTGTTTGGCGACAATTGTAGTTGGCGTTTTTCGGTGCGGTAACTGCGGTTGGCACACTTTTTGATTTTCGGGTGTATCGCCTATGACAATTTGAATTTTCTCACAGATCAAAAAAGGAGAATAAAATGTATAAACACAAACCCTGTCAAGAATTGATGAAAGTTTGGTATCCAACGAAAAAACTATATCCACAAACTCACACATGCTATAAATGTGGAGCACGTATTGAAATTAACAAATTCGGTATGCAAAAATTCTTTTCTTCTCAAGATATACAAATAAGCAATTTTTCAGAAGAATTTGAAGAAATTGAAAGTGCGACAAATTGAAAAGAGAAATAAAATGAGAAAAGTATTATACATATTTACTTTGGTCTTTATACTAATTTTCACGCTTTCATCTTGCGGTGACGAAGAGCATACTCATAAATTTGGCGAATGGGCAGTTACCCAAAATGCGACTTGCACTGTTGACGGTACGGAAGAAAGAACTTGTTCTTGCGGTGAGAAGGAAACAAAACCAATTAATGCACTCGATCACACTGAGGTTATTGACTCTGCAATTGCCGCTACTTGTACTACAACGGGACTTACCGAAGGTAAACATTGTTCTGTTTGTAACGAAGTTCTCGTTGCACAAACTACTGTGGATGCCCTCGATCACACCGAAGTTATAGACTCTGCCGTTGCCGCTACTTGTACAGAAACGGGTCTGACCGAAGGTAATCATTGTTCCGTGTGTAATACAGTGTTAGTTGCGCAGAAAACTATACAAGCAAACGGTCACAGTTTTGGTGAATATATTATAGAAATAGAACCAACTTGTACGACGGACGGAAAAAAACAACATATCTGCTCCGTTTGCATGTATAAAGTAGAAGACAATATCCCAAAGCAACATTCATTATACGAACACAAATGTACATCGTGTGACTATGAGGATGATTATTTAGCGAAATTCGATGTTTCTACTAACAATGATGGCTCAATATATGCTTATATTTATGTGATTGGCAGTGAAGAATATGAGTTGTGCTTTTATGGCATGGGTGAAATAAAAGACTTCTCGGCATCAACAGCACCTTATTACCCTTTAAATGATAAGATAAAGTATGTAGAATTTGGTGACGGAATTACACGAATTGGAAATTACACACTTTTTCATTGGGATAGATGGGAGTTAAGACAAGTTCGTTTGCCAAACACTTTGATAGAAATTGGTACCAATGCATTTGCGAGAGTTAATTTTTCCAATGGATTAATACTGCCTTCTTCACTTATAAACATTGGAAGTTATGCATTTGAACAATCTGCAATTGGAGACTTATCAATTCCAGATAGTGTAAAATATATTGGATATCAAGCTTTTCATGGTGCGGACATTTTCATGATTACATTGGGATCTGGAATAACAATAATGGAAGGTAATGCTTTTTCTGATATGCACGAGAATACCATTTTTAGCAACCTTTCAATAAATGAATATAAAAATGGTTGTTACGTAGCATCTGGTGATAACCCGTATTATATGCTTGTTGGAACTACTTCCAAAGAAATCACAACGTTTGAAATGCATGAAGATACCGTTGTTATTTACGATGAAGCGTTTAACAACTGTCTTTTCTTAAAAAAAGTTATTATTCCCAATAATGTAAAGATTATCAGTTCTTTTGCCTTTGCAAATTGTGCCTCGCTTGAAAGCATAACCATTCCCAAATCCGTGACTAGTATTTGCAGTTCGGCATTTTTTAATTGCAACGCACTTACAAGTATTGTTTTTGAGAATGCTACGTGTTGGTGGTCTATGCCACTTGGAAACTTAGAAAGCGCAATTAACATTTCATCTTCTGTTTTTTCAGATTCTGTATCGGCTGCAACATTCTTTAAATCGCCTAATTCTCGTCATTTATATCGCATTGAATAGCCACCTTAAACCATCGCAAGCCAAAACACGATAACTACATGTTAATCACCGCCGCACCTTACATTGGATGCGGCGGCTCATTTTTCATTTCTCTGTCACCTTTATATACTTATAAACCGTTGTTCTGCTCATATTGCAGACTCGTGCAAGCTCGGAGATGTTAAGCTCACCGCTTATGTAAGAGGGATAATGTCGGTAAAAACAATTAGACACATCACAACGTAATTCACGTAAATGATGTGTCTAACTCTATTTTTAGTTAAAAGTTGTTTTTAAAATGATTTTTACTTGATTCAAACTTGATAAAAGTTAATTCAAACTTGTTAAAAAGTCAATGAAATCAAGGACTTTCAACCTAAATTACTTGCAAGCCTCTTCGATTGCAACCGCAACCGCAACGGTCATACCAACCATGGGGTTGTTACCTGCTCCGATCAAGCCCATCATCTCTACGTGAGCGGGAACGGAGGAGGAGCCTGCGAACTGAGCGTCGCCGTGCATACGACCCATGGTGTCGGTCATACCGTAGGAAGCGGGACCTGCTGCCATGTTATCGGGATGGAGAGTTCTACCTGTACCACCGCCGGATGCTACGGAGAAGTAGCTCTTGCCGTTCTCGTTACACCACTTCTTGTAGGTACCTGCAACGGGATGCTGGAATCTGGTGGGGTTGGTGGAGTTACCGGTGATGGAAACGCCAACGTTCTCAAGTCTCATGATAGCAACGCCCTCAGGAACAGAGTCAGAGCCGTAGCATCTAACCTTTGCTCTGTCACCGTTAGAATATGCAATCTCGTTTACAACCTTAACCTCTTCGGTATAGGGATCAAACTCGGTCTGTACGTAGGTGAAGCCGTTGATACGGGAAATGATCATAGCAGCGTCCTTACCAAGACCGTTAAGGATAACGCGAAGGGGGTTAGTTCTAACCTTGTTAGCGTTAAGAGCGATCTTAATTGCACCCTCTGCAGCAGCGAAGGACTCGTGACCTGCGAGGAAGCAGAAGCACTCGGTGCTCTCGGAGAGAAGCATAGAGCCGAGGTTACCGTGGCCAAGACCAACCTTACGGTTCTCTGCTACGGAGCCGGGGATACAGAAGGACTGAAGACCGATACCGATAGCGGCAGCGGCGTCAGCAGCCTTAGTGCAGCCCTTCTTAATTGCGATAGCTGCACCAACGGTGTATGCCCACTTTGCATTCTCGAATGCGATAGGCTGGGTTTCTTCAACTATCTTATAGGGATCGATGCCCTTTGCATCGCATATAGCCTTACACTCGTCGATAGAGGAAATGCCATATTCATTAAGTACGGCGAGGATCTTCGCCTCACGTCTTTCATAACCTTCAAAATGTGCCATTCGTATTTCCTCCTTATTATTCCTTACGAGGGTCGATGTACTTAACGGCGTCAGCAAATCTGCCGTAGGTACCCTTTGCCTTCTCGTATGCTTCGTTAGGCTCCATGCCCTTCTTAATAAAGTCGGTCATCTTGCCGAGAGAAACGAATTCGTAACCGATAACCTGGTTATCTGCATCAAGAGCCATTCTGGTGCAGTATCCCTCGGTCATCTCGAGGTAACGAACGCCCTTTGCCTTAGTACCGTACATAGTACCAACCATGGATCTCTCACCCTTACCAAGATCCTCCATACCGGCACCGATAACAAGACCACCCTCAGAGAAGGCAGACTGAGATCTACCGTAAACGATCTGAAGGAAAAGCTCACGCATAGCGGTATTGATAGCATCACAAACAAGGTCGGTGTTAAGAGCCTCAAGAAGAGTCTTGCCGGGAAGGATCTCTGCAGCCATAGCAGCGGAGTGAGTCATACCGGAGCAACCGATGGTCTCAACGAGAGCCTCCTCAATAATACCGTCCTTAACGTTAAGCGAAAGCTTACAAGCACCCTGCTGAGGTGCACACCAGCCCACACCGTGAGTGTAAGCCGAGATGTCGCTGATTTCCTTTGCCTTTACCCACTTGCCCTCTTCAGGAATGGGAGCAGGACCGTGATGAGGTCCCTTGGCAACAACGCACATATTTTCCACTTCTTTGGAAAAAACAAGTTCTGCCATAATTTATATGTCTCCTTTTGAATTATTTGCTTTTAATTACTTAACAATCTCGCCGTAGCACTCACCAAATGCACAAGCAGCATTTGCCTCGTCGGTGTCAATGTGCATAGCGGGAGCGAAGCTGGGGCTTACTCTAACTACAACGTCACCGAGAATAGCGGTACGCTCGGACTCGATCTTAACAGAAACGATCTCCTTATCAGAAACGCCCATAGCCTCTGCAGCCTCGGGAGTAAGGTGAATGTGACGCTTAGCAGCAATAACGCCCTCGGCAAGCTCAAGCTCTGCACCGTTGTCGGGATTTACAAGCTTGCATGCACCACTGCCCTTGATGTCGCCGGACTCACGGATGGGAGCGGAAACGCCAATGGAACGAGCGTCGGTAAGAGAAATCTCAACCTGGCTTGCATTTCTGGTAGGACCAAGAATAGAAGCCTTGAGGGTACCCTTAGGGCCAACTACGAGAAGCTTCTCAGCACAGGCAAACTGACCGGGCTGGCTAAGCTCCTTCTTATTAGTAAGCTGATAGCCTTCGCCAAACAGCACGTCAACAGCCTCGCGGCTAAGATGAATGTGTCTTGCAGATGTTTCAACCAAAACCTTTTTCATTATAGGATCTCCTTAACAATTTATTTCTGTGAGCAAAACTGCCCACGATAATCCACCGTATATTATAACATAATTTTTTTTGAAAATCAATGCATAAATGCAAAGATTATCGAAAAAAATAAAATAAATAAAGCCATGGGAGGTATAGAGATGGAAAAGGAGCAGCAAGAGCACGCAGAGGAAAGGCTGATAAAGGACGGTGCTACCATTGTTGAAAGCGAGGCGGGGGCTATTTTTTGTCTTACAATAATCGGTCAGATAGAGGGACATTACGTCCTTGATAATACGCAAAAGGCCACTAAATACGATCACGTTATACCGACGCTGGTAGCACTTGAGGAAAGCGAAAAGATAGATGGAATTATTATTTTGATTAATACCCTTGGCGGCGACGTGGAGGCAGGGCTGGCAATGGCAGAGGTGATCGCCAGCATGACCAAGCCTACAGCGTCGGTGGTGCTGGGCGGCGGACATTCTATAGGTGTACCGCTGGCCGTCAGTGCAGACAGATCATTTATCGTCCCCAGTGCCACCATGACAATACACCCGGTAAGAACCAGCGGCGTTGTTCTAGGAGTCCCTCAGGCCTTTAATTACCTTGAAAAAATGCAGGACAGAATCATTAGATTTATCGTAGATCACTCGGGTGTTAAGGAGGATGATTTTCGTCGTATGATCAACAGAACGGATACGCTGGTCAATGATATCGGAACTATACTCAACGGATACGAGGCGGTAGAGTGCGGCTTAATAGATGAAATCGGAGGGATCAAGGAGGCTTTGGCTTTCTTGAAGAATAAAGCTAAGAAAAAAGACGAAAATTGAGAAAAAATTGCTTTTTAAGGTTGTATTTTTATGTTTTTTATGATAAAATATAATAAAAAACAACGGAGGCAATAACAATGGCTATCATTAAGTCGCTAATAGGCAATAAAAAGGGCAAAAAAAATACCGACGGTCAGGAGGAATTTTTCAGAGAGGACTTCCCTCCCGTGGTAAACAAGCCCGCCGGCAAGAAGGTGGAGGAAAAGCCCGCACCCGCTAAGAAGGCTACAGAGCCCAAGAAAGCGACTGCTGTAAAGAAGGCCTCCGGCTCCAAGAGAGTTACTCCCCAGCCGGTAGAAAGAATCATCAACCCCAACGCAGGTAAGACAAATAAGGTCGAGGCAAAGGCAGATAAGCCTGCTGCAAAGAAGGCTGCTGCAAAGGCTGAGCCGAAGAAGGTTACTGCGAAGGCTGAAGCGAAGAAGGCTGCTACTAAGCCCGCTGCAAAGGCTGAGCCGAAGAAGGCTGCTACTGAGCCCGCTGCAAAGGCTGAGCCTAAAAAGACAACCACCAATAAGGCATCAACCAAGCCTAAGAAGGCTGCAGTAAGCGAGGAGCTTTACGATGATTCGCCCGAGGTAAAGGGTGCTGTTGCTGTTCAGGAGAGCCGCGAAAGTGCAAACGGCAAATGGGACATCAGACGTGCTAAGGACGGCAGATTCTTCTTCAGTCTTTATGCATCCAACCACGTAGTTATTGCATATTCTCAGATCTATTCCTCGCTTACCGCAGTTACCACCGGTATCAATAGCGTTATTGCCAATGCTGCGAAGGCAGAAACCGAGGATACTACTCTCAAAAAGAGCGTTTCTCTTCCCTGTCCCAAGTGGGAGATTTACTTTGACAAGGCTGATCAGTACCGTTTCCGCCTCTATGCTCCCAACGGTTTGTGTATTTGCCATTCCTCTCACGGCTACGCAACCAAGGGTGGCTGCAAGGGCGGCATCGAATCCATCAAGAGATTTGCGTCCGAGGAAGCAAGCGTTAATAAGTCTTACTTAAAATAAAATGGAACAACAAAAAACGGCTGTCGTTTGACAGCCGTTTTTTGTTTGAATGGTACCTTCCTTTTTGATAATAAAATTACAGAAGGATGTAATTCGACGGTAAGATTTGAGATAAAATTGTGGAATGCGACCCGAAGGTGTAGTTATCTACTCCAAGCGAAAGCAGTCTGCGATTTTAATCAAATATTACGGAAGGATGTAATTCGACAGTAAGATTTGAGATAAAATTGTGGAATGCGACCCGAAGGTGTAGTTATCTACTCCAAGCGGGAGCAGTCTGCGATTTTGACCAAACATTACGGAAGGATGTAATTCGACGGTAAGATTTGAGATAAAATCGTGGAATGCGACCCGAAGGTGTAGTTATCTACTCCAAGCGGGAGCAGTCTGCGATTTTAATCAAATATTACAGAAGAATTAGTTGTTTGCGATCCACTCGTCTGCTACCTTCTTAGACATTCTCTTGATGTCCTCGGTAGGATACTTGGACTCTGCACCGCCCTGGGTGTAAAGGAAGTAGTTACCACCCTCGGTAACGAAGAGGCACTCCTCGTAGCCTGCGGGATCACCGTAGGTACCAACGGTAACCTTCTTGATGAAGGTGGATGTTTCGGTATTATATTCCTTCTTGCAGATAATCTTCTTCATAGCTTTTGACTCCTTTCTCATAGGTATATTTTTAACTTGTATAGTATATCATAACGTATTCGAAAAAACAATGCATTTTTTAAACAAAAATATGTTAATTTTATTAAAATATTTTGTTTGTTTTCGCAGATTTCGACTATATCGGCGTGTGCCAAAATGATATGATATCATAGAATAAAAATAAAACGAAAAACAGATAGGAGAAAAGATGCATTTACATATCAGAAGGAATAATGAAAGCATTAAGGCTATAGCAGAGGGATACGGTGTATGGGAGGATAATTTAAGAAGGATAAATGGCATCGTCGAGGGTGAACCCGCCGTAGGCGAGGAGCTGCTGGTACTGACTCCAACCAGGTGCTATACGGTACAGCCGGGTGACAGCGTCGAACGGATAGCTTTACGCTTTGGAGTCAGGAAAAACGACATATTTACAAACAATCCATGGATAAAAGAGAACGGACTCAGGACGGGCGACCGTCTTGCACTCAAATACAGCGATCCACCCATAGGAATGGCGGTAGCAAACGGCTATTTTTATAAGGGGTGCAATATAGAAGCACTGAGCCGTATGCTTCCCTTTCTAACCTATGTAACCTTTGGTTCTGCTGCCGCTGACAGCGTTAGAATAAAACGTATTTTCGACGATGGAGAAGCGGTAAGGCTGGCAACTGAGAAAAGGAAAATTCCGCTGGTACGAGTATACGACAGATACAAGGAAAGATTCAAATCCAACGATAATACAACAAAATACGCAGAGGAGCTGATCAAGCTGGCAGCTATGGGAGGATACAAGGGCGTAGTGCTTAACGCCTGCGATCTAAACGATTCTGCTGAGAATTTTCTTGCCTTTATTATGATTTTACGCAAATTAATGATAGGCTGCGATTTGATTCTTATAACAGAAATAACACCTGAGTCACCCATAGAATTCAGCGAATATGCAGACGGAAGCATCATATATTATCCAAAATACGCTACTAAAAATCCACCTAGCTTTGAGGATGGAGAAAGGAGGGTGCTTGCTGATTTTGCATGCCGCGGAGAGAGTGCAAAGGCGTTTATTGACCTATCCCCTGCTGCCGCATACAATCAAAGCTATATGACTATAGACACCGCATTACAGACGGCGAGAAAAAACGGATATGAGATTCTGCAAAATAAAAGCACCCTGCTCTCGAACTTTAGTGACCGAAAACAGGGTGAATATGTCTTTCCCTCACTGAGCGGCATCAAGGCAACTCTTGATCTTGCAAGGGAGTATGATTACATGGGAATTTGCTTTGATATTATGCGTACCCCGCTGTCCCACGTTATGATGTACGGAACGACGTTTAAGACGTCCTACTTTAACAGTGTCAGGACTCGGGAGGGATGTAGTCGCGTAGGCGAAGAGTAACGCCAAAATCTGTACTAATCCTCTTACAAAGCTCAATCTCCTCAGGACTCAGCGTTTCCTTTACTGCAGAAAGGCATACCGTAGGAACGTAATTTTTAACCTCTGCTGCAAAGGTAAGCAGTGCGTCAAAGGCTTTCTCGCCGAAGATAGAATGACAGATCTGCTGATAACGCTCTGCAGTAGGAGTGTTAAGGCTGATAGAAACCGTATCAAACACGCCCTCGAAATCGGGGGCGGTTTTTCTGCCTAGAATAAGATCTGAATGACCGTTGGTATTGATCCTGATCTTCATTTTAGGATATTTTTTCTTTACCTCTCCCGCGACAAAGACAGCGTCGTCAAGGCGATAGGTGGGTTCACCGTAGCCACAAAAAACAAGCTCGGGAAAGGCCGAGAGATCATGTGAAAAAACGGAGTCCAGAATCTCCTCTCGGGTAGGCTCTCTCTCAAGCCAAAGACTGTCAGAGCCGTAGGCTCCGTCACCATTATTACGGATGCAGAACTCACAGCGGTTGGAGCATTTATTTGTAACGTTTACATATAGCTTACCCTCTACTATATAGGTAATGCACATAGACTTTTTCATATTTTAAAGAACCTTTTTGCATTGTTTTCGGTTATCTTAGCACACTCATCGGGAGAAATACCCCATATCTCTGCCAAAACGGCATTAGTGTACTCAAGATTACCCGAATGATTAAGCGTACCACGCTTTGGGTGAGGTGCAAGATAGGGGCAGTCGGTCTCGATCATAACCGATTCATGAGGGAGCCTTGCCGCTACCTCCTTCGGACGTCTGGCATTAGTAAAGCTGAGCGTTCCCGAGAATGAGATCATCCAGCCAAGCTTAACAAGCTCCTCCGCCATCTCAGCCGAGCCGGAAAAGCTATGAAGTACGCCGTGTACGTCTGGAAAACGGCGGATTACGTCCATTACGTCGGCGTGCGATTCCCTATCGTGAATACAGACGGGGATATCAAGCTCGCGAGCCATTTCCATCTGTGCTACAAAATAACTCATCTGACGATCTTTGTCGGTGTCGGGATAATGATAATCAAGTCCGATTTCACCAAGGCAAACGCACTTGTTGGATTTATCCATAATCAGCTCACGGATATCTCTCAGCTCTGCCTCCATATCGGAGAGAAAGCGTGTGTCAGAGGGGTGTATACCGATGGCGGTATACATATTTTCGTGTTTTTTGGCCTGCTCTATTGCCTGACGGGAGGTTTCGGGGCTGGTGCCTATATTAACAATATAAGAAACCTTATCCGAAAGGAGGGCGTCGATAAGATTATCGACACCCCCCTCAAGCTCCTGTGAAAATCTCTCGTCATAATAATGAGCGTGAGAATCAAAGTATTTCATCAGTGGATTCTATCTCCATTCTTTGCTGAGGGATCAAGGAATACTACCTTAACGTCCTCCTCACCGGATGCAAGGATCATACCGAAGCTCTCTACTCCGCAAAGCTTTGCAGGCTTAAGGTTGGTAACAAGACAAACCTTCTTGCCAATAAGCTGATCGGGGGTGTAGAACTTTGCAATACCGGAAACGACCTGACGCTTCTCATAGCCAAGATCAACCTGAAGCTTAAGAAGCTTCTTTGCCTTAGGAACAGGCTCGCAGGCAAGAATTTCGGCAACGCGAAGCTCAACAGCCGAGAATGCATCAATGCCGATCTCAGTCTCGTGCTCAGGCTCCGGGATAGGCTTATTAGCCTCGATTGCAGCAGCTATCTTAGCCTCCATCTCCTCAAGGAACTTCTTCTCATCAACACGTGCAAAGAGGGTGAATGCCTCACCGAGAGGCTTGCCGCTCTCGAGCTCGCCGAATACGCCGATGGTCTCAAAGCTCTTCTTATCCGTGCCAAGCTGACTGAAGATGTTCTCTGCAGTGGTAGGAATATAAGGAGTGAGAAGAACGGCTGCGGTGCGGATGGTTTCAAGAAGATTGTAAATTACAGTAGCAAGACGGGGTCTGTCGCTCTCGTTCTTCGCAAGAACCCAAGGCATTGTTTCGTCAATGTACTTGTTAGCACGGCGAAGCATAT
>JAZSEC010000023.1:0-36325 GCA_045531485.1 Eubacteriales bacterium | reverse complement strand
TCTTTATTTTTGGCTTGATTTTATTGACAATAGACAAAAAAACTCTGTATTTTTCTAACTTTCGATGGGTGCAAATTGACTTAAAATTCTTGAAAAAAAACCGATTGTGTGGTACAATATACAATGTAGTTTTATTTAATTTTGATATCCGTACAAGAGAGGATGTGATAAAAATGTTTAAAGTGGGATTTGATAATGACAAATACCGCAAGCTTCAATCGCAAAAAATCAAGGAGCGTATCTCGCTTTTTGGCGAACGACTTTACCTTGAATTCGGCGGTAAAATATTCGACGACTTCCACGCATCTCGCGTGCTTCCCGGCTTCGCTCCCGACAGTAAGATCAAAATGCTGGTTGAGCTGAAGGATGATGCGGAGATTATCGTTTCCATTAATGCCGAGGATATAGAGAAGAATAAGACGAGAGGTGATCTCGGTATTACCTACGATCACGACGTATTAAGACATATTGACGCCTTCCGCGGCTACGGTCTATACGTAAGTGCGGTCGTTATGACCAGATATACGGCAAGTCCCGCTGCTGAGGCGTTTAAAAAGAAGCTTGAAAATCTTGGACTTAAGGTTTATAAGCATTATGATATCGTGGGGTATCCCCATAACGTTTCGCTCATTCTTTCCGAGGGTGGCTTTGGCAGAAATGAATACGTTAAGGCTACCCGTCCTGTAGTAGTTGTTACTGCTCCAGGCCCCGGCTCCGGTAAGATGGCAACCTGCCTTTCTCAGATCTATCACGAGAGTAGAATGGGACGTAAGTCGGGCTACGCTAAGTTTGAGACCTTCCCCGTATGGAATCTCTCTCTTGGTCATCCTGTAAATCTGGCATACGAGGCTGCCACTGCCGATCTTGCAGACGTAAATATGATAGACCACTTCCACCTTGAGGCATACGGCACCCTGGCGGTTAATTACAATCGCGACGTGGAGGTGTTCCCGGTGCTTCGCTCTATGCTTAAGGGTATTCTCGGTGAATGTCCCTATAAGTCGCCTACCGATATGGGTGTTAATATGGCGGGACATTGTATCTATGATGACGACGCCGTTTGTGATGCCGCAAAGCAGGAGATTATCAGAAGATATTATAACGCCCTTTGTGACAGAAGAAAGGGAAGTGATAATCAGGCGGAGATAGATAAGCTTGAGCTTCTTATGCAGAAGGTTTCTGCCGATGTTGATAAGGACAGAAAATCCGTCGCTGCGGCTATTCTCAAGGCAGAGAGTACCGGTGCACCTGCAGTTGCCATTGAGCTTAACGATGGCAGAATAGTCACGGGCAAGACCAGCTCTCTGCTTGGTGCTTCCAGTGCCGCCTTACTTAATGCCATCAAGGCTGTAGCAGGCATTCCCGATAGTATGGACGTTATCTCTCACGAGGTTATTGAGCCTATTCAGAAGCTTAAGACCGAGTATCTGGGGAATCATAATCCTCGTCTGCACACCGACGAGATCCTTGTAGCTCTTTCAGTCTCTGCGGTAAACAACCCCTGTGCCAAGATGGCGTTTGAGGCTATTCCGAAGCTTAAATATGCAGAGGTACATTCCACCGTTATTCTCTCACAGATAGATGCCTTCACCTTCCGTAAGCTGGGTATGAATCTTTCCTGTGAGCCTAATTATCAAACCAAAAAGCTTTTCCACGGATAAAGCAAAAGAAAGGAATTTTATTATGGAATTCAGTGTTAACCATCCCATACTGTTTTTGCTTGTCGGTATTATAATCGCCGCCGTGCTCGGACAGTCCATCTACTTCCTGGTCAAGTCGATTCGTCGTGCTAAGGCAACTAACATGGACATGACCAAGATCAAGAAAACCATTATTACTGCAGCTATCTTTACCGTTGCACCTGCTATCGCAATTGTTATTACGGTAATTTCGCTTTCTCAGTCGCTTGGTATCGCTCTTCCTTGGCTTCGCCTTTCGGTAGTCGGCTCGCTCTCTTACGAGGCTATCGCTGCTGCAAACGCTGCCAGCGGTATGGGTACCACACTTGCCGCTCTTGCAGGCAATATGACGGCATCTCAGTATGTTACCATCGTAATCGTTATGACCGTTTCTATTATGGTAGGTATCTGGCTCGTTCCCCTTATCGCTAAGAAATACCAGAATGGCCTTGTTTCCTTTGAAAATAAGGATAAGAAGTGGAGTGACATTCTTCAGAATTCGCTTTTCATCGGTATGATCAGTGCCTTTGTTGGCTTCGTATTCTGTGACGTTAACCGTCTTTGGAGCGAGGCAGCCAGAGTAGTTACCTCCACCGACAACCTTACCGGTGAGGAGATAACTACAACCTTCAGCTCTACATCCGGTCTTGTTCCTGTTGTAGTTATGGCGGTAAGTGCACTTCTTATGTGTGGCTGCGGTCTGCTTATCAACAAGCTTAAATGGAAGTGGGTAAACGACTATGCACTCCCCATCTGTATGGTGCTTGGTATGCTCGTTGCTATTCCCGTAACCGCATGGCTTGGTTAAGGAGGTTTGAAAAAATGAAAAATAATAAGAATCTTACATATATGGACACCGTGCATCGCGACGGTGCTATCTGGAATATTTCCATGATGATTGTTTTGCTTCTGTTCCCCGTAGCAGTTGCACTTATCTTTAATGCGGCTCCCGATTGGGGTGGAGTACTCAGTGGCCTTATTGCTACCGCTCCTATGTACTGGGCGGTTGGTGTTGTTGAGGTAATCACCTTTATTCCCATGCTCGGTGCGGGCGGCTCTTATCTCTCCTTCGTTACAGGCAACATTTCTAACCTTAAGCTCCCCTGTGCCATTAATGCACTTGAAAATGCTAAGGTTGATGCAAAGAGCGAGGAGGGTGAGATTGTTTCCACCATCGCAATTGCTGTTTCTTCTATAGTAACTACTATCATTATCGCACTTGGCGTTCTTCTTATCATTCCTCTTCAGCCCCTGCTTGAGAGCCCCGTTCTTAAGCCTGCATTCGATCAGATGCTTCCTGCACTCTTCGGTGCTCTTGGCGTTGCTCTGGTTTCTAAGAACTGGAAGATCGCTATTGCTCCTGTAGCTCTTATGCTTATACTCTTCATCTTCGTTCCCGCACTTAATGCAGGTACGGTAGGCATTATGGTGCCCGTTGGCGTTCTCTTTACCATCGGTGTTTCCAGAATTCTTTACAAGAAGGGACTTATTTAATATGTGGGCTATTCCTGTTGCATTAATTGTAGTTGTATTCGTTGCTGTTATAGCCATTCGTACCATCCGCTTTAAGCCTAAGACCAATTCGGCAATTGAGGTGGATAAGGTATACGTAAACGGCGAAAAATCAACAAACGATCTTGCTGAAATGATCAAATGCAAGACCATCTCTCACAGAGATCCGTCACTTGACGATTCTGCTGAGTTTGAGAGGTTTGAGAAGCTTCTGCCCACCCTTTTCCCTAAGGTATTTGAAAAATGTCATTTTGAGAAGGTTGGCGATCGCGGCATTTTAATCAGATGGAAGGGTAAATCCTCCGACGCCCCCAGCGTGTTTATGTCGCATTACGACGTTGTAAGCGTGGAGGAGGCAGATTGGGAAAAGCCAGCCTTTGAGGGTATCGTAGACAACGGTCTTCTCTGGGGTAGAGGTACTCTTGATACCAAGGGAACCCTTAATGGCATTCTCGGTGCTGCTGAGGCTCTTATCAGTGAGGGCTTTGTTCCCAATAATGATATTTACTTTGCATTCGGTGGCAACGAGGAGGTAAACGGTGACGGTTCTAAGGGAATCGTTGATCTCTTCCGTGAGCGTGGCATAACACCCGGCCTCGTGCTTGATGAGGGCGGTGCAGTTTGTACCGGAGTATTCCCCGGTGTTAAGCAGCCTATTGCTCTTATCGGTACAGGTGAAAAGGGTCAGCTTAATATTAAGTATACCGTAAAAGGTGGCGGCGGACATTCCTCCTCTCCCAAAGCAGGTGGCCCCGTTGCAAGGCTTTCTAAGGCATGCCTTAATGTAGAGAAGGCTACCTTCAAGTATACTCTTCCTAAGCCTACTGCCGAGCTTTTTGATACTGCAGGCAGACATTCCACTCTGCTTTATAGAATTTTGTTCTCTAATCTCTGGTGCTTCTCTCCCGTGCTTTCGCTTTATGCAAAGCTTTCGGGCGGTGAATTTAATGCTGTAGTTCGTACTACTACCGCATTTACTCAGATGATCGGCTCCAAGGGTGAAAACGTTATCCCCGCTCACGCAACTATGGTTTCCAATCATCGTATCATTCCCGGCGAGAACGTTGAATCCGTCGTGGCTCACGTTAAGAAGGCTGTTGACGATGATAAGGTTGAGGTAAGCGTTATTAACGGTATCAATCCCTCGGTTATCTCCAGAACAGATTGCGAGGCGTACGAGCGTGTCAGATCCACCGTTGCTGAAACCTGGCAGGATGCTATTGTTTCTCCCTACCTTATGGTTGCAGGCTCCGACTCCCGTCACTGGGGTGCCATTTCCGACAAGGTTTATCGCTTCTCGGCTATGGCTCTGTCCAAGGAGGAGCGTGGCATGATTCACGGCAATAACGAGCGTATCCCCCTTGAAACCATCTCCAGAACCGTAGAGTTCTATATCAGAATAATGAGAAAATCCTGATCAACTCAACTTGATAGGATATATTAATCAGAAAATAAAAAGCGTTTCCGAAATGGAAACGCTTTTTATCTTATTTAGTTAATTCCCAAAAGGCAACAGCACCTGCCGCCGCTACGTTGAGCGAATCCACGCCGTGCTTCATAGGAATCCTTACTGTATAGTCACAGCCTGCAATTGTGCTTTTGCTGAGGCCGTCACCCTCCGTACCGAGAATTATCGCCAGTCTTTCCTCGGTCTTGAGGTTGGGATCGTCAATGCTTACCGACTTGTCGGTCAGTGCCATTGCCACCGTCTTAAAGCCAAGCTCGTTTAACCTCTTTATTCCTGCCTCCGGCCAGTCTGCGGGATTGTCGCCAATCTTAGTCCAGGGAACCAGGAAAACCGTACCCATGCTTACTCTTACGGCCCTTCTGCATAGCGGGTCACAGCAGGTGGGGGTAACCAGCACTGCATCGATTCCAAGTGCCGCCGCCGAGCGAAACAGAGCACCGATGTTTGTAGAATCTGCCACCGCCTCAAGTACAGCGACACGTCTTGCATTCTTAAGCAGATCCTCTACCGAGGGCAGAACCGGGCGTTTCATAGCACACAGTGCACCTCTGGTAAGCTCGAAGCCTGTCATCTGCGTAAGAAGCTCGCGACTGGCGGTATAAACGGGAATATCTCCGCATTTTTCTATAATTTTTTCCACCGCTCCGCCAAACAATCTCTCGTCTGTCAGTAGTGACACAGGCTCACAGCCACCCTGCATCGCCACTTCAATTACCGTCGGACTCTCTGCAATGAAGATGCCCTTTTCGGGCTCTAGCTTGTTTCTTAGCTGTGCTCCCGTCAGCCTGACGTATACGTCAAGGGCGGGATCCGAAAAATCAGTTATATGAATTATATTTGCCATATCTTGCTCCTTTTAAAAAACCCGACAAGCCGAAACCCGTCGGATTTTTGGCCTACCCGATAGGATTCGAACCTACGATCTTGCGAGTCGGAGTCGCATGCGTTATCCAGCTACGCTACGGGTAGTAATTAATTTAGTTTCAGAGCTTGCATCTCTCTGTATGTGACCTTGTCAATTTTACCATTTTTTTATTATGTTGTCAATAGAGCAAAGCAATTCTTTTATTTATCTTGAAAAAAGAGCCGTTCTGTGTTATAATACTTTTGTCAAATAAATAATTATCCTGTCGAAAGGAATAGATATGAACATCTTAGTTATCAACGGAAGTCCTAAGGGCAAGTACAGCATCACTCTGCAGACGGTAAATTATCTTGAGCGTAAGTTTCCCGAGCATAGCTTCAGCGTTTTAAACGCAGGGCAGACAATACGTGCAATTGAAAAGGATTTTACAAAGTCTCGCGAGCTTCTTGCGGCTGCAGACGCCCTTATCTTCTCCTATCCCGTATATACGTTTATCGCTCCATGCCAGCTTCATCGCTTTATCGAGCTTGTTAAGGCTGACGGCATTGACCTGAGCGGCAAGCTTGCAACTCAGATAACCACCTCGAAGCACTTCTATGACATCACCGCTCATAAGTACATAGAGGACAACTGTCACGATCTCGGCTTAAATTACGTTAAGGGATTGTCGGCAGATATGGACGATCTACTTACCGAGGAGGGGAGAGATGTTGCGGAGAAATTCTTTGCACACTTTATCTGGTGCTGTGAGAAGGGGATTTTTGAGAAATCTCCAATCCGTCCCTCAAGCTATAATCAGGTTAAGGCAACGCCTTGTGAAACGATCGAAAAAGCTAAGCGTGACGTCGTTATCATCACAGACAACATCGACGAAAATTCAAATCTTGCAGCTATGATAAACCGCTTCCGTGCCGCTCTTCCTTATGAGAGTCGAGTGGTGAACATCGCTGAATATCCTTTTACAGGCGGATGCCTTGGTTGCTTCAACTGTGCGGTATCAGCAAAGTGCGTATATAAGGACGGCTTTGACGAGTTCCTTAGAAACAATATTCAGAAGGCCGATTCCATAGTCTACGCCTTCAGTGTTAAGGATCATTCTATGGGTAGCCGCTTTAAGATGTATGACGACCGTAATTTCTGTAACGGTCATCGCACCGTCACCGTTGGTATGCCGGTGGGCTACCTTGTATCAGGCGAGCTTTCCGCAGAGGAGAATCTCCGTACCATAATAGAGGCACGTGCCGAGGTAGGTCACAACTTCCTTGCGGGCGTTGCCACCGATGAGAGAGATACCAACACCGCTATTGATCAGCTTGTAGCACAGCTTGATTACGCACTCAAGAACAAGTATGTTCCCACCCAGAATTTTTACGGCATCGGAGGAATGAAGATCTTCCGTGACCTTATATATCTAATGCAGGGAATGATGCGTGCCGATCATAAATTCTATAAGAAGGGTGGATACTACAAGGACTTCCCACAGAAGCACAAGGGAATGATAATGAAGATGTATCTGGTAGGCTTCCTTCTTTCAAACGAAAAAATCAAGAAGAAAATGGGCAACGCAATGAACGAGGGAATGCTTATGCCTTACAAGAAAATGTTCGACGAAATGGACAAAAAAACAAAATAAATATAATAAAATGCGGCAGATTTGATTCTGCCGCATTTTATTATACGTGAAGAATGTTAATAAATCCATTCAAGAGGGATAAGGAAGGTGTAAGGGGCGGTCAATATGGAAAGGCTGAGTGCCATCTTGAATCGTGTCCTCTTGTCATATCCCTTGAAGGAGATGTTGTAATTAAAGATAAAGATAAATATTGCCGAGATAAGAACTGCGATGGCAAGGTAGAGATAATCCTCACCGGGTACAGCAAGCTCAAAGACCCACATAGTCAGAAACAGAAATGCCGCACCTATAACGTCGGCGAGGAAGCCTAATCCCCATACCTTAAGTATACTCTGCTTATACATACTCTTCTTGAATTTTACGCCGATCATATTCATTGTAATCAGTATAACAAGGCTGTCTACAATAAAGTTTGCCGGCAGTACAACCACCCACGTCATAGGAATAAACAGTAAAAACCATATAGGGAAGAGTATGTTATTAAGACGCAAATATTTTTTAGAAGATCTCATTTTTCCTCCTTATGTTTAAGCTCGCATAGAGCAAGGTATTCTCTGTAATAGGCACCGTATCGAATTTCGTTGGTGTCCTCATAATCCTTATAGCCTCCGAATATTGCCATCGCTTCATCGATATCCACCCATCTTGGCTCCATACCGTTTCTGATCTCCGCCTCGGTAAATGCAGTTTCGCACTCGCCAACCTGATTGCAGATAAAATAATGGCTCTTAAAGAAATATTCGTGATAAAACTCCTGAAGCGTCAAATAGTGTGTATGCGGATCGACCAGTATTCCACACTCTTCTCCAAGCTCTCTTTTACAGCATTCCTCAAGGCTCTCGCCATCCTCGATCCCACCGCCGGGAATAAGATACTGATCCTGACTTTTGTAATAGCTCAGCAGAATTTTGCCATCCTTGACAAGTATTCCGCGGCAGCCCTCGTAGGTCCTTCTGACCTCTGGTTCTCTGTCCCTGCCCAAGATTTCCAAGATTTTCATTTTATTTCACCATAAAGCTGTCGATTTCTGATAATATCACCCCGTCGCTCTGATAGTCGAAGCTGTTTGCATCAATTAACAAAGCTCTGCCGAGACATTTTTCTTGTCTGCCCCTTGCGATATATTCATTAAAGCTTTCGTAGCCGTCAAAGCCCGAGATATGTACGGGATGGCGGTTTTCATTTTCGATTCGGTTGACAAATCGCTTGTATATAATATCAATATTGGCACGCAAAACCAGCGTCACCACCTCGTAGCCGTGCTCCTTTGCTATTGTATGGATTTTTGACATCTCGTTATGCTTAAAGTTCGCCTCCAGGATCACGTCATGACCGATGGCTGCAAGCTCTGAGAAGCCGTAGATCATAAGCTTCATAGTTGCCTGTGAAAGCCTTAGATTTTCCTCCCGATTGGTAAAACCTATCGTATCGCCAAGCACCTCCTTGATCTTGTCCTTATACATCACGGTGCTTCCGTATCTTTTTGACAGTATACTCGCAAATCTGGATTTTCCGGTTGCAAGATCACCGGTAATTAATAGTAGTTTTTTCATATTTTTATCTTATCATATTATCTACAAAATCACTGTCCCTTGCGGTAAGTTCAACCCAAGCGGGCTTGAAGCCGCTTTTTATTGCATTTCTTACAGAAATCACGTTTGACCATGCCGCACAGTAAAAGGGAACTTTGCCAAGCTTTATTATTTCCAATGCCAATCGGCTCGTCAGGGCAGCTGCAACACCCTGACATCTGTATTCAGGTAGCACATCAACACCTATTTGATACATATCCTCGCAATCGGCAGAGCAACCTGCAAGGCCAATAAGCTGATCACCGTCATATGCTCCAACTGCAAGCACGTCAAGATATGCTCTATCCTTGCATAGGGCATTAGACCATTTATCGGTGTAAAGACCGGCAAAATCTTCTCTATGCAATATGCGTGTTTCATAATCACAGGGCAACTTACAAAGTTTATTTACATCGGGCAAAAAATACTCTGCCATAAAGCAGACCTTGTAATTGAATTTTGCCAAAGCTTCGTTTAGTGCAATAATGCTTGGTGACTCAAAGCAACGGTAGGAGGGATATTTTTCAATATATTCTTTGACAGCTTCTTTCATTCTTGGACTTGCCTGTGCTACAATATTACTTCCGTAAGAAACGAGGTCGCATTCAAAGGGCAGGGGAAGGTAAGCTCTTGCTTTATCATTCTTTTTAGAAAGAACTACTTTGTTTTCTCCTGAGACAAAGTCCTCGGGATCGCATCCGCAATCATAAGCTGACTGTTTGAGAGCAATCTGCCATATTTGTTCGTTTGTTATCATTTCTTCATCTCCATATAGGGAAGGATCTCAAAGCCGTTCTTTTTGTAAACGTGAATAGCTCTTTCGTTCTCCTCCTCGACCTCAAGACGCACTATTGCCTCGGGATATTTCTTGCTTATAAGATCGAAAAATCTGCTTCCAATGCCTCTATCACGGAAATTTTCCTTTAAGTAGATATCCTCAACCCATATACAAGGCTTGCCGAACTCGGTGGAAAAGCTTTTTGCCACCATTCCGTAGCCCGCAGTCTCACCTGATATCTCGAAAATATAGCCTTCAAGATAGGGAGATGTGCCGATGCAGTTTTCAAAGTCAGCATCGAATATTTTCTCCGAGCCATTTGACAGCACCGCAGGCGATGCGTAAAATACACGCATCATTTCTATAACCTCGGTGCGGTCGCTCTCTTCCATATTTCTGATAAGTATATCCATTTATATTTCCTCATCTGGCTTCTGTCCGTTGTGGGGAAGCCATTTGCACTCGGTAATTTCCATCTCGGTAAAGGTTGCCTTGAAGGAAGACTCCTCGGGGCTGCAGGCATAAATACCAAAGCGAATAGCCTCACCGCCCTGCCACATATGACAAACACGCATTTGCCTGAACCTGATTCCATCGTCCGAGCATTCGATACAGTAGTCATCCTCTCTGCGACTCAGTCTGTACCACATAGATTTGATCTCGGCGTCGATTTCGGTGGTTGCCCAGTCGGAGTATCCGTTGTTCGTTACAACGCTGCCAAGGTGGCTGAATTTATCATTTTCATATTCAATAGATGCCTTCAGCCAGTTGTCGCTGTCAAGGTACATAATTATACCGCACTGATCGAATCTGTGCTTTGATTCAAACTCGGTCTTGACGGTAAAAGAAAAATACTTTTCCTCCGTTTTTATCTGTAGGGCAGGGGCATTGTCGTTTCTGAAGTGATAGTATGTCCTTTGCCACAGATCTGTGTGAGGCTGGGTAATTATCTCGATTTTGTTTTCCTTTATGGAGTACTCCTTCGGCTCTCTTACCCATTTTAAAGCACTAACATCAAAGCTCATTTTGTCACCTCGAAAATGTTATTTAACTAATTATATCACATAGGCAGAGAAATGTAAAGTGACGCCACTATACTTTTTTATAATAAAAAAGGTAGAGAAAGCTCTCTACCTTTCTTATATCAATCCTTTGAAATAACCTTCCTCTGCCAGCTGTGCTTTTCGCACTTCGGGCATTTCATATATCTGGTTCTGCCGTAGTGCATCGCCATAAACACACTGCTGTAAGAGGGGATATGCTTGTGACCGCACCTTCTGCACACATAATATCCTGCGGTCTGCTCGATCCTGATCATAAAGGGCATTGCAACGAGAACAGGCAAAAGACCGACAAGAATAAGGGTGATTCTCAACCATTCTTCCATTTCTACGAAAGAAGCTAATAAACATAGCACAAACATTAATCCGATACAGACAAAGCCCGTCATAGTTTCAAGGCGAAGCAGCATTTTATCTGCCTCTTCTTTTTGTTTTGCCATTTCAATAAGATTGTTTTCTAATCTTTCATTGTAATTATCCACAGTAATTACCTCCCCACAAAGCAAATCGTTTACGCTGATCTTAAGAATCATGCATAGATCAAGCATAATTGAGGAGTCGGGAAGTGACCGCCCGTTTTCCCATTTCGATACCGCTCGGTCGGTTACTCCCAGCATTTCGCCAAGCTGCATCTGGGTCAGGCCTATTTCCCGTCTACGCTCGGCAATAAATTTTCCAATTTTGATTTGATCCATACTAAATCTCCTTTTCTTCAGCTTACGTTTACAGTATAGCTTCCAAACGGATAAAAGTCTACATACCGTTGGTTGAGTGGAGAAGATTTCAACCGAAGGTGGAGAAAATACGACAATTCTGTACGCTTTTGTTTACATAAATGCAGATTAATATGATTTATTTATATATCTGCCTCGGCTCTCTCAACCGATTTTTGAGTTTCAAATCCTTCCGGGTATCTCTTTCTCAGCTTGTCAATATTGGCCTCGAGAACGTCCTCAAGCTTAATGTCTAGGGCGGTCGCCGCCTCGGCAATATACCAGGCAATGTCACCAAGCTCCTTCTTTAAATGCTCTCTGTCAAGCTCGTGACCGTGAGCATACCACTTCTTAACTATATCAATGGCCTCGCCCGATTCGCCACACAGACCCATAACGCTGTTGATAAGCATCTGTCCCTTGTCAAGCTCGGGGTTCACAGTTCTCATTGCCAGCTGCTGATACTCGTTTATTGTCATTTTTTTATTTCCTTTCAAGTATTTCCTTTGCCCTTATGAGTAGGGGTATTTCTCTATTTGTGATCAGCCTTCCCAGCTTGTAATCACGGTTTGCTTCGTATTCTGCCATTGCCTCGTCAAAGGTTAGCTTCAGCGTGGATAAATGCCATCTTTGCATCTCATCCTCGGTAAGATGCTTTTCGCCGAAGGCTGTTATACGGCAGAGGTAATAGTTGTTTATATTATGTCTGTGAATAAAATTGTAGTAATCCTCAACCACACCTATCCGGCACATGACCTCTACCTCTACACCAAGCTCCTCCATAAGCTCCCGCTTTATAGCCTCGGACAGATTTTCGCCATCCTCTACACCGCCGCCCGCGGTTTCTATAACGGTAGCCTTACCGAAATCGTCATCTCGCTCAGCTCGTACAAAGTAGAAATATCCATCATCATCATAAACGATAGCTCTTACGATATTTCTATCGTGATCTGTATATTCAAACGGCCACTCTTCGTCGAGTAGAGAAAGATGAAGCTCGTTATCAAGCGTTTCCTTAAAAATCTTGATTAAAGCATTGTGCGGAATATCCTGCCCGATAAATATCTGCAGCATTCCCTTGGGAGTAATCTTGTAGCCGAAAAGCTCATCCTTATGACTATTTATTGCCGCCGCCTCAATATTTATATGATCCTTGAATGGAATAAGCCTTACGAATCTCTCACCAACGTAATAGCTCGGCAGCCTTGCCCACAGCGTTTCACCAATCTCACCAGCTACACTGTCATAGATGTTCTGCCTTAATTTATGGTATAAATCAAAGATTTCCTGCGGATATTTAGCCAAGATCTCTGTAATATCAGTGTTCATAGCTTCCTCTCAAAATTATTATTTCATTCCAAGACTTCCACATTCGTGGTTCCAATCCTTGTCGGTATCCTCCTTTATGTAGGTACGCAGAATGGTTTTGCAATTAAGACACAGATCGGAATAAACCTGTGCCACGTTCACGTAGGAGAAGAAACCGTCCATATTGAACTTTAACCCAACGCTGCCTGTTTCCGAGGATTTTCCCCAGGCTATACCTTTCTCAATACGATCGCTTAAGCAGTACGGACATCTCATATATCATTCTCCTTTACTCTCTTTTTTCTTCTTAATATGTTCTACCAGACATTTGACAGCCAATCCGGCAGTGAGGGTTATAGTGATCGGACTGACAATAAAACCAAGCAGACTGTTTTTGCGGTAAATCTCCTTGTATTGATCAAGCGAAAGTATTATCTTATCTCCCTTTATTTCAACAGCATCAAGGCAAGATGAGTCCTCAGCAAGATAACAGTATATTCTGTCACCGGACTTAAGATCCTCTAAGCCGTCCCTGACATCAGGCTTTACAAGTAGATTGTTTATCTCGATAGGCTTATCATTTTCGCTGACGTCTATCCAATAGGTGTCACCAAGATCGGGATCTCTGCTTTTTCTGACCTCCTCAACGGTAAGCTCCATATAAATAAGCTCTTCGTAGGTTGTTTTAGACTTTCCGTGGTAATCTACCGAGATAAAAAGCAAAGCTACAAACATTATACTGAAGGCTAGGAAAATAAAGAAGAATACAAGAGGTGAAAATTTGCCGTCATCCGTCGTTTCCTTAGCTCTCAGCACCTTTGCCCTTGCAGGCTTATCCTCTCTGTAAAGCACGGTCACACGTTCACCCATTATAGGAATGTCATCTCTGCTATCCACCCATCTTTTCTTGTGGTACTCAACCCCGTCGACTGTATACCTTACCGTAATCACGTAGGGAAAAACAATACTGTCAAAGGATCTCATTTTTGCCGTTAAGCTTGCGTGGTGAAAGAAATATTGCTTTTTGATATCAACCACCGTACCGAGCACCTTTTTATCCATGCCATTCCCTCCTGATATTTTTTAATTAAATTATACCACACCCAAAAATAAAAGTAAATATTTTAGAATATTTATTCTAACAGAGAAGCGAAAGGGAGGCATCCGCCTCCCTTAAAAGAATCACTTTATAATGTATTTCATTGGTGTAAACCTTATGCCGTTTATCTCCTGCTCATCTGTCAGAGGAATAAAGCCTATTTTAAGATAGAAGGGAAGTCCGTAGGGCGATGAATTCAAGGTGATCTCACGAAGGAAGGGATCCTCCGCCAGCAGATCCTTTAGAAGATACTCAAATATTGACCTCGCAATCCCTTTTCTGTGATATTCCTTCCTTGTAAATACAAGATTTATGTGAGTCCTATTGCTTCTCATACCCATAATAGCAACCATTTTTTCACCGTCAAAGGCGGCATAGATCGGGTACACGCCACGCCTTGCGTTTTCAAGAAACTCCGCATTCTCTACAATATCTCTTTAAAAGGTTTCGACACCCAATGGTGAATAGTCGGGAGCTTAAAATTGAATAAACACCGATAGTGCCAGGCTCATCGCCTCATCAACCTCGTCGGGAGTAATTTTTCTTATAACGATGTTTTCCATACTAATTTTTATTTCTCTTTTTCGCCTCAGGCAACTCCTCATACATTCTTTCAAATAGCTCGCAGAGCAGGGCACAGTTCTCAATATCCTCAACAAGAAGCATCTCTCTTGCTCCCTCATAGGGAATCTCCCTCGGTGCATCGGGCAATAGTGCCACAGCCGAAGGCACAGGCTTTACAAGCAGGCGGTTATCGTAAACACCTCCAACCGCCTTGCCGCCGTAGTACAGCAGGTACTCACCCATCATAGCACGTGCAGATAACCCGCCGCACATCTCTAAAACAAATTCAACGTATTCCTTACTGCTCGCCATATTTACCTCATAAAACTATAAAGCAATGTTGATTTCGTATTATTTTTGTGATATGTGCATATTAAAACTGCAATCAAATAGGCAAAAAATACTTATGCTTTAAATTCATATTTCTTTGTATTATCATCCAATACAGAAACAAGTCTGTTTTTATAGTCATTGAGCCCAGCTTCATTATCAGTAAATGCTTTTTTGATCAATTCGTAAACCATTTGTGCCGGTGGAACACCTCTTATATATAAAAATGTGGGATCCGTAATTTGATAATGGGAAATAACGTCAATAAGATAATCAAGGATTTCAACCGCCTCACGATTTCTGCCTATGTCACAAAGAATGTACGCATAAGAATATCTGACAAAACAACCGCTCAGTTCTATCGGCTCTTTTTTTGGATTGGGAGAATAGCACTTAAGCTTTTCGTATAATTTTTTTTCGACTTCAGTCTTACCGCAATACACCGCAGATGTAAACAAATTAAACGCATTGGTAGCATTGCGTTCCTTATCATATAATCTTTCATAAATTGAGTATGCTTCTGTGTGCTTTCCCTCTTTTGACAAACTTAATGCTTGTTGTAATTCTTTATTAAGATATTCTTTATCGGACTTGTGCTTTAACCTATTAAACAATCCCACGATCTTATCCTCCGTCAAAATTAAGTTTATCGATTATTAACCTAACTAATTTTATTATATCACAAGCCCGCCGATTTGTAAATAGGGCAGAGAACTATGAATTGCCATTCGTAATGAACTTTTCATTTATCTCTTGTGAACTTTGTATTTATCTCTTCTGAACTGTGAGGGCGGCGGCAAAGCTGTAAAAACAGTTGATAACTGTTTTTAGTCCGAATGGCAAAGGCTTGACCTTTGCCAACCTCAGTTCGAGTGGGGTAATCAAAATGCAGTGAAGAGCAGTTCTCTCGACATAATCAAAATATAAAAAGGCCCAGCAAAAGCCGAGCCTTTTGATAATATTTTGATTATCTCTTCGAGAGCTGAGGAGCACGTCTTGCACCCTTGAGTCCGTACTTCTTTCTTTCCTTCATACGAGGATCTCTGGTGAGGAAGCCAGCCTTCTTGAGAAGGGGCTTGTAGTTCTCATCTGCAGAAAGGAGTGCACGAGCAACACCGTGACGGATTGCACCTGCCTGGCCGGAGAAGCCACCGCCGTTAACGTTTGCAACAACGTCGAACTTGCCAACAGTATCGGTAACACCGAAGGGCTGGTTAACGATAAGCTTCATGGTCTCAAGACCGAAATATTCATCAATGTTTCTGCCGTTGATGGTAACAACGCCGGTACCGGGGTAGAGGCGAACTCTTGCAACGGACTTCTTTCTTCTGCCTGTTCCGTAGAAATAGGGCTTAGCACTTGTATACATTCTCACTTACCTCCCTTATTAGTCGATAGCAATAGGCTGCTGAGCCTGCTGCTTGTGTTCTGCACCTGCATATACATGAAGGCGAGTGAAGGACTTAGCTCCGATAGAGTTGTGGGGAAGCATTCCCTTAACTGCGAGCTCCATAGCCTTCTCGGGACGGGTTGCCATAAGGGTCTTGTACTGAACTTCCTTAAGGCCGCCGATGTAACCGGAATGATGACGGTAGTACTTCTGCTCAAGCTTCTTACCGGTGAGAACAGCCTTATCAGCGTTGATGATGATAACGAACTCGCCGCAGTCAGCGTGAGGAGTGAACTCGGGTCTGTGCTTGCCGCGAAGGATGTTCGCAGCCTTAACAGCAGTTCTGCCAAGAGGCTGGCCTGCTGCATCGATAACGTACCACTTACGCTCGATGTTCTGTGCGTTTGCCATAAATGTGGACATTTTAATATTCCTCCAAATTTTTGATACTTTTTTCAAGCTTGTTTATTATAGCATAGCAAACGTGAAATGTCAATGCTTTTTTGAAACTTTTTTGAAGAAAATTAATTTAGAAAACCAGACCTCGTTTTTTCTCCCAAATGCTCCCGAAATCTCCCTTTTTCTCAAACGGGGAAAATAAAAAAATATTCTGTGATTTTGTGAAAAATCGCCAAAACTCCTCCATTTACGCATTTTTTCATAAATTGACGATTGCACTTGAAAAAAACAAAAGCTTATGTTATAATAAAATAGTAAATAATTTTTGGAGGAAAATATGAAAAAAATAATATGCTTAATTTTAGCTCTGGTTATGATGATGTCTATGTCGCTCTTCCTCATCTCCTGCGGCGATGATAACAACGGCGGTGATGACGAAAACGGCAATGGCAACAACAACCAGACCGATACCAAGGTTACCTACACCGTAACCGTAACCGACGATAGCGGCAAGCCCGTTAAGGACGTTATCGTTAATATGACCACCAAGGGTGGTACTCCCATGCCTTATCCTACCGACAGCGAGGGTAAGATCACCTACGTTACTGCGAAGGAGCTTACTGCCACTGTTACTATCATTCCCACAGGCTATGAGTATGATAAGATCGGCGTTGCCCAGACCTTTGATGCCAACGGCAATCTTTCTATCGTCCTCACCGCTAAGGAGCAGGGCAAGCCCTATGTAATCAAGGTTGTTGACGAGAACGGCGAGGCTATCTCGGGCGTTAAGGTTCAGATGTGTGACGTTGCCGGCTCCTGCCGTACTCCCAAGACCACCGATGCAAACGGCCAGGTAGAGTATGATCACGAGGATGGCACCTTCCGTGCACAGCTTACCGCTCTTCCTGAGGGATATACGGTTGACGATCCCTCTCAGTACTATGATTTCGTTGATGGCGTAGCAACCATCGTCCTTACAAGCATAAAGTAAATATCACGTTTCGTAAAATGATTTAGAAAGGAAGAATAATATGAGACAGTTGATTCAGGATCCTTCCATAGGTGAGATAGTATACGAGGAAAGCTTTTGGACCGGTAAAAAGAAAATTTACATTAACGGTAAAATGCTTGAAAAGACCGGCAAAACCAGTTATCTTCTCCCCGGCGAAGAGATGAAGACCGTTTATGTGAACGGCAATATCATGACTGGTGTAAGCGTCATCGTTGACGGCAGAAGAATACAGGTAATCAGCAAGCCACTTTGGTACGAGACTGCAATCGCGATACTTATTTTTGCATTCAATATTGTCTGGGGCAACAGCGTTCAGGCCAATATGATTCTTCCTCTTGTCGGCGGTGCGATTGGCGGACTTATTTCCGGTGCAATAGCAATGACCGCTTTGTTAGTAATGAAAAAGACTGATAAAGTATGGCAGAAGCTGCTTTACGGTATTGGACTCTTCATAGCCAGCATCGTTATTTGCTCTGTAGTTGCCATACTGCTTCTTTCTATGCTTGTTTAATACGTTATGAAAAAAAGTGACCGATTTCAGTCGGTCACTTTTTTATTTTCAAAATTATTTCTTTTCGGACTTTCCTCTTGGCTTCGGCTCAACGATCTTAAAGCCGTCTATCTCACCCTTGCACATTGCATTGAATATACGGTGCCTCAGTCCCTTGTTGTTTCTTTCAAGATCGGCTAACAGATTCTTCATTTTTTCTCTTTCGGTTGCGTGATCCTCGGGACAAAGGCTCTTGACTACCGGCAGCTTACGCCTATTGGTAAAGTACTGCACGTCCTTTTCAGTAGCGTAGAGCAGGGGACGGATAAGCCCGAGCTTGCGGTTTGAGAGATATGACTTAGGTGAGAAGCAGCCGAGCCTTCCTTCAAAGAACATATTCATCATAAAGGTCTCCACCGCGTCGTCAAAATGATGACCGAGAGCGACTTTGTTACAGTTTTCAGCCTGAGCCGCTGAATGAAGTGAGCCGCGTCGAAGCTTTGCACACAGTGAGCATGGGTTCGGCTCTTTGCGAATATCGAAAACGATTTTCGCGATATCAGTGCGTTCTATAACGTATTTGACGTTTATTCTACGGCAGAACTCCTCTATCTCGGAATAATCGCTACCCTCGAAGCCCATATCCACGGTGATGGCAACGATCTCATATTTCTTTGGATAGAAGCGTCGCATCTCTGCCAGCGTTTCTAAAAGGCAGAGCGAGTCCTTGCCACCCGAGATACCGACGGCGATGCGATCGCCATCCTCTATCATCTCGTAATCGTCTACCGCTCGCCTGACGTAGCTGAGCATTCTTCTCATTTCACTCATAACAAAAAACAGTCCTTTGCATAAACTAAAAAAGAACGAAGGTTCAATAAAACACGGAGGTTTTTATGCCTATAAAAGTATATATCGATCAAGGACACAATCCGTCCGGCTTTAATACGGGTGCCGAGGGCAACGGATACTTTGAGCAGGACATAACCTATGAGATAGGCAGACGGCTGTATAACCTTCTGCGTACCAATCCGGAGTTTACTCCCCGCCTGTCACGTCCCACGCCCGAAACCATCCTTGGCACAAGCAATTCCACCAGTCTTGTGGAAAGGGTAAACCAGGCTAATTCCTGGCCGGCCGATATATTCATTTCTCTGCACAATAATGCTGCCGAAAACACCAGTGCCACGGGCAACGAGGCGTTAGTATACGGTCCCGGTGCAACCGTTGCAAGGGCACTTGGCACACAGATACTGGAGCAGCTGACTCTTACCACGGGGCTTAGAAACCGCGGGATCGTCTATCGCCCCGGTTTATACGTGCTTAAGGAAACCGAGATGCCTGCCGTCCTGGTGGAGATGGGCTTTATCAGTAATCCATACGACGCCGAGCTTCTGGTAAATTCGCCATATCTGTTCGCAACGGGGATATACAGAGGAATACTTAAGTACTACGGCTTACTTTAAGGTAAGCGAATCGAGAGAGATATATTCCTCTGCGATCGTAGGTGAGGTTACGTGAAAATCGTGGGTCGCACCGCAGCTTTCACACCATACCTGCATGCCTCCCGCAATGAATCTGAGATCGTAGGGACCCTCTCCGCAGGGGCAGTGAAGCTTTCCCTCTTCCTTAAGATCGGTGATAACGAAGCGAAGGGTATCGTAAACCGCAGGATCGGGAAGGATCTCCTCCTCGCTCATCTCCTGAGGCTGAATGTCGGATAGTTCCTCTGCCTCTAAATTCTTAAGCAGAGCGTTAAGCTCCTCTCCGGTACGGGCGATATCCTCGTTTACCACGTCCTCGTCACCGATAAATGCGATATCCATTCCTGCGTAGGGGCAGTTGAGAAGGAATCTGTCCTTGTCAAAGAAAAGTGCCTCGCTTACCAGGTAGGAATGATTCTGCTTACAGAAAAGGCAGGGCACGGACAGACGGATCTTTCCGCCGGACGAAAGAGTAATATCAAGCGAATGCTCGCTTTGACAGGAGCATTTCAGTCTTATCATATTTGCCGACAGGGCAAATCTTCCTACCAGACCCACGACTGCACTTCCGCAATCGGGACATCTGTAGGCTATATGTCTTTGCTTAGGTAAAATTGCCATATTTTTTCTCCGAGAAAATACAAATATATTTATTTCACTTTATCAAAGCCTGAGGGTTGAAAAGCTCCTCGCTTGGAATAAAGGGAGTCTGAATCCTGATGGGATGAATAGATCCTACGGGTAGGTAAAGTGCGTCACCGCGGTTCAGCAGCTTTTCCGCACCGCTCGCATCAAGAATGGTTCTGGAATCCTTGACGGACGAAACCTTAAGACAAAGCCTGGTGGGAATGTTGGCTTTAATAAGGCCGGTAATAATGTCGGGGGCGGGTCGCTGGGTAGCGAGAACCAGATGGATGCCGGCTGCTCTTGCCTTCTGTGCAAGACGTAGAATATTGGCCTCTGCATCCTTCTTTGCAAACAGCATAAGATCGGCAAGCTCGTCTACAATAATAACGATCTTGGGCAGCGAATTCTCGCCGGCCTTTTCGTTGTAAGCATCTATATTCCATACACCACTCTGAGCCATAAGACCGTATCTGCGTTCAACCTCATCGTTAGCCCATGCCAGAGCCTCGATGGCCTTTTTTATGTCGCAAACAATCGGTCTTTCAAGATGAGCAAGTCCCTCGTACATGGTAAATTCAACCATCTTGGGATCGATAAGGATAAGTCTTGCTTCCTTTGGAGTAGCCTTAGATAGGATAGATCTGATTATGGAATGAACAACCATAGATTTACCAGATCCTGTCACTCCGCCGATGATCATGTGGGGGAGTCTTTTAAGATCGGCAATGATCGCCTCTCTGTCAAAATTTTGACCTAATGCAACCGAGGGTGTTGAGGGATAAGCCTTGAACTCCTCGCCTTCAAGTATGTCGTTAAGCAATACAAGCTCGGCTTTTTTGTTGGGGATATCAATAAATGCGGTCTTGTCATTCTCAATGGATGCCATGATCGTAATATTCGATTCTCCAAGCTCCAGGGCGATCTCGTCGGTCAGCTTAAGGATCTTGCCGGCCTTCTGTCTGCCTTCTGCGAGCACCTCGAAGCGTGTCAATCTTGTACTCTTTGTTGCGTCTATGATGCTGGCGGTAATACCGAGCCTTATAAGAGCCTCGTCAAGCTTCTTTGCAGTGTCCATAACGTCTGCGTCATCAAAGTGGGGCAGGGGCTTTTTCTCGGGAGGCTTAACAGCCTTTTTCTTCTTTTTGTCAGAACGGCATATAGCCTTTGATATCTTCCTTGCTTCCTCGTCACCCTTAATGAGAGAGATAAGCTCCTCCGCAAAGTCAAGAGCCACGCCCATGCCCTTTGCGGTAGTGATATTTCCGTCGGTAACCACCGAATCGTCACTTATAACAGCACCGATCAGCTCATTTTCAAATCCGGGATAGCAGGTCGCCATCCTACCCTCCAGCAGACCGCGTCTGCCGAAAACGAGAGGTGCTGCACATATTGCGGCAAGTCTGCCGCCATTTTTATTTATTGCCTCGATTACCTTGTCGGTAAAGGGGGATGCATCGAGATTGGTCGCACCGGGCATTCCACCGGGAAATACCGCCATATCAACCTTTTGAAGATCTATTTCCTCGATCGTAGAATCACAGTTCACCTTAATGCCGTGAGCTCCGGTAACGCTGACACCGGCTATACCGACTGTCCTTACGTCAAGCCCTGCACGTCTGAGCATATCTACGGGAGTAAGAGCTTCGATTTCTTCAAATCCGTCTGCCAAAAGCACAATAATCATAGTTGTACCTCATAAAATCGGGTTATTTTTTGAAATTCGTGCCATATTGCTACGGCACGAATTTCTTTATGTTATTAAAACCTTATCTGCCGGAGGAGGAAAACCGCCGGCAACGATTAATGAGATGAAGGTGATGCTTAGTCAAGAGTAGCTCTTGCAAGCTTTTCTCTCCACTCATCGGGTGTAAGGAGAACCTCTCTGGGTCTTTGTCCGTTAGCCTCGCCGACGATACCCATGTCCTCCATAATGTCTATGAACTTAGCGGCCTTGCCGTAGCCGATAGACAGCTTTCTCTGAATAAGAGATGTAGAAATCTTTCTTGTATTAACTGCAACCTCAACTGCGTCGAGGAACTGTCTGTCGTTAAGGTAGCCCTCACCGCTTCCGCCGTCCGAATCGGAGTCATCACGGTCGTTTCCGCCACCCTTCTTATTGCATCTCTGTGCCGCACGCTCGATATCCTCCATAACGGTGGAGTCGTAGCTGTTGCCGTCGCTGTTCTGCTTGAGGAAGTTCATAATTGTCTCAACCTCGCCGTCAGCAACGAAGGCACACTGAAGTCTGTGAGGCTTGGGAGAGCCGGAGGGAGCATAGAGTGCGTCACCCTTGTCAAGCAGCTTTTCAGCTCCTGCAGAGTCAAGCACCGTCTTGGAGTCTACGTTGGACATTACCTTACAGGAGATACGAGAGGGAACGTTAGCCTTGATAACACCGGTAATTACGTTAACAGAGGGACGCTGAGTACCGATAACAAGGTGTATACCTGCGGCTCTTGCCTTCTGTGCGATACGTGTTACGAGCGACTCTACGGGATCCTTAACCTGAAGCATAAGGTCTGCAAACTCGTCGATTACAATAATAATCTTGGGCAGGGGCTCACCGAGAGAGGGATCGGCGGTAACCTTCTCGTTGTACGCTTCAACATTACGTACGCAGAGAGGATTAAGCAGATTGTATCTTCTCTCCATCTCCTCAACCGCCCACATGAGAGCACCGGCAGCCTGCTTCGCATCAGAAACTACGGGTACGAGAAGGTGAGGAATGCCGTTGTACATTGTAAACTCAACCTGCTTGGGGTCGATCATAATAAGCTTGACCTCATCGGGTCTTGCCTTATAAAGCACGCTGATAAGCAGCGAATTAATACATACCGACTTACCCATACCGGTAGCACCTGCGATAAGAAGATGGGGCATCTTTGCAAGATCGCCGAACACAGGCTGACCGGCAACGTCACGGCCAATACAAACGAAGGTCTTTGATTTTGCACCCTCGAAATCGGGGGTTTCGAGAAGATCACGAAGCCTTACAATGCTGGATTTCTTGTTGGGGATTTCAATACCTACAGCCGACTTACCGGGAATGGGTGCCTCCATTCTGATAGAGCCTGCCGCAAGGTTAAGGGCAATATCGTCCTGAAGATTCATAATCTGGCTTACCTTAACGCCCTTTGCGGGAACAACCTCGTATCTGGTGATTCTGGGACCGCGGTCAACACCCTTAATGGAGGCGGTGACGCCGAAGGATGCAAGGGTCTCGATAAGCTTATCTGCGTTCTCCTGGATCTCAGCCTGGATGTTCTCGTCGGCGGAGGATTCCTCCTTTGCAAGAAAATCAAGATCAGGGAACTGATAGTCGGAGTAATCGGGCTTTTTCTTCTTCTTTTCTTCCTTCTTCTCGGTCGCGGGAACAAGGCTCTTGGAAGGAATTTTTACCTGTACCGGATCGTCGAAGGGAACGTCATCCTCCTCAATGTCTGCGGAAATACTGATCTCGTCGCGGAGATCAGCCTGGGGCTTAGCCGTAGGCTTCTGCTCGCTCAGAGGGGCAAGGAAGGGGAACATTTTACGCATCTCATTCACGTCTGGATTCTGCTCCTCGGGAGGAATCTCCTCGGTGAAAACGTCCTCCTCGGGCTCCTCTGCTTCCTCTTCATCAATATCCTCATCCTCATCGTCGAGAATATCCTCATCCTCGTCTGCAAAGCTTACCTCGACGGCAGGGCTGCTTTCCTCCTCAATAACAGGGGCTGCGGAGGTGGTAGCTACGTTGTCCTCATCACCGTCAACAACGCTGAAGAGCGACTCTGCAATAACCGCAGGCTCGGCGACAACAGGCACGGCAGAAGCAACGGGCTCTGCGGGAGCCACCTGCTCGGGATCAGGCTCTACGTGTGCTTCTACAACGGGTACTGCAGGAACCTCAGGAACGGGCATTGCCTGAATTGCGGGAGCGGGTGCAACGGGAATAGTGGGAACTACCGGAATTGCAGGAGCAACGGGAACTGCAGGTACGCCGGGAAGGGGCATACCGATCACGGCAGGTGCGGCATCAACTACACCGTCGTTCTGTGCAGGAGCAGTGTAGGGTCTGATTTCGGGAGCTGCTACGGGCTCGTTGACCATATTGGATACGAAGTTTGCAGCACGCTGATAGGTAGACTGAACAGAGGGCTCATCAGCATCAGGCTGATCATTCTCAGCAGCAGGTTCAACACTGTTGGCAATGATCGGCTCCTCTGCGAGCGTGGGCTCTTCATTTTCCTCGGGAAGAGCTTTGCTTTCTGCGACAGGCTCGGTCGTTGTGTTTTCTGCAGCAGACTCTGCAGCGTCGTCAGAAAGAGTAAGCTCGTCGTCATCGTCCTCAAGATCCCAAATATCGGAATTCTGTTTAACCTCAGCGGAAAGATTATCCGCAGGCTCAAGAACGAGAGAATCGTCTGCGGTAACGGTTTCGGTGTTTTCGAGAACAGGAGCGTCCTCTGTGGGAATAGTATCTACGGATTCTTCAGCGACAGGAGCGGGGGTGCTGATGCCCTGAAGCTGACGGTAAAGCTCGTCATCCTGGTCGGATACTACCTTGGTATACGTCTTAAGGTCGTTTGCACTTCTCGCATAAGCGGGATTATTCTTGGCGATTCTCTGGGAAATGAGGATCGCAACGTCCTCTGCAGCCTCTTCGCTATGAGCAGACTTGTCGAAGGAGTAGCTAACCTCTCCGCTTTCAATGGGAGCAGAGGGAGCGTTCTTAGGCTCCTTGGTTATGGTGAACTCAACGGTTTTGATAGGCTGAGAGTAGGTGGTTTTTGTGTTGGAATAAGAGCTGTATGTGGATACAGTAGGAGTATGTACCTCGGCATGCTCAACAGGGGAGGGAGCAGCTACCGTAGGTGCAGGTGTAGGGATAGATACGGGTGCGGGAGCAGGTGTAGGCTCTGCGGGAGCGGTCTGCTCTACAACAGGTGCAGGTGCGGGCGTGGGCTCAGGACGTCTGTTCTGACGCATCCATTCCTTTTTCTTACGCTCCAGCTCCATCATTCTTCTTTCTCTTTCGCTGGGCTCGTGATCCGCCTTCATCTCGGCAATTCTCATCTCATCAAGCTCGTCGGTGACGTTAGCCTTGGTGGAAACACGGTTAGCATATTTAGCTGCGTTCTTTTCGCTGGTAGCGAAGTCGAAGGGATCAAAGCTCTTGGTGAATACAGCGTCTGCACGGTCGTCCAAGCCAAAGAATGCGTTGTTAAACTTGGGCTCGTCCTCTTCCTTCAGCTCTTCGGGGGCTTCCTCGACCACCTCTGGCTCGGTTTCGATGCCGTAATCAAGGTCGAGAGGCTTGTCGCTGCTTCTTCTACGTCTACGCTCGGGCTCTTCTGTCACAATAACCTCGGGCTCCTGGGGAATGCGTATAGCGGGATCAATAAGGGGAGAGGTGCCGTTACTGTCAGCATCCTCCTCGATACCGAGCTGTCTGATCTTTATGCTGGAGGCCTCGCCTCTGGCCTTGAAGAACTCGTCGTCGATAAGCTCCTCGCTGGCAAGCTCACGCTGGTGCTGATCCTCCTCTTCCTTAAGCTGTCTTTTTTTCTCCTTACGCTCCTGGTTTTTGTCATCGATAAAGATGATAAGTTTCTTGATCGCTGCGGCAACGTTAAGTGCAGCCTGTCCGATCGATCCTGCCTTCTCTGCAAAATAGAATACTGCGTAGATTGCAAGAGCAACTGCACAAATTATAATCACTCCGAGCTGGCCGAACATGAAGGAGAGAAGGAAGCCGAGTACTCCGCCTACGAATCCGCCGCCGTTTGCGTTTACGAATCCGTCAGCAGGGGAGAATACTACCTCCTTGCCCCAATAATAAATGGCATATTCTATGCAGGTGATAAGAACGAGTGACACCGCGGAGAAAATAGCACGCTTTTTGATTTTCTTATCCTCCAGATCGCCGGGATAGAAAATAGCATGCATAGCCAATGCTATGGGTATAAGATATGATCCAAAGGAGAACAGTCCTCGCAGCAGACCGCCTATTGCTTGTCCGGCTGCACCCATGATGGTGGGGATGACAAGGCAGACGGCAAGAAAGACCGCCACGCCTCCTAGGATTATGGGAACTGCCTTATGTACTCCTTTAAGGTCAGAGTATTTAGCTTTTACGTTGTTGTTATTGTCGCTCATTTATGATGAACCTCCGAGTGCGGTAATATATTTTCACAGATATATAATAGCAAATTTTCGACCTGATTACAATAGTCAAAGCTAAAAAAATTCAAAATATTTTTAAAAATTTTTCGCCTGCTCGCATTATAATGCAAAAAGTAACAAATATTTTATTAATTTTCTTGACAAAAAGATTTATTTCTGTTAAAATGATATTCGGCTTACTATGCACTTTTGAAAAAACGATTTCAGAGGTGAAATTTACAATAGATTAATTATGCTCTGACGGGCGGATGGCAACCGCTCGGGAAAGGAAGAAATATGCTTTTATACAATTCTGCTACCAGAAAGAGAGAGGAGTTTATTCCTCGTGAGGAGGGCAAGGTATCTATGTATACCTGCGGTCCTACCGTATATCATTTTGCTCATATAGGCAACCTCCGTACTTATACCATGGAGGACGTGCTTGAAAAATATTTTCGTTACCTTGGCAACGACGTTACCCGTGTTATGAATATCACCGACGTAGGTCATCTTTCCAGCGACGGCGATACTGGAGAGGATAAAATGCTCAAGGGTGCTAAGCGTGAGCATAAGACCGTGCTTGAGATCGCCAAGTACTACACCGACGCGTTCTTTGCCGACTGTGATAAGCTTCACATCAAGCGTCCCGAGCACATTGAGCCGGCTACCAACTGCATCCCTGAGTTTATCGCTATGATCGAGGCTCTTCTTGAGAAGGGATATGCATACGAGGCAGGCGGAAACGTATATTTCGATACCTCTAAGCTCGAGAAATACTATATCTTCAACGATTTTAAGGAAGAGGATCTTGAGGTAGGCGTTCGTGATAGCGTTGAGGCAGACGAGAATAAGAGGAACAAGGCCGATTTCGTGCTTTGGTTTACCAAGTCCAAGTTTGACGATCAGGAGCTTAAGTGGAATTCTCCTTGGGGAATCGGATATCCCGGCTGGCATATTGAGTGCTCCTGCATCGCATCCAAGTTCCTTGGTGAATACCTTGATATTCACTGCGGCGGAATCGATAACGCATTCCCCCATCACACTAACGAAATAGCACAGAGCGAGGCAACCTTCGGTCACGAGTGGTGTAAGTATTGGTTCCACGTTCATCATCTTAATACCAACTCCGGTAAGATGTCTAAGTCCAAGGGTGAGTTCCTTACAGTATCTCTCCTTGAGAGCAAGGGCTACGATCCTCTTGTATACCGTTTCTTCTGCATGCAGTCGCATTACAGAAAGAATCTTGTTTTCTCCTGGGAGAATCTTGATAACGCCAAGATCGCCTACAACAAGCTGGTTAGCAGAGTAGCAGAGCTTAAGTCCGAGGGCGATGTGGACGAGGCCGCATTTGCAGAGGGTAAAAAGCGTTTCACCGACGCCCTTGACAACGATCTTAATACCTCTCTTGCTGTTACCGCACTTTACGACGTATTCAAGCTTAAAACCAATGACAAAACCAAGCTGGCTCTTATTGAGAGCTTTGAAACCGTTCTCGACCTCGGACTTATCGCCGCTGCAAGCAGGATAAACGAGCAGAAGGCGAAGGAGGAGGCGGAGGAGGAGGCCGGCGTTGATCCTCAGCTTCTTGCTTATATCAAGGAGAGGATCGCTGCCAGAATAGCTGCTAAAAAGGCTAAGAATTTTGCTGAGGCTGACGCTATCCGTAACGAGCTTCTCGAAAAGGGTATAACCCTTCTCGACACCAGAGAGGGAACTAAATTTTCTATATCCGAAGGATAACTTTTGGCAGAAATAACAAAACGTGTGAAAGGAGATATATCGTGTACGAAAAATCGGTTGCCGACGTTGCGTTTTTAGAAGGCGATACAGAGCTCGCTGCTCAGATGTATCTCGATGGAGCACGTGAGGGCGATGCATTAGCATCATTTAATTACGGATACTGCCTTTGGCGTGGCATTGGCGTTCCTTATGATCCGAAGGAGGCGAAGAGCTCCTTCGTCTATGCAAGAGATCTTGAGGGCGGTGAGGCATGCTATAATCTTGCAATGCTTTACATGCACGGCGAGGGCGTTGTGAAGGATTATGTAAAATCCTACGAATACATGAAAATATCCGCGGAGCAGGGCTGTATCGAGGCTCAGCTCTATCTTGGCATGGCTTACACTGCAGGCTGTATGTTTGAGCCTGATATTATTGGAATATCTATGATCCCATATCATAAGCCGGAGTACCGTGACGATACCTATCTTCTTGAGGGTGAGGTCATGGATTTCGAGCTTGACGAGGCTATGCGTTATTCGGCTATTCGCCAGGATGGCAGAGAGGCATTTGAATGGTTTCAGAAGGCTGCCAGGCATTCTACCGATTACGTGGAGGAGTTGGTTGCAAAGGGCAAGTTCCTTTATGCACGCTGCTTCGTAGATGGGCTTGGAACCGATTTTAACAGAGAAAAGTCGGTAAGGCTTATGCTCGCCGCACAGAGGGCGGGATCTGCTGAGGCAATAGCGTATATAAAAGAAAACGGCATCACCGAGGCGATGCTGGAAAATCATAGTGACAGAAGACTTAGAAAGGGGTAGTCTATGGTTAAAATAACCGAGGTTACCGAGGGTAGCCGCTCGGATAGAGCAGGTGTTCGCTCGGGTGACGTATTAATATCCATAAACGGAAATCAAATAAATGACGTGCTTGACTACCGCTTTTATCTTACCGAGCGGAGCGTTGAGCTTACCTTGACACGTGAGGGCGAGGAGTATTCGGTCAACATAAAAAAAAGGGAATACGACGATATCGGCTTGGAATTTGAAACTCCCTTGATGGATCAGAAGCATTCTTGTAAGAATAAATGTATATTCTGCTTTATCGATCAGAATCCCGAGGGACTTCGAGAGTCGCTTTATTTTAAAGATGATGACTCGCGTCTTTCCTTCATTCACGGCAATTACGTGACTCTTACAAATATGACACAGCAGGATGTGGACCGAATTATCAAGATGCGTATGTCCCCCATCAATATTTCGGTGCATACAACTAATCCCGACCTTCGTGTCAGGATGATGAAAAACAAGCATTCGGGCGAGGTGCTTAAGTATCTTAATGATTTTGCCGAGGCAGGACTTTCCATGTGTGGACAGATCGTGCTTTGCCGAGGAGTGAACGACGGCGAGGAGCTGCTTCGCTCTATGCGAGATCTTGCGGCACTTTATCCCGCTATGTCCAGCGTGGCAATAGTTCCCGCGGGACTTACAAAATTCAGGGACAAGCTTTATCCACTTACCGATTTCACACCCGAGGAGTCGGCAGAGATAATTGATATGATCAACGATTTCGGTGATCGGCATAAGGATAAGCACGGAACGCGTCTTTTCTATGCGGCTGACGAGTTTTATCTTAAGGCGGGCAGGGAGATTCCCGATGCAGATTATTACGAGGATTATCCTCAGATAGAGAACGGTGTAGGTATGATCCGCTCCTTCTCTGACGAGATGGGAATGGCACTTAAGGACGTAAGAGATTTTGCACTAAGCCTCGATAGAGGCAGAGAGGTTTCTCTTGTCACCGGCAGTGCTTCCTACCCAATGATAAAGAAGCAGGTAGATATGCTGTGTGCACTCTGCCCGAATTTAAGTGTTAATATTTATGAAATAGTTAATAATTTCTTTGGCAGGTCGATAACCGTTTCCGGACTTCTGACAGGCCGTGATATATGTGAACAGCTGGACGGCAGACCTCTTGGCGAGGAGCTACTCATTCCGCAAAATTGCCTTCGCCATGGCGAGGACGTATTCCTTTGCGGTATGACCGTCAGCGAAATGAGTGATAGACTCGGTGTTCCGGTTCGTACGTCGGGAAGCGACGGATACGAGCTTGCTGAGGCTATTCTCGGAAGAAGTATTTGAGAGTGAGGAGAAGAAGATGTCAAAACCGATCGTAGCAATAGTGGGCCGTCCCAACGTGGGAAAGAGCACACTTTTTAACAAGCTTATAGGTGAACGCCGTTCTATCGTTGAGGATACTCCCGGCGTTACCCGTGACCGCATTTATGCAGAGGCAGAGTGGAATGACCACCGTTTCCTTTTAGTAGATACAGGAGGTATCGAGCCAAAGAGCGACGATACCATTCTGAAGCAGATGAGAAATCAGGCGGAGATAGCCATCGCAACTGCCGACGTTATTATTTTTATGTGTGATATTCATGCAGGCCTTGTGGCTGACGACAGGGATATTGCTATAATGCTGAAGAAATCCGGCAAGCCAATCGTCCTCGTTGTAAATAAAGTAGACAGGGTAGGTGACCTGCCTTACGAATTTTATGAGTTTTATGAGCTTGGCTTTGATAGAGAGCCTATCGCACTTTCATCGCTTCACGGCACCGGATCGGGCGATCTGCTTGACGCCGTTATTGAGGAGTGCAGCTTCGACGATTCCGAGGCGGATGACGAGAACGTCATTAACGTAGCAGTTATCGGCAAGCCCAATGCAGGCAAATCCTCTATTATTAACCGTATGTGCGGTGAGGACAGAGTTATAGTTTCCGATATTGCGGGCACGACACGTGATGCCGTTGATACCAAGATCGAAAACGACTACGGAGTATATAACTTTATCGATACCGCGGGCATTCGCCGTCACTCTAAGGTAGAGGACAGAATAGAGAAGTTCTCGGTTATCAGAGCAAATATGGCTATCGAGCGTGCAGACGTCTGCCTGATTATGATCGACGCCCAGGACGGCGTGACCGAGCAGGATGAGAAGATCGCGGGCCTGGCTCACGAGGCAGGTAAGTCCTGCATTATCGTAATAAACAAGTGGGACGCTATCGAGAAGGAGAACAACACGGTCAAGGAATACAATAAGCGTATCCGTACCGCACTCTCCTATATGCCCTACGCACCTATCGTGTACGTGTCGGCTCTTACAGGTCAGCGTGTAAGAAATCTTTACGAGATGATAAACGAGGTTTACGCATCCGCACGTCGCAGAATCACCACCGGTGTGCTTAACGATCTGCTTAACGATGCTACCACCAGAGTTCAGCCTCCGTCTGATAAGGGTAAGCGACTTAAGGTCTACTATATGACCCAGACCTCTATTGCACCTCCTACCTTCGTCATCTTCTGTAATAGCGAGGAGCTATTCCACTTCTCTTACAGACGATATATTGAAAACTGCCTACGCGACACATTTGGCTTTGAGGGTACACCCATCAAGATCGTCATAAGACAGCGTGGCGACGATTCCACTAAAGCATAAAAGGATAACGAAATGTTTATAGATAATATTAAAATTTACGTTAAGGCCGGTGACGGAGGTAACGGAGCCGTTTCCTTCCACCGTGAAAAGTACGTTTCTGCAGGCGGGCCCGATGGCGGTGACGGCGGCAGAGGCGGAAATATAGTATTTAAAATCGACCACGGTGCCAACACCCTTCTTGCCTTCCGCTATAAGCGTAAGTTTATTGCTGAAAACGGTGCTAACGGCATGGCAGGAAAGATGCATGGCAAGAGTGGTGCAGACGTTATTATTACCGTTCCCGAGGGAACTCTTATTAAGGATCCCGATACGGGCAAGATTATTTTCGATATGGGCAGCGACCGCGAGTTTGTTCTTTGTAAGGGCGGCAGAGGCGGTTGGGGCAACAGACATTTTGCCACTCCCACAAGACAGATTCCCCGCTTTGCGAAGAGCGGAACCAAGGGCGAGGAGAGAGAGGTTCTTCTTGAGCTGAAGATGCTTGCGGAGGTTGGTCTTATCGGCTTCCCCAATGTAGGAAAGTCCTCCATTCTCTCACGCATCTCGTCTGCCAAGCCCAAAATCGCCAACTATCATTTCACCACCCTTTCTCCTAACCTTGGCGTTGTCAGCATGGGTGAGGGCAGGGGCTTTCTCGCTGCGGATATTCCCGGTCTTATTGAGGGAGCATCCGAGGGCCAGGGTCTTGGTCACGACTTCCTTCGTCATGTCGACAGATGCCGTCTGCTGCTTCACGTTGTTGATATAGCAGGCACCGATGGCAGAGATCCGGTAGAGGATATTGAGAAGATAAATCTTGAATTGGAAAGATATTCCGAAGAGCTTTCTCGCCGCCCTCAGATCATAGTTGCCAATAAGATCGACTCGGTTCTTGAGGAAGAGGATATCTACATTAACTTCAAAAATTACGTTGAGAGCAAGGGACTTCCCGTAGTATACGTTTCTGCCGTAACCGGGGAGGGACTTGACGAGCTTGTGAGAGTTGCCACCGAGAAGCTTAAGGATCTTCCTCCCGTAACCATTTATGAGGCGGAATACTCGCCTGAGGACGAGGCGATCTCTAACACTGCAGGCGTCAAGGAAACCACCGTTCGTAATGAAAACGGAAAATATATCGTTGAGGGTGAGTGGCTTTATAACTTTATGGGCCAGATCAATTTCGACGATTACGAATCGCTTAATTTCTTCCAGCGTGTTCTAATAAAGAACGGCGTTATAGACAAGCTTCGTGAGGCAGGCGTTGAAGAGGGCGATACCGTATCTATCTACGACTTCGAGTTTGACTTCGTTTATTAATTTACGCGTATATACCTATAGCACGGTTTATTCCGCCGCCGATTATTCTTGCGGCGGATGAAACTATATCGTTTATCTCCTTTGGAGCCACGAACGAGGGCGGTGAGGATATCTGTCCGCATAACATCCTTGTGTCTATTACGGTAGGCATTCCTATTGCTATTACAGGTACACCCACCGTTTCTATACCAAGACTCAGTCGCGGATTTCCGAGTCCGCTACCTGGTGATATCCCAGTATTGCATATCTGCAGGCTGCAGCCAAGACGAGCAGCATCTCTTGCCGCCAAAGCATCTATGGCTATCACTGCATCGGGCTTGATAATATCACATATTCCGCGTATTATTACAGCTGCATCAAGTCCGCTTGTGGCTGCGACCCCGGGTGAAATAACAGCGATCTCCGCACAGTTAAGTCTGTTGAATACCACGTGGCTATGCTCCTTTATATGCATAGTAGGCTTTACCTCTTTTGCCGTTTCATATCCTATGGCATCTGGCGTGAGATAGGGATTGCCCAGTCCGCAGACCAGTATTCTTCCGGGGAAAATCTCCGAGCAATCCAGCATGCGGCAGATCCCACCTGCAATCTCATCCTTAGCATCTTCGATTTCGCTTGAATCAAGCATATCCACCCTGGCAATATTCAGGGTATCATACTGTCCTATCGGTCTGCCGATAGACTCGGCACCGCTCTTTGAGCTTATCCGTATTCTTTCCCAATAGCCCGGGCGGCACCCCTCCTTAGTATATTCCACACCGGGTATGTCAAGGTCTGCTTGCCTCCTTTCGAGAGCAAGATCGGTGTAGGGCAGATCCCCCTTGTAATTTCTTTCGGTAAAGTATCCGTACATGTTCATCCTCCTTTTTAGAGGATTTTTGACGGTTGATTCCGAGGTTATGCATCCGAATAAATATTTGAAAGGCATCTTTTATGAAGAAAAATAAAAAATTCGGCCTTAACAGCCTGACCGATCTTAAGGTATTTCTTCTTTTCCTTCTTGATAATATCCGCTATCCCGTGGACAGAGCCACGGTAATGGCTATCGCTACCGAGAACACCGACGATATCTCTCTGGATTACGATCAGTGTCTTGCTGAGCTTACCGACTCCGGTCACATTCTCTTCGACGAGGTCGAGGGAGAAAAATATTATATGATCTCCGATAAGGGCAGGGTAGTCGCATCCGAGCTTTATGACAGCCTTGACGCCGGCTTCAGAGAGCGTAGCTTAAGATCTGCTATCAAGCACGTTTCTCTCTCTAAAAGTGAGGCGTCTATCAAGGCATATATCGAAACTAACGAGGCCGGCAGATACCGTGTAACTCTTGAGGCACACGACCGTTTTGGAGAGCTTATGCAGACCTCCTTGACCGTAAATTCTCTTGCCGAGGCAGAGCAGATCAAGCGTAATTTTGAGGCAAAGCCTGACAACGTTTACAGGGGCATTCTTTTCTCGGCAACGGGTAAAATTGAATATTTATCCTAGAATTGTAAAAGTTCGTCAAAACCAACAAAAACGCCCTGACTTTTATGTGAAATATTGTAGGATATTGAGAATTTTTGTTAAAAATATCTTGACAAAACATATATAAAAGTTTATAATTATTACATTAATGGAAGTTTATGCAATGAATTTGTATGAAAACACAGATATAAGCAGTCTTATTCTTGCTTGTCGCGAGCATAATGACGATGCCTTTGATGAGCTTGTTCACCGTTATACGCCTATGATGCGTAAGGTTATTACCAGCTTTGAGCAATACGGCTATGAGTATAGCGAGCTTTTCTCCGAGGCATGTGTTTCGCTACATATTGCGGCACAGAAATATAATCTCGACCAGGACGACGTTACCTTCGGTCTTTACGCACGTATCTGCATCCGTAACCGCATTGTGGATCTTATCCGTGCACTTGATTACGACCCCGGTATCAGCGATTGTGACGTAGAGCAGATGGCCGTTGAGAGCAACGTTGAGAAAAGGCTTGAGGATAAGGAAATCTTCAATAATCTTCTCGGCTCTGCCAAGGATCTGCTGTCGGATTATGAATATCGTGTGCTACTGCTTCACATTCAGGGATATAAGACCGCTGCTATTGCATCTATGCTTTCAAAGAGTGCAAAGTCGGTTGATAATGCCAAGTCCCGTCTGTTCCGCAGACTTAGGGAGGAAATTGGCGATATCTCGAAGTATTAATTAGTTATTATGCCCAAGGTAGCTTAAGGGAGAGCGTTGGTTATACAAAGGCGTCGGTTGGAATCCGTCTCAGGGCAAATTTTTACAAACCTATCAAGGGAGAAAGACACAATGTACCAGGACGAGACATTGAAGTGCAGAGACTGTGGTAACGAATTCGTTTTCACAGCAGGCGAGCAGGAATTCTACGCACAGAGAGGCTTTGAGAACAAGCCCTCCAGATGCAAGGAGTGCCGTACCGCAAAGAAAAACGCACAGAAGAGTGCAAGAGAGATGTTTGCAGCTGTTTGCGTAGAATGCGGCAAGGAGTGCCAGGTGCCCTTCAAACCCACCGAGGGTAAGGCTGTTTACTGCAGCGAGTGCTTCGCAGCAAGAAGAGCAGCACAGGACGCACAGTAAGCCATACGCTTTAAGCGACCACCTTCAAAAAAAACAGGACCCGATCGGGTCCTGTTTTTTTTGTTTCTATATGCTTTGATTTTATAAATACAGCAAATAATTTTAGGCAGAAGCTTCTTCCTCGGCAATTTTCGGAGCTTCCTCCCCCATACTCTCCATTAGCTTTTTCTTGGTCTTGGGGTAAAGAATCAGCAGTGCTATGATCATCGAAATAACACCAAGTGACCAGGAAATAGGATAGATTGTATAAATGCCTATAAGCGAGTGGAACTGCTCTAATGGGAACACAAAGAACACCCATATTGCACGAAGCACGCATATTGCACCAATGCTTACGATCATTGGTATAGTCGAGTATCCAAGGCCTCTTAGAGCACCCGAAAGTGTGTCCATAATTCCGCAGAGGAAGTATACCGACAGCATAAATTGCATAAGCTCCAGTGCTGCCGCCAGTACGGCGTCCTTGTTAGGATCGTTAACGTCAATATATAGCTTTGCCAGAGGCTCGCCGAACAGATTAAGAAGCTGACCGCCAATGAATCCTACAAGGAATACCTGAAGAACGGCGTAAAGAATAGACTTTTTAATTCTATCAGGCTTTTTCGCACCGTAATTCTGTCCGGTAAAGGTCATTGATGCGTGCAGATAGGAGTTCATCGAGGTATGAACCAGCCCCTCGATATTTATTGCGATAGTCTTTCCGGAAATATCGGTGGTGGGCAGGGAATTCATACCGGAGGTAAGAATAATATTTGAGATCGAGAATAGCGTTCCCTGGAAGCCTGCAGGAAGGCCCAGACGAAGTATGTTTTTGAGAATATCAACGTCGATCTTAAGCTTTTTGGTATCCAGAGCATAGGGTGTTCCCGTACGCTTAAATAAAACAATAATAACTGCCACCGCAGAAATATACTGTGCGATTATCGTGGCAATTGCAACACCGTCAACCGACATTCCACATACGGTAACAAAGAATAAATTGAGAAGCACGTTACTAATTCCGGAAAGCGAAAGAATAAACAATGGTGTTTTCGAGTCGCCAACCGATCTTAAGGTAGATGCACCGAAGTTGTAAACCGACATAGCCGGTAT
>JAZSEC010000029.1:0-42390 GCA_045531485.1 Eubacteriales bacterium | reverse complement strand
GCCACCTACGTATTACCGCGGCTGCTGGCACGTAGTTAGCCGTGGCTTCCTCCACAGGTACCGTCACTTTCTTCTTCCCTGTTGACTAAGGTTTACAATCCGAAGATCTTCTTCCCTCACGCGGCGTCGCTGGGTCAGGCTTTCGCCCATTGCCCAATATTCCCCACTGCTGCCTCCCGTAGGAGTCTGGACCGTATCTCAGTTCCAATGTGGCCGTTCAACCTCTCAGTCCGGCTACCGATCGTCGCCTTGGTGAGCCGTTACCTCACCAACTAGCTAATCAGACGCAAGCTCATCTCTTGGCAATAAATCTTTGATGGTTGCTCCATGCAGAGCTGCCATTTCATGAGGTATTAGCAACTGTTTCCGGTTGTTATCCCTCACCCAGAGGTAGATTGCTCACGCGTTACTCACCCGTCCGCCACTGATCCGGGACCGAAGTCCCTTCACCGTTCGACTTGAATGTGTTATGCACGCCGCCAGCGTTAATCCTGAGCCAGGATCAAACTCTCTAAAAAATTCTTATCTAAATCCCTTCCGGGACCTAAATCCTTTTTCAGAGCTATCTTAATCTAGCTTCTTCTTACTTTTGAGTTTTTTTCTCAATGTGTTTGACAAGAACTTACACCGTTTTGGATCTCTCCAAAACACAATGTTTTTCTTAATTTCATGTTGTTCAATTTTCAATGATCAAGTGCCAACCCAAAGTCGGCTTTCCTATTATACATCAAAGATTTTCAATTGTCAAGTGGTTTTTCAAACTTTTTTTAAACTTTTTTAAAAAATTTTTATATTATTTTATTTATTATGTAACGCACGCGTGCGTACGCGATATTATATTAATAGGAAGGTTGATTTTGGATGTGCAAATGTTGATAATTATTTTTCCAAATATATTGACAAAAGCATATATGCTATGTTATACTCTTCTCGCAAAAACAAACAGGAAGGTCTGACATTTATGACACTCTACGAGGAGCTTTATTTTGAAATTCAGGCAACGGGTACAAAATCCGAGGTCAAAAAGTTTATCAGCTACTTAAATTCCGGCGAGCTTGAGGATTTCTTCGAATTTTCTTCGGACTATATAAATTACGACGACGATTTCGAGAACGCAGGGCCCGAATCCGAGGTTACCGTTATCATTGCCAACGACGACTACGGCATCGAGATCGACGAATTCTATACCGACGAATTTCTCGAGGTGCTCTGCAAGGCAGGCAAGCGAATCTTCCTCAAGGGTCAGCTATACGACATTGATAACGAGGAGTATTCCTTCGTAAGCGAGGCGGGTAATTCCTATTACACCAACGCACTGCTCGTTCAGCACTTCAACGAGGATGACGACAAGCCCGTCGAGGATGACGAGGACGACGAATAAAGCAATAAAGCGATCGCTATGCGGTCGCTTTTTTGTTTAAAAGCAGGTAAAATGTTAACCGCAAGTGTCATTTTGACACCTGCGGCGTTTTTTTAGCAATACATATTGTTGCAGGAGAGGTAGTTGTAGAGCTGCTCGCCGTGGTTCTGCTCTTCCTTCTGAATATGAGCGAGGGTGTCGCGAAGAACGGGGCTTGTAAATTCAAATACGCCGATGTTATACACGCCAGAAACGTGCTTTTCCATAGACAGTGCATCCTTGCAAAGATAGGCGTCGTTCTTTTTCTCCACCTCGTTACAGCAGGACATCTTACATTCAAGCTTTGCCGTGACGGCGGACGGTGACGCACCGGGCATAGTCACCTCGGTTCCGCCTAAAATCTGAGTCAGCGTGTCAAGATGCTTTCGTTCGTTAGCTGCCAGGGTTGAAAACAGATTTTTCAGCTCGGGATCGTGAGCCATCTGAGAGTACTGGGTGTACTTTTCAATACAGATCTGTTCCTGGGATTTAAGGTCGTTTAAAAGATTGGTTTCCTTCTGAGTCAGTGTCATAATATCCTCCTTGTTTGGTTTATAGGTTAATTATTACCATTAACGCCGCTTTTATACAGGTCTAAATATCGCAAAAAGACTTTGCTTCTGACCCATACCGATAGAATATTACACGCTTTGCTTCGGTGTGGCTTTTTTCTGTTTATGAGTATATAAACCGACAGCGGACTTCGATATTTTTCTCCCAACCCTTCATTATATAATTATACGTAAACTTTTGAAAGGCAGCGGGATATGGACAAGCTAAAGGAAGATAAGAAAATAAAGGATGAAAAAAACGAAGAAGGAGCCTTTTCGCGGATAAAAAACAAATTTTCGGCTATACGTAGTGGCGAAATTCAAACAGACAGACGTAGGCTGGTTGGCGATCTTTTGCTATTTGCCGTCGGATTCGTGCTTTCAAGATGCCATATAGCTTTCAGTTCAAGGCCCATAGGACTGGCCTTCGTAGCTATGCTTCCGACGGGGGTATGGTCGGCACTGGTGGGTGCTGTGCTGGGCAGTCTGACCCTTGGAATAGACGGAGTTATTTTCGCCGCGGCAGCCACGGTAACCGTGCTGATAAGAGCCGCCATCTCCTGCGGCGACAGAGATAAGGACGGAAGGGTTCTGCTGTTTTCGGAGAATCTGCTGACGCGGATGTCGGTTTCGGTGCTTGGCGGATTTATAACCGCGGTGTACGAGGTTTTATTGCTTGGTCTGAATGAGGCAAGCCTGCTTTTCGGCCTTGTGATGATACTCCTTACACCCATATTCACCTTCGCTCTGTCAGGAATATTCTCGTCCGGGATAACCGCGGACGAGCTTTTACACGGCGGAGATGATACCCTGTCGCTTGGCGGAGTGGAGAGAGGAGTGAAATACGACAGAATTTTCTTCCATCTGTCAGCACTGCTGCTGCTTTTTTGCATCAGTCTTTCATTTAAAGACGTCAGCTTTGCCGGGATATCGGTGTCCTATATCCTTGCAGGTCTTATGACGCTGGCGGTAGCAAAAAGGTTCGGTGCCATAAGAGCCGCCGCGGTGGGCTTTGTCTGCAGTGTAGCCATATCTGCCGAGCTTTCGGTTGCCTTCGCCCTTGCAGGCATAGGCAGTGGTCTGGTTTTCGGTCTTGGAAACCTTTATGCCATAATCGTCGGTGGCGTGGCGGTATGTCTATGGAGTGGCTATGCCGAGGGACTTAGCGGATTGCTTTCTATCCTGCCGGAATATCTTATCGCATCTGCAATAGCTATGCCCATAATCAAGAAGATCACTGTTACGGGAGTCGAAAAAACGACCGATCGGACGGATGACGTCAGCGAAAGCTCGGAGGATATGGTAGGAACGATGGCTCTGTCATATCAGGCAAGACGGGAGGGTAATCTTACCGCACTGTCTGAGGTGCTGAGCAATCTGTCCACGGTAATTTCAAGCCATACTGACCCATCCGTAAGGCTTAGCCGCGAGGAGTACCGTCAGGTAGTAATATCGGTGGCAGAGAAAAACTGCATAGGATGTCTTGGAGGCTCTCTGTGTGCAAAAGAGGACATACGTCCCTCTATAAAAAACGCAGACAGACTTGCCGAGGTGCTTATGAATGGCGAAAAAATATTGCCTTCCGACGTTAATACAGACACCGAGTTTTGCCAGAAGGCAGAGATAATTGCCGACGAGATAAACAGATCCGCAAGGGATGCCGAGAGGCAGCTGTTGCTACGTTCGGAGCTTATGGAAAAGGGCGAGGAATACCGACTTATCTCCTCACTTATCCGCCAGATCGCCGAGGATGATATGAACGAGGTACGGGTAAACAACGGTATGACTCTGCCGCTTACCGCGGCGTTCGAGAGCTGTGGCTTCAAGAACGGAACCATACGTGCCTTTGGTCAGCGAAGGAAGCACTTTATCCTTGCAGGAGAGGATGAAAACGGAGCGAGAATATCCTCATTCGAGCTTAGAAAAAGCATAGAGGGTGCGGCGGGAGTAAGGCTCGGCACACCGGAATACTTCAGACGCGGCAGACTGGTGCTTATGGAATGTGGAATTAAAAAAAGGCTGAAGGCCGAGTGTGCCACCGTAGGTCGTGCCGGCAAAAGCAACGAGATTTCCGGCGACTATGCAATATGCTTTTCCTCGCGGGAGGATTACTTTTACTCGCTTATCTGCGACGGAATGGGTAGCGGCGAGCTGGCAAGAGAAACCTCGCTTATAGCATGCGAATATATCCGAGCGGCAGCCGACGCAGGACAGATCAAGGATACGGTAATTCACCTGCTTAATCGGGATCTGCGTACCAGAAAGGAGGAATGCTCCACAACCGTAGATCTATTTGAGGTGGATCTGCTTAGCGGTCAGGCGTCATTCTTAAAAAACGGTGCCGCCCCCTCCTACATCAAGCGTGAATCGTCGCTTTTTCGCATCAGATCCCAGAGCACTCCCATTGGTCTTTTACGCTCGGCAGAGCCTGAAAAAATCCCCCTTGAGATCAAGGCGGGCGATTATATAATAATGATGTCGGACGGAATTGCAGATGCAACCGAGGACGCACCCTGGCTGCTACTCCTTCTTGGCGAGGAGCCGAAGGGCAGCCTTAACGATTATGCAACGCTTATACTGAACGAGGCGATAAAAAACACCGATTCCGCCGACGATATGACAGTAACGGTCATTAAAATCGAGGAGGCGTAGGTAAACAAAAGTCATAGCCCTTCATATACTGACCGTGAAGGCAAATAAAGCCGTAAGCTAAAAAGGATCAACAGGAAGGCATATATGAAGATAATAGTAATGAACTCACCGAAGGCACTACGTAGATTGCTGGCAAAAATTTTCGGCGTAGAAATAACAAAAAAGTAACATAAGAGAACAAAAATAAGCGGTTTTGCAAACAATACTTTGCAAAACCGCCTGTTTTATTTAAGCTTGTCAATAAATTTCTTGATTTTCTCAAGAGCCTCTTCAATATGTCTTACCGAATAGGCATAGGAAATACGGGCATAGCCCTCGCCGCACTCACCAAAGGCGGTGCCGGGAACGATAGCACATTTTTCATCCATGAGAAGTCTCTCACAGAACTCCTCGGAGCTGAGTCCAAAGCCGCCGATATAGGGATAAATATAGAACGCACCCTCGGGCATCTGAACGGGCAGACCTATCTCACGAAGTCCCTCGTATATAAAGTTTCTGCGTCGGTTATACTCTGCACGCATCTCCTCTATATCGGAGTCACCCTCACGAAGAGCCTCTACCGCCGCAAACTGAGAAACGGTGGGAGCACACATGATCGCATACTGATGAAGCTTGGTCATCTGCTTTATCCACATACGAGGACCGCAGAGATATCCAAGACGCCAGCCGGTCATGGCATAGGCCTTTGAAAAGCCGGAGGCAATTATCGTTCGCTCACGCATGCCCTCGACAGATGCGATGGAAATATGCCTCTGAGTGTAGGTAAGCTCAGCGTATATCTCGTCGGAAAGGATAGCGATATTCGTATCCCTCAAAACCTCGGCAATAGAAGCAAGCTCCTCCCTGTCGAGTATGGCACCGGTGGGGTTGTTGGGATAAGGAAGCACGAGTATCTTCGTTCTGTCGGTGATAGCCTCACGCAGCTCGTCGGCGGTAAGCTTAAAGCCATTCTCCGCCTTGGTGTTAATAATAACCGGCACCGCACCCGCCATTCTGGCAATAGGCTCGTAGCAAACGAAGGAAGGCATGGGTATAATTACCTCGTCACCCGGGTTTACAAGTGCACGGATAGCAACATCGATAGCCTCGCTGCCTCCAACGGTAACAAGGGTTTCGTCCGCAGAATATTCAAGGTCAAATCTGCGTTTCATATATGCCGCGATCTCACGGCGAAGCTCGGGCAGACCGGAATTCGAGGTATAGTAGGTCTGTCCACGCTCAAGCGACTGAATTGCCGCCTCACGGATATGCCAGGGTGTTACGAAATCAGGCTGACCGACGGTAAGAGCAGTAACGTCGCCCATATCTGCAAGCAGGTCAAAAAACTTTCGTATTCCCGATGGCTTAATATCCTTCAGTGTATCGGATAATAAAAGCTCGTGATCTATCATATACTATCGTTCTCTCTGGGATCCTTCTTAGGAATATTGTAAATTACACCGTTGTACTTATAGGTCTTAAGCACGAAGTGAGTGGCGGTTGCGGTAACGTACTCGATGGGAGCAAGCTTTCTGGCAACGAAGTAGGCAACCTCCTTCATGGTCTTACCCTCAATGAGAACGGTAAAATCAAAGCCGCCCGACATAAGATAAAGACTCTTTATCTCGGGATAATTCTGCAGCTTCTCTGCTATCTTATCAAAGCCGTCGTCACGCTGGGGCATAACCTTAACCTCGATAAGAGCAGTAACGGTTTCCTTATCGGTTTTGTCCCAGTCGATAACCGCCTGATAACCGAGAATAACGCCCTCCTTCTCAAGCTGGCGAATAATATTCTTAATATCGCCCTCCTCCTTGGAGAGCATGATCGCAAGCTCCTTGGGAGTAAGGGTTGCGTCCTTAGCAAGTAAATTCAAGAGCTTTTCCACTGTAATAACTCCTTTTTTAATATGATGTGTTTTATTATATCACTCTTTTATTATAAAGTCAAGAGAGCGTCCGAAATAGGACGCTCTCCGAAATGTTAATTTTCTTTATTTTCCTTATTCAACCTGCCGCCGCAGGATCCACCGCAGCCTGCACAGTGACCCGAGCAGGTCTTACTGTCGGGACAACCGATACATCTCTGTCCGGATCTTTTTGCCTTAATAATGTATGCAACGGCACCGCCGACCAAAAGAAGGATGACGGCAGCAGCAATAATGTCATCAATTATCATTTTGTCACCTTAGTCTTTGACTTATTTTCGTACTCTCTCTTAGCCTTTGCATTGGAGAGGAAGCCGAGCAGAGCTACCGCGGCAATTATTGCGATAACGGCAATAAGTCCGTAGATGAAGGCCTCTCCAAGCTTGCCCTCGGTGAAGAGAGTGCCAAGCTGATAAACGAGGAAGGATGAAACGTAGGCTACGGCAAACTGAAGGCCGATGCCTGCAAAGAGCCACTTCTTGCTCTTGATCTCGGAGTTCATAGCACCGATAGCCGCAAAGCAAGGAGGTGTAAAGAGGTTGAAGATAAGGTAAGCAAGGCCTGCAGCCGCAGAGATGCCAAGGATCTGCTCGCCACCGCCGGGAACAAGAAGCTCAAAGTCATCGTTAACTGCAAGAGCGGTAAAGATAGCACCGAGAGTACCAACGACCTCCTCCTTAGCAATAAAGCCGGTTACAGCCGCAGCAGCAAGCTGCCACATTCCGAAGCCTAGAGGAATAAGAATAAATGCAATAGGACTTGCAATGCTGTGAAGGATGGATTCCTCAGGCTCTACCTGAGCGAAGCTCCAGGAGTAGTTAAGCATAACGGTTACAACGGCATTACATACAAGAATAATAGTTCCCGCCTTAACTATGTAAGCCCAGCCACGCTGAAGCATATCCTTAATAGCTCTCTTAAGCGAGGGAGCCTTATACTCGGGAAGCTCGATAATGAAGAAGGACTTTCTGAACTTGTAGCCGGACACCCACTTTACAAGAAGTGCACCAAGGAATACAAGAAGCAGACCGAGGAAATACATAAGAGGTGCAACCCACCAGGATTCGGGGAAGAACAGACCTGCAAAGAGCGAGATAACGGGGATCTTTGCACCGCAGGGAATGAAGGGTGTAAGCATAGCGGTCGCTCTGCGTTCTCTCTCGTTACGGATAGTACGGCAGGCCATAACGCCGGGGATAGCACATCCGGTACCTACTACGAGAGGAATAACGGACTTACCGGAAAGACCAACTCTCTTGAAAATGGGGTCAAGCACAACCGAAACGCGTGCCATATATCCGCAGTCCTCAAGAAGAGAAAGAAGGAAGTACATTACCATAACCAGAGGAAGGAAACCTACAACTGCTCCAACACCGCCGATTATACCGTCAACGATAATCGTCTGAAGAATGGGAGCGGTGCCCTCAAGCCAGCCGGAAACCAGCTCGCCGAACATCTCAATAAGAGTTACAAGACCGGGAAGTGCAACGCCGCCGATCTCAAGACCCTCTGCAAGCCACACGCCGGGGCCAACCTGAGAGATCCAGAACACGAGGAACATAACCACCGCGAAGATGGGAATACCAAGCCACTTGTTAGTGAGGATCTCGTCGATCTTGTCGCCGACGTTCTTGTCCTTGGTAAGCACTCTTCTGGTTTCTACCTTCTTAACGATACCGTTTACGAAGGCAAATCTCTTCTTGTCCGCCTCGGTAACGGCAGCCTTATCGGTAAGATCAATATCTCCCTGAACGTAGGGTGCCTTCTGCTCCTTGCCGAGAACAGAAACCGCAGCGGCAATAACCTCCTTAAGACCGTCACCGGTGGTGGAGGTGGTTTCTACAACCGCACAGCCAAGTCGTCTGGAAAGCTCTTCTTTGTCAATGTGATTCTGCTTTTTCTCATTAGCGTCGGTCTTGTTAAGTGCAACGACCACGGGAATGCCAAGCTCAAGAAGCTGGGTGGTGAAGAAAAGGCTTCTCGACAGATTAGTGGAGTCAACTATGTTGACGATAACGTCGGGATGCTCCTCTCTTACGTAGGAGGAGGTGATGCTCTCCTCGGAGGTGAAGGGGGACATGGAGTATGCACCGGGAAGATCTACCGCGATAAGCTCCTTTTCGCCTGCGTAGTAGCTCTTCTTGATGGGATGCTCCTTTCTTTCAACAGTAACGCCCGCCCAGTTACCAACCTTTTCACTACGGCCGGTAAGAGCGTTGTACATCGTGGTTTTTCCGCTGTTGGGATTACCAGTTAACGCAATTCTCATTCATTTTTCTCCATTTATGTAAATAATTATAGACATTTTAGCGAGTTAGCAACTGCTAACTGAGGCTCAAAAAAATAATCCGCAGATTATTTTCTTTTTTACTTAACGAAGATAACCTCGCCAAGCTGGTTATCTATATTGTATCTGCCGTCCTTAATGGACACGGTCATACCGCCCCTTCTGCGTGCGACAACGGTGATAGGCTCACCCGCGTAGCAGCCAAGAGAGAAAAGAAAGGCGTCAAGCTCCTCATCATCCGTCTTTATGCATTCTACGGTGTATTCTTTTCCTTCTTCGACGTTTAAAAGATTCATATTTTTGCCTCCCTTTCTTCAGCAGTTAAGCCACGTTTCCTTGTGTGGCCCGTTTTTTTCTAAGTTAGCCTATGCTAACCATTAATACATTATACTCACAAAGTGGGTGTTTGTCAAGGTTTTTTTGAAATTTTTCCAACTTTTTTTCAAAAAAAGAAAGGCCTCCCAAGGAAAGCCTTTCATAATAAATTATTCGGTAATCAGGCTTATAGAGCCTATGCCGCCGACGATTTCCACCTCGGTAGTACCGTTACCTATGACGGTGCTTTGTCCGACGGAGCTGCCGTTGAAGGTCATATCACCGATGCCCTTAGTCATCTTGAAGGTATAGCTATCGGACAGACCGAGAATGTTCAGCGTAGTCTGGCCGACACCAAGTACAAGCTCTCCCTCGCCTACGATCTCGGTAGTAAGAGCAAGCTCGCCGACCCCCATAACAAGCTCCAGATTACGAAGAGAGCCGTCGCCAATGGTAATTTTACCTGCACCGCCCTCAATATTTGCATCCTTGGTGGCAACGAGCTTGTCGATGGTCACCTCACCGGCACCAAACTCAAGATCAACCACCTCTGCCGACAGCGACTCGGCGTAGAATCTGCCCGCACCCGTCTTGATCTGTAGCTCGGTAAGGCTTACACCCTCGGGAAGATAGATGGTAAGAAAGGCGTTTTCATAGTCGGAGTGGCTGTGCGTTCTCTCCTTTATCGTAGCTTTGCCCTCAAAGGATCTCACGTTAAGATACTTAAGGTTAGATTTTACAAGGAATTTTTCGCCCTGCTCTATTCTGACGTCTGCTCCGCCAATCTCTATTTCAAGATCGGTGGGAAGAAAATCCTCGCCAAATTCATAGTTTTGCTCCTCACCGACTGCAGATCCCATGCTGTCTACACCGATAATCAAGCCAACGGTGGCAACCACGACAATTATTGCCACTGCGATAGCAACGCTTAACCAGATTTTATTATTTTTATCCATGATCATACTCCTTTTCTAAAAAAATAATAGCACCGAGGGAATGAAAAGTCAAGACTAAATAAGGCATTCCATCTCGAAAATAAGAGATGCAGTATTATCCTCGGAATACTCTATCTCCTCGGATATTATGCGTGCGTTTTCCCAAAGATCATTGAAATCCGCCTCAAGTGCGAGAGAATTTTCAAGAACCGAAAGCAAAAGCAGACAGAATCCAAGCCTTGCCCTCATACCGTCATAGCTATCCGCCACCGAAAGATGACGGAAGATAAGATATGCAAAGAACCTCTCAAGATAGGGGTAAAGCTCGGTATTATCACATAGGCCGCCGATGGACATAAGGCCTCTGTGTCCCTCATCAAGATATTCAAGCTCGTCAAAGGAAGCCCTCCAGCCCTCTATATTATTAAGAAAGGAAGGAATGGCGTATTTTTGCCTTATCGCCTCAAGCCTTTCGCGATAGGTGTGCCTCTCGTCCTTCAGCATATCAAGGACAATGGCCCTGTGGCTTATGGTATCGAAATCGGTCTCGTCGGCTATTTCCTCAGGCTCCGAGTCGGCAAGGTAATACTCTCCGATCTCCGAAAGCAGAATCAGTCTGCACGCCTCCTCGCAGGACGCACCGATGCCGCACTCTACCCTGTCGCCTACGCGGTGATAAAACCTTGGATGCTCGCGACAGATGTGCGAAACGTAAGAGTCGCCAAGACCGGCTATGATCCTGCAAAGACCGTCGTCGCGGAGGAATGGACACCTTTTGCCGTGTGAAAGAATAATGGTATTATCGCCGTCTATATTTGATAAAATATCCTGCCTCTGACCCTCTGAAAGACGGCTGTATCCTTCCATTGTGCCGTCATCAACACCGATCTCCCAGCCGACACAGCAGCTGTGACGACACCTGTCGGCTATGCACTTAAAGTCCTTATAATATGATGGATAGTAGATTTTCATAATGCTCCGAGTGTGTTTTTGATGTATTTATTTTATCACAACGAGTTTAAAAAGTAAATAAAGAGAGAAAAAGTTTTTTGTCGAGAAACCGAGAAGATATATTTTCCACTTTTTAAATAAAAACCCTTGACAAATCGGCACTTTTTTGATAGAATATACAAGCACATATTTGAAGCACAATCGTCTGCCAAATAAAATATATCACCATATCCATTTTTATGGAGCATTAGCTCAGCCCGTTAGAGCGAAGGGTCATAATCAAGGACATTCGCATCGAGGAGCTTGCTCATCAGGGCGAATGCCGCAGATTGCTCCGTGAGTGCTTCGAAATCGAAGCAAGGTGCGTAGCACCAACGCCAAAGGCGTACTCACAAGGAGTATAACCGGTCGGTATATTTATTATATTTTTTCCATTTTTATGGAGCATTAGCTCAGTTGGTTAGAGCTACCGGCTCATAACCGGTCGGTCCAAGGTTCGAGTCCTTGATGCTCCACCAACAAAAAGAGGTCGCCCCCAGGGTTGACCTCTTTTTGTTTATAGAATATCAGGTCTTGTAATTGCAACGACCGGTTTGAGCCAGAGGCTACATAATCAAACGCGAGCGAATCTGTGCTCGCACAAGCGAGCCGCGTGCAGATTGCTCCGTGAGTGCTTCGAAATCGAAGCAAGGTGCGTAGCACCAACGCCAAAGGCGTCCTCACAAGGAGTATAACCGGTCGGTCCAAGGTTCGCATACCAAACGAAGCTGTCGGAAAGCTCGCTTTCCAGCAGCGAGTGCAGGTATATTGCTCCAAAGGAGCAAAATCCTTGATACAATTTCTATTTTACACCAAAAGTGTTTTTTCTTTATTATTCGTATATTATTTATGAAATAATTTTAGAGGTAACAAATATGATAATTGTTGGACAAAAAGTATCGCATAATACATTTGGCACGGGAACTATAATTTGGTACGGCGGAAAAATACAAAATGATAGTACATATATAAAAGTTGAGTTTGAAAATAAAACTCTAGAGTTTGTTTTTCCCACTTGTTTTGAGAAGCACTTAACAGCATTAGATGATGGTTTTGAAAAAATGATTTCAGAAACTCTTGAAGCAGCAAATAAGTCCAAAATTCAAGAGCAAACAGTTGAATTAAGTTGTGTTACTATAGATCAAAATTTTGTTAACGCAACCCCCGTGAAAATAGATAAATCTTTGCCCGCTAATTATAAAAACACGTTATTTTTTGGACACTACTATGGAACAAATTCAAAAAACATTTATTTGGATTGTTGTGAGTGGTTTGGATGGGATAAAATCCAAGCTTGTAATTTTGGTAGGCAAGGAGCTCTTCTTTATGCAAAAAGAGCGACACCCGAAGGATATAGCCCTTGGTTTGTTACACATCATAATTTAACTGGCACCAAAGGTGGTGAATGGAGAAATACTATTGTCGACGATTTAATACTCGAAGAATGGGACAACTATGATGAGAGAATGTGGGACGATAAAACTACAAGAGTCGTTTTTATTAAAATAAATGGGGGATATTATTTTTATGGTCTGTACAGAGTTGACAAGATTGAATTGAAAGAAAATTTCAAATATACAAAAACATATAAACGTATTAAGGAAAACTATTTTAACTAACGAGGCATACAACCATGAAAAAGCTTATATCTATACTGATCCTCATATCTCTTATGCTTTCGCTGTGCTCGTGCGACGAGTACGTAAGCTCGTACAAGGCGGTGGGGCTGGTGCGAAGCAATAGCTCGCATGGATGCCAGACGAGCTTTCATTCGCTGGATGGTATGCTGGTGTTCAAGATAAAGAAATCCGACAAGGGCAGCGAGGGCGACATCGGCTATTCGGTTACCGTCGATGAGGGCAAGGTCGATCTCTACTACGATGCTTACGGCGTGAAGGAAAAGCTTACCTCAGTCAAGGCGGGTGAATCGGTCACCGACCGCGGCGGATACGTGGAGGGCGGATTTACCGTATATATAATCATCGAGGCAACGAAGGCTAGGGGTCGTGTCAGCGTCGAGCTGGATAAATAAAGCAAAAAGAGGTCACGTCTGTGGCCTCTTTTAAAATAAAAGAACGGAGCAGCCGTGGTGGGTTGCTCCGTTTTGATTTTTCGCTTTTAGTTAATTATAACGTCTGCTCTTTCGTATCGGCAGCTGTCTGCCTTGACGTTCAGCTCAAATCTGTCTGCTCCATCGGGAGGATATACGGTAGAGGTAAGTGATCTGCCACCCTCGAATATCTCAAGGGAAAAATCGTCCATAACGATGGTCAGGGTGGTTTCTTCATCGCCCGAATGAGGCATACGGCGAATGCCGTTTAAGGAATCGGGATCCTTTTCCTCGCCTACGATGGCCTCGCCGGATCTTGAGCGATCGAATACCCATTCGCTGCCCTTTAATTCAAGGGAGGTGTAATTTGTGCCGTCCGAACGCATTCTGATGGAAAGCTCGCTGAGCTTAGTCGCCTTAACGGTGATGACTCCTCTGGTCACTCTGTCCACAAGGCTGTCGTCAACCTCCGTTTCATAGGCCTTGCTGCATTCGATCACAGGCTCCTGGTGGAGTCTGCCATCCTTGACGGATATTTTTCTCGCTACGGTCAGCATACCTGCAAAGCCGTATTTAGCAGAGGGAACGTTTCTGTCCCACATATTGAGCCAGCCCATGATAAGAGGCTTGCCTACGAAGGTCTGGGGAGCATACACGTCAAAGCCCCAGTCCACTATTTCGCGGGACTGCTCGTTAAAGTGGCCGGTGGAATAATCTATTCTGCCAATGGCAACGCGGGTGGTGTGTATGTTGAGATGCGTACCGTTTTCGGAGGGCTGGAACTGCTCGCAGAAGAAAAGATATCCCATCTCCTCATTATAGTCGGGACATTCTATCATTGATCCTGCAGAGTCTGTGCCATAGAGGTCGCTCACGAACTCCCAATCGAACAGATCATCAGACTTAAACAACAGAATTCTGCCCCTGCCCTCTATTCTTCTGGCAGCGACAACGCACCAGAAACGGCCGTCGTGAAGCCACACCTTAGGGTCACGGAAATCGCAGGGTGCATAACCATCGGGCAAATGCTTCTCACCGATGACCATGCCGTGCTTCTTAAAGGTTATACCGTCGGCACTCTCAGCCAGACACTGAACCTGCCTTATGCTGTCGCCGCCCTGATTCTCAATAAAGCCGGTATACATAAGCCACAGCCTGCCGTCATGTACTATTGCACTGCCCGAAAAGCAGCCGTCCTTATCAAAGTCATCGCCGGGTGTCAGTGCAACAGGCAGATATTTCCAGTTGGTTAAATCATCGCTTACAACGTGTCCCCAGTGCATCGGGCCCCACTTTGTATCCAGTGGGTAATGCTGATAAAACGCGTGGTACTGACCCTTATAGTAGATCAGGCCGTTGGGGTCGTTTATCCAACCGGTTTCTCCCGTTATGTGAAAAGCGGGTTCTCTAGTTTTAGTAATAGCCATATTTTATCTTTCGTCCTTCCCTCTCCCCATCAGATAACAGAGAGAGGGACTTGTTAGTTGTGCAAATGTTTATCGGATCTTACTGAATGGCTTCGATAAAGCCCTCGGGTGCCTCTTCAAGATTTACTCTGAAATCGTCGAGAACAAGACAGCCATAGTCGCCGGTGGAGTTATCCACAGCTCTGAAGAAGCAATCTACCTCTGTGCCGTTGTACTGATAGTAATAAGAGTTCATCTTAGTGTTGACCTTACCCTCGGCGTCGTTATAAAATCTGGCGATAACCGAGCCGTCTGCTCTGCAAAGCTCGATATATACGTCGTGATTCTTAGCACCGCCTGCAGCACCGAACTTAAAGGATACGAAGGAGCCCTGCTTAAGTGCGAAGGTAGAGGACTTAAGTGTACCCTTACTGCTCTCACAGTTGATATCGCCGGGCTGAACGAAGGTGAAGAGGAAGTTGCCGTCCTTGGTTTCGTCGTTACCTGCATACCAGTCAACCTCGATCTCGGTATCAATAACCCAGCCTATAGTACCGTGAACACCCTCCTCGGTAATATCCATGGTCCAGCCGTCAAGGCCGTTTTCAAAGCTGCCGTTATCAATGGTGTACTTGATATTACCCTTAATATCGTTTGCTACGATAGCACCCTCGGGAATTACTGCTCCATCGGGATAGTAGGTTACAACGTTGTCGAAGGATACACAGCCCCAGCCGCCTTCCGCCTGGTCAACAACCTGGATTCTTACGGTTCTGCCAACGTATTCGGAAAGATCTGCAACGTAGAGCTTAAGAACTGCGTCCTGCTGTGCCTGCTGATGATATCTTCCGAGGATCTCGCCGGTGGTGGCATCAATTACCTGAACGTAGCAGAGCAGGTTTTCGCCACCGCCAAGAAGGAAGGTGATGTAGCCTGTGCCGCCAAGCTCAAAGGCAGAGCTGGTAAGCACGCCGCGGTTAGCCTCTCTCATAGTGTCAGCACCAAAGCTCTCAACACCGGTGAAGAGGTAGACACCGTCCTTGCCATAGGGGATATTATCGCCCCAGAAGCCGTCTGCATTGGTAACAACACCGATCTCACCGTTGTTCCACCAGCCCTGAACGTTGCCCATCTCAAAGCCGCCGTTGAAGAGGTCGTAGATGGTGTTGGGAAGCTGATAGTCTACGGGAGTTGCCGCGTTGAAGCCATCGGGCTCGTTTTCATAATAAGTAATGAAGCTATCTGCGAAGAAGAGGCCGTAGCCGCTGTCTGCGTTATCGCTGATGCGGAAGAATACTTCCTTGCCTGCGAAGGCGGAGAGATCTGCCTTATAGGAAATGAGAGTACAGCCGCTCTTTACGTCCTCGGTACGTTCTGCCCAAAGGCCGTTATAGTAGCGTGCAAGGATCTGCTTGGTTTCTGCGTCAACAACGTCAACATAAACGTAGTTAGCATCTCTCATAGCACCAACCTTGAATGTTACGAAGCAGGAGCCACCAACGGTGAAGCTTGAGGATGTGAGAGTACCTACTGCCGCCTCGGATGCACCGGGAGCGTAAGCGGAGAACATACCGTTGCCGTCCATACCGAATGCAAAGCCCTCTGCTTTTTCGGGATCGTTTACCCAGTAGTGAGTATCGGAGCTTACGTTACCGATATTACCAACCTGAGTCCAGCCCTCAAGACCGTTTTCAAAGTCGCCGTTTACAAGTCTGTAGTCGGTGGAATCTCTGAGAGTAAGCTTGTAGGTATAAGAAACGGAATACTCCTTATCGTTTGCCACGTAGGAAACGGTTACGCTGAAGCTCTCTACGGTTGCCTTGTCGTCATATTCACCGAAGGTGAAGGTGTAGGAGGAGCCGCTGACAGCCACGCCGTTTACGTAATAGGTAAGAGCGATATTGCCCACGTTATCTACGTTTTCGGAAAGATCAAGAGCGATGCTGTCCTTGTTTTCAAGCTCGAAGAGGTCAAGCTTAAGGTTAACCTCACCGTTAAGAATAACGGGAGCCTTGTCATTTGTGATCTGAAGAGAAAGCTCTACGGTGAGCTTTTCCTCGCCGTTATGAGATACAACGATAGAAACCTTAGCGATAACGGTATCCTCTACCTCGCCTGCGGTAATAGTGAATTTGCCGTCAGCAACAGGGCTGAGAGTCAGTATAGCGTCGTCGGCACTTACCTTATAGCTGATGCCGCTAAGACCGTTGGTGTTAACGTAATCGGAAATGTTGATTTCCTTTACATTGCCGGAGATGATGCTGAAGGACTTATTAGCGTCCCGGATCTCAATAATGGGTCTTACTGCAAGTGCAAGACGTGCCTCGGTAAGAGCAGAGGTAGCCGCGTCGATGGACTCCTGAGAAACGGTGGCATCACCGAGAAGAGCCTTGGCCTCGGCAAGCTTTACGCGATATGCCTCGTAGGACTCGTCGGTATAGTCACCCTGCTCGGTGATCTCGAGAGCAAGCTCTGCGTTAAGGCTATCCTTGTTTGCAAGGAGGTTCTCTGCAAGAACGGCACCCTCGGGAATAGAATCCTCAGAGGTGTAGAAGGTATAAAGCTCGTCGAAGAATACGACGCCCCAGCCTGCAGATGCATAATCGTGAATAACAAATCTTACCTCCTGACCCTTGAAGGCGGAGATATCAACCTTATAGGTTACAAGGTTGGCAAGGAATACGCTAGTGCCGAGAAGCTCACGCTGTGCCTCAAAGTCGGTCACGTCTGCGGGAATATCGGCAAACTTAGTATTGCGGTAAAGTGCAAGAACCTCGCCGTTCTTGTTTTCAATAGTGATATAAACGTTGGGGTTGCCGGCACCGCCAAGCATATAGGTAGCATAGTCGCTGTTTACGGTAAAGTAAGAGGACTTCAGAGTTCCCTGAGATGCCTCGGATGCACCGTCTGCATAGGAGGAGAAATACTTACCTACGTTGAAAATGGGGAAGTTCTGGGCGTCTGGCCAGAAATGAGTCTTTTCATCAATGTCGGCAAAGGGAGCGTCACCAAGGGTAACGTTCATCTCCCAGCCCTCAAGGCCACTGTCAAAGCCGCCGTTGATAACGCTGTACTTCTTGGTATCCTTAAGACCAAGCTTGTAGGTGTACTCAAGAGCACCCGCCTCACCGTTTACGGTAAAGGAAAGGGATACGCTAAAGGTAAGGTAGGTATACTCCTCGGTATAGCTACCAAGTGCAAAGGTGTACTGAGAGCCGTCAAGAACAAGCTCCTCATCACCCAGCTTTACGGTGTAATTAATGGCTAAATGACCAGTATTGTTTACATTTTCTGCAAAATCAAGGACGATACTGTCCTTACCTGCCAGTGTAACAAGATCAAATTCCTTAACAAGCTCCTCGCCCTTCAGGGTGGGGGCTACGTCATTTTTAATAGTTACGGAAAGCTCAAGAGAATGCTTTGCTGTGCCGTTATAGTAAACGTTAACGGATACCTTGACGTCAAAGGTGCCGTTTACCTCGCCTGCGGTAAGGGTGAACCTACCGTCCTTGATCTCGCCAAGGGTCAGCTTATCGCTGCTTGTCTGAAGCTTATAGGTAATGCCGCTGAGGCCGTTGGTATTAACGTAATCGGCAAGAGCAATTTCCTTAACCTCGCCGGAGGTCATAACGATCTCCTTATTTGCACCCTTAACTGCCTCGACGGGTCTTATGCTAAGAGCATTACGTGCGTTGCTGAGAGCTACGGTAGCACTGTCAACCTGATTCTGTGTTGCAGATTCATCGGCAGAAACCGCCTTTGCCGCGTCAAGCTTTTCACGGTATGTATTATAGGAATCGGAGGTATAATCGCCCTGCTCTCTTACCTCAAGTGCGATCTCTGCATCAAGAGCAGTCTTATCTACCTTTTCCTCGTTGTCGCCTGTGCCGTCGCCTGTGCCGTCACCGGTACCGTCGCCTGTGCCGTCGCCGGGGATAATTCCCCAATCCTCAAGCAAATCACAGCTGACTGCACTAAGTCCGAAAATAAAGACGATAAGGATCGCAATTATACTCTTAAATATTAATGATCTCTTCATTTTATTTATTCCTTAATTGTTTTCTTATGTCGCTGATGTTTTTTCCTCCCCCACCCCGAGAGGCGGGGGAGTTTTTTAGTGAATAGAACTGTACTTTTAATTAAGTAGAATTAACGAATAGCTTCGATGAAGCCTTCGGGAGCGGAGCTGAGGTTTGCTCTGAAGTCGTCAACTACGAAGCAGCCGTAAGTAGCGTTAGCATTGTCCACAACTCTGAAGAAGCAATCTGCAGTTTCGCCTGTGTACTGATAGTAATAAGCGAACATCTCGGTGTTAATCTTACCGGGACCCTCGTTATAGAAGGTTGCAATTACCTCGCCGTCTGCTCTGCAAAGCTGGAGATATACGTTACGGGTACCTGCACCGCCGAATCTGAAGGATACGAAGGAGCCCTGCTTTAAGGTGAAGGTAGAGCTGTAAAGCTCGCCCTTGGTATTCTCACAGTTGGTACCGTCGGGCTTACAGAAGGTGAAGATGTTGTTGCCATCCTTTCTGTCGTCGTTCTTGGTATACCAGCCTGCATCGTGCTCGGTGCTTTCTACCCAACCGACAGTGTTATGATCACCTGCCTCATAAATGTTCATGCCCCAACCGTCCATGCCGTTTTCAAAGCTGCCGTTGGTAACGTCATATTTGCCTAAGAAGATGTTGTTAGCTGCAACGCCTTCGGGAAGGCTATCTGTGGTTGCATAATAGGTAACGACCTTGTCGAAGGATACGCAACCCCAACCGCTTGTAGCATAGTCAACAACCTGAATTCTTACGGTTCTGCCAATGTATTTGGAAAGATCTGCAACGTGGCACTTAAGAACTGCGTTATCCTGTGCCTGCTGACGATATCTTGCAAGAATGTCGCCGGTATTTACGTCGATGATCTGAATGTAGCAGTGCTCGTTTCCGCCACCGCCAAGAAGGAAGGAAATGTAGCCTGTGCCACCGATCTCGAATACCGAGCTGGTAAGGGTACCCTTATTGCCCTCTCTCATAGTGTCGGCACCGTTACTCTCAACACCGGTGAAGAGATATTCGCCGTCCTTGCCATAGGGGATATTATCGCCCCAGAAGCCGTTTGCGTTGGTAACAACGCCGATCTCGCCCTTGTTCCACCAGCCCTGAACGTTGCCCATCTCAAAGCCGCCGTTGAAGAGGTCATAGATGGTGTTGGGAAGCTGATAATCTACGTGAGTTGCCTCATTGAAGCCATCGGGCTCGTTTTCATAATAAGTAATGAAGCTATCTGCGAAGAAGAGGCCGTAGCCGCTGTCTGCGTTATCGCTGATGCGGAAGAATACTTCCTTGCCTGCAAAGGCGGAGAGATCTGCCTTATAGGAAATGAGAGTACAGCCGCTCTTTACGTCCTCGGTGCGTTCTGCCCAAAGACCGTTATAGTAGCGTGCAAGGATCTGCTTGGTTTCTGCGTCAACAACGTCAATATAAACGTAGTTAGCATCTCTCATAGCACCAACCTTGAATGTTACGAAGCAGGAGCCACCAACGGTGAAGCTTGAGGATGTGAGAGTACCTACTGCTGCCTCGGATGCACCGGGAGCGTAAGCGGAGAACATGCCGTTGCCATCCATACCGAATGCAAATCCTTCTGCTCTTTCAGGATCGTTTACCCAGTAGTGAGTATCGGAGCTTACGTTACCGATATTACCAACCTGAGTCCAGCCCTCAAGGCCGTTTTCGAAGTCGCCGTTTACAAGTCTGTAGTCGGTGGAATCCTTCATAGAGAGCTTGTAGGTGTAGGAGATGGATTTGCTCTCGTTGTTTGCTACGTAGGAAACTGTTACGCTGAAGCTCTCCTCGGTAGCCTTATCGTTGTACTCACCGAAGGTGAATACGTAGGATGTGCCATCAACTGCCTCGCCGTTTACGTAGTAGGTAAGAGCAAGCTTGCCTGCGTTATCTACGTTTTCGGAGAGATCGATGGTGATATCGATCTTGTTAACAAGATCGAAGATGTCATAATTCTTAACAACCTCATCGTTAAATACGGTGGGTGCAAGATCGTTGGTAATCTGAACGGAAAGCTCAATAGCAAGCTTCTTTTCTCCGTTGTGAAGAACGTTAATAATTACGTTGACTGTGGTTGCCTCGCTTACTGTGCCTGCGGTAATGGTAAACTTACCGTCAAGGATATCGCTGACGGTGACGAACTCACCTGCGATGATCTCATAGGTAATGCCGCTGAGATTGTTGGTGTTAACGTAATCGGAGAGAGTGATCTCCTTATTATTACCGGAGATGATGCTGAAGGACTTGACTGCACCCTCTTCCTCAAGAACGGGTCTTACTGCAAGTGCAAGACGTGCATTGGTAAGAGCGGAGGTAGCCGCGTCAACGGTTGCCTGAGTAACCGCTATGTCATTAACGAGTGCCTTTGCCTCGCCAAGCTTTACAAGGTATGCATTGTAGGACTCCTCGGTGTAATCGCCCTGCTCGGTGATCTCAAGACCAAGCTCTGCGTTGAGGCTATCCTTATTTGCAAGAAGGTTATCTGCGAGAACTGCTCCCTCGGGAATAGCGTCCGCGGACTCATAGTAGGTGTGAAGCTCGTCGAAGTATACAACGCCCCAGCCTTCAGATGCATAATCGTGAATTACGAATCTGATCTCCTGACCCTTGAAGGCGGAGATGTCAACCTTATAGGTTACAAAGTTAGCAAGGAAGATGCTGTTACCGACAAGCTCGCGTCTTTGATCATCATTAAGAGTCTTGTTCTGCTCATCGGAGAAGTCCCGGAACTTGGTGTTACGGAAGAGTGCAAGAACCTCGCCGTCCTTGTTTTCAATAGTGATATATACGTTGTGGTTACCGCCGCCGCCAAGCATGTAAGTAGCATAGTCGCTGTTTACAGTGAAGAAGCTGGAGGTAAGGTTACCGTGAGAGTATTCATCTGCACCGTCTGCGTAGGAGGAGAAGTACTTACCTACGTTGAACATAGGATAGCCCTCGTTCCAGAAGGTAGACTTTTCGTCAATTCCTGCGAAGGGACGCTCGCCAAAGGTGGTGTTGATCACCCAACCGTCAAGGTTCTTTTCGAAGGTGCTGTTAACAACTCTGTACTTGCTTGTATCCTTAAGACCAAGAGTGTAGGTGTATTCAAGAGTAACCTCTTCGCCCTCTACGTTAGCAGAAACGGTAACGCTGAAGGTCTTATAAACGGTATTTTCGTTATAGCCGTCAAGAGCAAGAGTGTATCTGGAGCCGTCAAGGACAAGCACCTCATCACCAAGCTTTACAGTGTAAACAAGCTCAAGATGACTATTATTCTTTACATTTTCTGCAAAATCGATAACAAGACCGCTCTTGTCATCAAGCCAATAGATGTCGTGATCCTTAGAAATAGTGCCCTCAATAATGGAGGGAGCAACCACTCTGATGCCACCACAAACGTTACAGTCAACGTCGCCGTCGTCATCATACTTGTGATCCTCGGCCTCTCTTACGTTGCCGCACTCGTTACAGTCAGCGTCACACGCGTTGTCATATACGTGCTCGCCAACCGCTCTTACGTTGCCGCACTCGTTACAGTCAGCGTCACACGCGTTGTCATATACGTGCTCGCCAACCTCTCTTACGTTGCCGCACTCGTTACAGTCGGTGTCGCAAGCGTTGTCATATACGTGCTTGCCAACCTCTCTTACGTTACCGCACTCGTTACAGTCGGTGTCGCAAGCGTTGTCGTACTTATGACCCTCAACCTCTCTTTCGTCGCCGCAAAGGTTACATTCGGTGTCACAAGCGTTATCATACTTATGGCCCTCAACCTCTCTGGTTGCACCACAGATATTACAGTCAGCATCACATACGTTGGTAAATACGTGCTCACCCATCTCGGACTTATCTCCGCAGTGGCACTCGTGCCAGTGGTTAGCCTCGTCGGAGGACCACTTGTCAGAATAGCTGTGGCCTGTCTTTTCCTTGTGATCGGAAACGTAGCTGTGATCACATACGGAGCAGGTATAGGTGGTATAGCCGCCCTCGGTACAGGTGGGAGCAAGGACAACAGCCTTATAATCGTGACCGCCCGCTGCTACGTATGCATCTACGTAAGTATCGCCACAAGCAGCACAGGTATGGGTGGTATAGCCCTGCTCGGTGCAGGTGGGAGCGGTTACAACGCTGTTATAGGAGTGATTAAGCTTTCCAACTATATCATCGGTGTAGCTATCATCACAAACAGAACAGGTGTAGGTGGTAAAGCCATCGGTGGTACAGGTGGGAGCGGTTACAACGGAAGTGTACTTATGTCCCTCGGAGATGATCTCGGTGGTCTTGGTTGCACCGCACTCGCACGCCATAACGTAGAAGCCGTTTGCGGTACAGGTTGCCTCAACTCTGGAGATCTCCTTGGTATATTCGTGATTTGCAAGATCCGCCTTGTCACCGCAGGCTGTACATGCATGCCAGTGCTCTGTATCGGTGTGAGACCATTCACTGGAATAGCTGTGATTCTTCGCACTGATAACGGTCTTCTTAACGGCACCGCACTCACACTGAGTCTGGATATAGCCGTCTACGGTACAGGTAGCATTCTTTCTGCCGATCTCCTCGGTATATGCGTGATCGGATACGTCGGACTTGGCACTGCAGACGGTACATGCGTACCAGTGCTGAGTTTCGCCCTTAGTAAGCTCGGTGGAATATGTATGGTCTATAATGGGAGTAACCTTCTGAGCAACCGTAATTTCGGTACAGGTGGTACACTGCTTACCCTCGGTAAGACCGGTGCTGGTACAGGTTGCAGGAACTTCAGGAAGAGTCTTTTCGGTATGACCCTTCGAGCCAATGACGGTAGGCTTAATGAGTATCTCGCCACAGGTGTAGCACTTCTTACCCTCGGTGTTACCGTTCTCGGTACAGGTGGGTGCTGCTGCGGGGATCTTAACCTCAACGTGACCCTTTGCATCAATGGTTTCCTGAGGATCTACGATGTCGCCGCAAATGCTACACTTAGTACCTGCGGTAAGGCCGTTCTCGGTACAGGTCGCATCCTTGCCGGGAACAACGGTGGTCTCGGGGTGCAGACACGCTCTCTCGGCTCCGCAGGAATTACAGATAAGATCGGATTCATCATCATAAGCGTGAGGAATCTTGGGAAGAATAGTCTGAGCAACGAGGGTTACGCCACACTCATAGCAGAACTTACCCTCGGTCTTACCCTCAGCGGTACAGCTGGGTGCTACTGCGGAAAGAATACGCTCATCGTGACCAAGTGCACCGATAGCCTTCTGCTCCTCAAGGATCTCGTTACATACGGAGCACTGCTTACCGTCGGAAAGACCGGCGGAAAGACAGGTTGCGGGAGTGCCGGGAATAACCTTCTCGGTATGGCCGAGTGCCTTAACGACCTCCTGTGCAACGGTAACCTCGCCACATACGGAGCAATGCTTACCTGCGGTAAGACCGGTGTCGGTACAATCGGGAGCAACAGCGGGGTCAACGACCTCGGTGTGTGCCTTCTTATCAACGGTTACGGCGGTTCTGTCAAGCTCCTCGCTACATACGGAGCAATAAACGACTCTGTCATAGGAGCCGGTTGCAGAGCAGGTCGGGTCAACCTTGTTTTCCTTAACTGCAGCTGCCTCGGTGTGACCGTTTGCTTCAACGGACTGCTGAGCTACGGTAACAACGTTACATACCGTACACTGCTTACCTTCGGTAAGACCGGCCTTGGTACAGGTGGGTGCTACTGCTGCAAGAGTCTTTTCGGTATGACCCTTTGCCTCTGTGGGCTGCTGAGCTACGGTAATTACGTTACATACGGAGCACTGCTTACCTTCGGTAAGACCGCCCTCGGTACAGGTTGCAGAAACTGCAGGAAGAGTCTTTTCGGTATGACCGTTAGCATCAACCTTGTCAGCAACGTAGCTGTCGTTACAAACGGAGCAGGTATAGGTGGTAAAGCCGCCCTTGATACAGGTGGGTGCAGTAACTACGGGAGTATACTTATGTCCCTCTGCATCTATGGACTTCTGCTCTACGATGATCTCACTACATACGGAGCACTGCTTACCCTCGGTCTTACCGTCGGTGGTACAGGTGGGCTCTACCGCAGGGAGAATCTTTTCGGTGTGGCCGGTTGCGGGAACTGTCTGCTGAGCAAGGATGACCTCGTTACATACAGAGCAGTGCTTGCCCTCGGTCTTACCGTCGGTGGTACAGGTGGGAGCGATAGAGGCATCAATAGCCTCGGTGTGATTAAGCTTTGCTACAGCTTCGGAATAGCTGTCGCCGCAGGAGCAGGTAAATACCTTAGTACCCTCCTTGCTGCAGCTGGGCTCCTCGGTTATCTCGGAGGAGTAGCTGTGTCCCTTTGCGGGAACGGAATCCTGAACAACGAGTATAGCATTACATACAGAGCATTTCTTACCCTCTGTAAGACCGGTAGCGGTACAGGTGGGCTCTGTTGCGGGAATGATCTCTACTGTGTGATCAAGCTTCTCAATGTCTTCTGTGTAGCTATGGCCGCAGGAGCAGCTGAAGGTCTTTTCACCTTTCGTGCTACAGGTAGGAGCCTTAGTTATTTCCTCAGAATATTCGTGGGTATGGGGAGTATTGCCCTCGTCGTCGGGGCCGGGACCGGGCTGTTCGCCCGGATCACCGAAGAGTCCACATCCAACTATCATCATTGCTAAAACGGAGATTAATAAAACTAAAGCTAATTTGGTAAATACTTTTTTCATTTTGCTCTCCTTTAATTAATTAAGTTTATTCTCAATAAGCGTCGCCTCGGGCAACTCTTCAATTGATTCATAATGGGTGATAAAGCTGTCTACTGCAAGGCAACCCCAGTCGGAGGAGGCGTTGTCTACGATTCTGATGTAAACTTCTTTTCCCATAAACTCCGAAAGATCTGCCTTGAAGCGGAACATACGGCCTTCGTTACTGCCGTCGTTATCGTTGTGATATCTTGCGATTGCAAGGCCGGTGGAGGCATCAACTATCTCGATATAGCACTCGGCATTGTAGCCGCCGCCAAGCTTAAAGGTGATGTATCCGCATCCGCCGATGGTGAAATTGGTACTGGTAAGGCTGCCGTGTGCCGCCTCCATCGAGCCCATAACGTCCTCGATGCCTGTGAAGAGGAATCTGCCGTCCTTGTTATAAGGCTTATCGGCATTCTTCCAGAAAACGTCCTGGCCGGAAACGTAGCCGATATCGGTCTGACCGAAGGTGGTTTCAATAGTCCAGCCGGTAAGGTTACCCGTTTCAAAGTCGCCGTTAAGCACCTGATAGGGATCCTTCTCACCGAGAACGGTGTCGGGAAGGGGCTCGGGCTTGATGTCCACAGCCTCATTTGCCTTTGCAGGCACGCTGAGAGCGTCCTCGTAATAGGTTACGAAGCTGTCTACGGTGATAAGACCCCAGCCGAAGGTAGCGTTATCTACCACGCGAATCTTAAGGCTTCTGCCCATAAACTCTGAGAGATCTGCCTTATAAAGCACCATGTTAGCAAGGTTACTGCCGTTATTGATTATGCCGATGCCCTTGTCGTTGAAGAGTCTGTTAGCAAAGCGTGCAACCTCCTCCTCGGTTTCGGCATCAATAATGGAGATGTAGCATTCCATAGGATTACCGCCACCTCCAAGAAGGAAGGTGATGTATCCGCTGCCGCCAACGGTGAATGCCGAGCTGGTAAGAGTTCCTCTGCCCGCCTCGTTTGAGATACCGGAGAAGAGATATGTTCCCTTCTTGTTGTAGGGAAGGTTCTCGTTCCACCAGCCGCTTGCGTTAGTTACCTGACCGATAACGTCGCCCTCGGCTGTCCAGCCGGTAAGGTCGCCCGTTTCAAAGCCGCCGTTTACGATCTGATTTTCGCTTTCGATCATGATATCGGGCTCGTACTTAACGAGGAAGGACTCGCTGTCTATCCAGAGAGGCTTCTCCTCCCAGTAGGTCTGCACGCTGTCAAGAACGATACAGCCAAGCTCGTCGGGAGAGCTGTTGGCATCAACGACCTCGATATACATTGTCTTGCCGATATATGCAGAGAAATCTGCATAGTACTGAACCATATTAAGCAGACGCATACCGTTCTGCACGTAGGGGAACTGATAATTCCAATACTTGAAGTTGGAATATCTTGCAACCTCTATCGCCTCGTCGCCCTGCTTTACCATAAATCTGATATAAGCCTTGCTGTTATCGGAGCAGCCGCCAAGCTTATAGGAGATGTAGCCCGAGCCACCGAGAACGAATTCCGAGGAACGCATAACGCCGGTTGCGGAGGGCATGTATTTGCCGTAATGATAGTCGCCGTCGCGGGAATAGGTGATATTCTCATTCCACCAAACGCTCTCGGTATTTACACCCTCGTTGGAGAAGGCATCGCCCTCAACAACAGTCCAGCCTGCAAGAGATCCGCTCTCGAAGCCGCCGTTCTTGATCTCGTGAATGGAAGGAGCCTCAACGTCGGTAACGTAATCGGTCACCTTGGTAAAGAAGCTGCCCTCGGTCTGAGAGATTGCGTCGCCGCCTATCTTGATGTCGTCTACTGCGATATAGCCGTAGTAGAAGCTTTCGTCATTATCTACTATTCTGATGTAGATCTCCTGACCTGCGTATTCGGACAGGTCAATGGAATACTCATAGAAGTTATCTGTGTTATATACGCCGGAGGCATATCTTTCGGGAATGATATACTCCTCGGTGTGCTCGTGGAAATACTCGTTGGTCTGCATAGCAATCATCTTGTCGTTTTCTGCAAGATAGAAGCCAACGAAGCAGATTCTTTCCCTCGCCTTTGCCGGTGCACCGGTTCCCTTGCCGACGGTCAACGCACCGCCAGCCAGCTTAATGCTGATCATGCCGTCCTCGGGAGCGGTAAAGTTTACAGAACGGATAGCACCCGTTCTCGCACCCGAAAACCTGCCGTGATAGCCCTTACCGGTAAGATACCAGTTGCCTGTCTGATTGATGGCAAGAATATTGTTGTTTGCATCGTTATCAAACATGAAGGTCTTCTGAGAGGAAACGCAATCATCATTGAAGGCGTCGCCGTACTCAACAGTCCAGCCGGACAGATCTGCCGATTCAAAGCCACCGTTAACAAGCTCCTTAACCTCGCCGTCACCGGGCTGAGGCTGGGGCTGGGGATCGGGCTTTTTACCGAACAGGTCGCAACCGATCAGGCCAACACACAGAAATATTACGCATAGAATGCTTAAAATTATATTCGATATTTTACGCATGTTGCCTCCTTAATCACCGAGGTTGCCCACGTTACCGTAGTAGGGAGGAGTCAGGGTGTCGCTGTAAGCACTGCCCATACGGTAAATATAAAGCTCGGTAAAGGTTATGTTTGCATTGTTGTCAAATACTCTCAAATAATCGGAGTCGCCGTACTTAGGATAAATTCTCGTTGTGAAGCTCATTACTCCGTCAACGTAAACCTCCAGCATGGAACGGTCAAGGAGAATGGTTACCTCATACTCGTTCTTGACGCGATCCCAGGTATTGCTGGGCTGACGGTTAACGTAATCCAGCATAGAGGACTGGATTCTCTCAACCCAGACGCCTCGGTTAGCGAATACGATCTCGGTTCTCTCGGTTCTGCCGTCAACTGTGTTGGGGTTATATCTTACGAGGAAGCCTGCAGAGTAATCGGGGCTTGTGGGATCGAGGGTGATCTTTGCCCTGATCTCAAGGGTATCGCCGCGGATATCAGAGATCTCGCTGTTAACCTCATCGGCGGTCTTGCCCTCGCCGCTGTAGGAGTAGAGGGTTTCGATTCTCAGGCTTTCGATCTCCTTAACAGGCTCACGGATAACCTCTGTGCCGTCGTCGGAGAGCCAGAGTTCAAGGGGAATTGCAAAGTTGTGAGCCCAGCCTGCAGTATAGTTCTGTGTTGTACCGGCATCCTTACCCTGAGCGATAGCGTAAATGATGGTTCTGCCATCCTCGTAGCTCTTACCTGCCGCGATATCCTCCTCGGTGAGGAAGCAAACGCCGTTCTGACCGGTGTAAACGCCACGGCCAAGGTCGAAGAGCTTAGGCTTATCGTCATCTGCAATAAATCTGCAGTTTTCCTTATCAAAGGTTCCTATCCAGTAGTAGCACTCAACGACATAGCCGTCTACGGTGTACTGAGGACAGTCGAATAAAATATACTTTGTCTGAGATCCGTCCTTGGTGCTGATGGGAAGCATTACTACACACTCCCAGTGTGCACCCTGCTCGGGATATCTGTTATAATCGCACTGATAGAGGTATCCGCGATGATCCCACTCTCTCATATTCTCGGAGGTGTAAACAACGGCCGAGCCGCCCGCACCGGGAATAGAGGTGGAAACCATCATATAATAGGTTCCGTCATCATACCAGACGAAGGGATCACGGAACTGCTCTCTCTCGCCCTGGGTATTGTCGTTGGGCTGAGTGATAACGAGCTTATCCTCAACGATCCACTCGGAGAGGAAGGGATCGGTGGGATCTGCCGCATGGGCAAAGGCAACGTTCTGTCCGCCGTGGTTAGGATTACCGTAGAGGTTTGTACCCGCGGTAATTACCAGCCAGGGTGTGCCGTCGGGACCGATACATGCACCGCCGGTCCAGATACCCTCGGGACAGATGCCCGCGGTAGGAACAACAGCGTCCTTAACGTACTTCCAATGCACCATATCCTCGCTTACTATATGAGCCCAACGGATCTGCGACCAGTAGGGGCCTGCGGGATTATGCTGATAGAATACGTGATACATGCCGTTGTAGTAGAAGGGAGAATGAGGCTCATTCATCCATACTGCAGGAGGCAGAGCGTGGTACTGGGGACGGTAGCGATCTCCCTCGTATACAGAGGAATCAAGAGCAATGTCCTTCCAGTCAAGCTCAGGATGCTCACCTGCACAGTCGGTATCGTTATAAATACCGTCGATGTCCTTAGGTGTAAGAGCTGAGGAGTAGATCCTTACCTCATCGAGAAGGCCGGAGATCATCTGTCTTTTGATACCGAACTCGATCTGAGGGGTGACGTAAGCACCGATGCGAAGAGGCTCCTCGGTAGAGATGATGCTGGTAGCAACAAGCTCGGGGATAATTGCCTCGTAGGCGGTCTCGCCGTTATAGAACAGACCGATATAACCGGTCTTGCCGTCGAAGGCAACTGCAACGTGGGACCACTCGTAGAGAGGAAGTGCGTTGATGGGATCGTAGAAGCCAACAACGAAGTCCTCGCCGGTTTCATCGCTGTGAAGAGCAAGCTGAATGCCCCATACACCGAGTCTGCCGTAGCCGAGAAGGAAGCCCTCACCCATCTCAATATCACCCTTATTGATGATAGAGGTCATACGGGTGTGTCCTGCACCTGCGGTCTCGCCGCCATAGTAAACGATATTCTCAAAAACTCTGGGTGCTACCCAAGCGGACATGGTGATCGCCGACTTGGGAGCTATGAAATCTCTGTTGACGATATTGTTGGAAAATCCGTCCATATACAGAGCATTTCCCTTTACACCGGGTCTTCTCAGAGGGTCGTTAGGCTCCTTGAAAAGAGTGTCGGCATTCTGCTCGTTGAACACGTAGTTGATGGTATAATCAACACCGCTTACAGATTCCTTGGTAAGACTGCCGGAGGATTCGTCAAGCGAATAATTAAGGAGGAGGGGATCCTTTTCCTCGGGATCCTTATTATCGTCGGGATCCTTACCGAAGAGTCCACAGCCTGCCAGTGTGCCAACAAGCATCATCAAAAATATTAATAATGCTATAAGTCTGTAAAATTTCATAAGTCCTCACATTTTAAGCCCGGAAGTACCGAAGCCCTGAACAATGTATTTTTGTGCCGCAACGTAGGTTACGAAAATTGGTATACTTGTAGTTACCAGCGAGGCCATAACCTCACCGGTGGTGATGCCCTCTATACTCTTTATAGAGATAAGTGCCGTCTGAATAGGCAGAAGCGACCAGGAGCCGTCATCAGCCGCGGGCAATATCATCGAGGGCCAGAGATAGTCGTTCCACACACCGATAAAGCAGAATACTGCAACGGTTGCAAGTATGGGCTTCGACAGAGGGAGGATAACCTTGAAGAATACGCCCAGAGTGCTTGCTCCGTCCATGCGTGCAGCCTCCTCATACTCCTTAGGAATGTTCTGGAAGAACTGCATAAAGAGGAAGATGTTGAAGATGCTTATCGCTGCGGGTAAAATAACGCCTATGACCGACATCTCCTGCTTTAATCCAAGCATTATCTTAACTATTGAGTAAAGAGGAATGATCGAGGTTTCTACCGGCACGACTATCAGGAAGATGATCATGAAGGAAAGAAGCTTCTTGCCGGGGAAGGTAAGCTTTGCCATAGCGTAGCCTGCGAGTCCGTTGATCAGTATGTTAAGCACGATAACGATCGCCGCGTATACAAAGCTGTTTAAGGCGTATTTCCAGATGTCGTAATTAACTAATACGCTCTTGTAGTTATCAAAGGCAATTCCAAGATTGGCAAAGTCGGGTAAAAACATCTTTAAGGTTCCTACACTCTCAGCGTAGGCAAACTCACTTTTTGTAGAGGTTGCCAGCATATACAGTATGGGGAGTATGAATATTAAAGATAAAATTATTCCGACAATGTAATAAATTACCTCTTTCACGGTCTTTTTGACCGGAGTTTTGTTTGGCCTAAAGTTAGGTAAATCTATTCGTCTATCCATATTACTTCTCCCTGAACAGTCTACGCTGTATAAGCGTTATGCCGCCGATAAATATAGTCATCAGCAACGCTACCGCCGACGATTCGCCTACCAGACGCTCGGTATAACCGATGTTGTACATATAATAAGACAGCGTTACCGTATGAGGCATATATCCGGTCATCAGCATGGGCTGAGTAAGGATTCTGCAGGCACCGATAAACACGGTTATAAGTATGTAAACGAAGGTGGAGCGAAGTCCGACCCAGGTTACGTTCCAGAACTGATGCCACCAGTTTGCTCCGTCGAGGGATGCCGCCTCATAAAGATCCTTTCTGATATTGGAAAGGCCGGAGAGGAAGATCAGCATCTGATAGCCACAGCCCTGCCATGCACTAAGCACTATGATACAGGGCATCGCGGTTGCGGGATCACGCAGCCACTCGTGAGGTGGAACGCCGAACATGCCAAGCACCGAGTTCAAAAGTCCGGTGGGACCGGGTGCCAGTATCTGCTCCCAGAGGAAGGCAGTTACCGAAAGCGAGATTACAACGGGTGCAAAGAAGCATACCTTGAATATCTTGCTTCCGAAGCAGGGGCGGTTTACAAACAGAGCCAGCAGCAGAGCAAGTATGATCTGCAGAGGAACAACGCCGACTACGAAGGTAGCGGTATTTTTTATTGCATTATAGAGCATTCCCTTAGAGGCGATCTCCTCGAAAAGACCCTTGAAATTATCAAGGAAGGTGATCTTAATGTCATTAGGCCTCAGCAGATAGTAGTCTGTAAAGGCGTAGCCAAGGGAATACAGGATCGGTAACAGTATGAACAGAAATGCAAGTATTACCGATGGGAGAAGCATAAGGTATGCGGTTACCGAGGATTTTACACGGTAGACCTCCCTATGCCTCTTGGCTGTGGCTAGGTCATAAGCGACGAAGCCACAGAAGGCACAAAAGAATAATCCTAATATTATTAATGATGTTGTAGTCATTTTTTTATTTTTTCAGACGTTAACGTCTGTCTTTTACCTTATCCATTGCATCCTGAAGAGTATTCGTTGCGGAGTTGAGAAGGTCGGGTACGTTGCCGTTGCCAAGACCGTAGATAACCTGGTTGAAGGTGGTGGAAAAGGTGGGATATGCAACGGTTACGGGACGCTCCTTACCGCTGAGCTCAAGCTGCTTAAGAAGGGTGTACTCGGGAGAGTTCACTTCATAGTTCTTAACAACGTCTCTACGTGCGGGGATCATACCGGTAGCGTTGGTGATAGCCTCAGAGCTCTCTGCGGAGGTCATCCAAAGGAGAAGCTGAAGGGTCGCGGTCTTGTCGGTGTGATGGTTGTTGGTGATAGCGTAGGACCAGCTACCGGTTGCACTTGCTGCAACGGTGCCCTTGGGATAAGGAAGAAGGCCCCAGTCATCACGGGAAGCAAAGTTCTCTCTGTACTTGTTATCAAGATCGGGAATAGTCCAACCGGAGGAAAGGTACATACCAACCTTGCCGGTGAAGAAATCGGTTGCACCGATGGAGTAGGAGGTGTAGCCGGAGGTGATGAGATCCTTAAGGAACTGGAAGCCCTGTGCGGTTTCAGCAGAGTTGTAATAGCCCCTTGCTGTGTAGCCGTCAGCGGATACGAAGCTACCGCCGGTTGCATAAATGAAGGGATATAAGAGGTAAGGAGCGGTTTCGTCCTTGGTAGCGTCAAGACGCATATCAACGGGAGTTACGCCGTGAGCCTTAAGCTGTGCACAAACGCCCTTGAACTGATCGAGAGTCCAGGGATTCTCAGCGGTGTAGCCGCCAACGTCGATGCCTGCCTCGCGGAAGATCTTCTTGTTGTAGAAGAAGCCCGCACTGGATTCCTGAATGGGAAGACCGTAGAGTCTGCCGTTGTACATATTAAGGGAGAAGAACTTCTCCTGCTCCTCTCTGGGAACGAGATCGGTGATATCGTAGAGGAGGCCTGCACTTGCATAAGCCGCGGTGTTGGGTGCGTCGAAGGTGATGATGTCTGCAAGAGTACCCTCAAGCTGATTGTTCTGAAGCTCGGTTTCATAGCCGGATGCACCTGCAGAACGTGCCTTGAAGATAGCCTGAGCCTTGATGCCCTTATCCTTGTATGCAGCGTTGAAGGCGTCGATTCTCTTCTGATAAGCCTGACCCTCGGTGGAGGACTTATCAACGTGGAACATGATCTTTACGATTACGTTGCCCTCGGAATCGGTGGGAGGAGTTTCGCCGTCGCCGCCACCCGAGCCGGTATCACCGAAGCAGGCAGTCATGCTGAACAGCATAACGAACACAAGTAAAAATGAAATGATCGAGCTGAAAATCTTTTTCATGTTTTTTCTCCTTACTTACAACACTTGGTTGTTTTTTTATTATTTTGTAGTTGTGCCAAGCACAAATTTTGTTTTTAAAACCGTTCTTTGGCAGGTTTCTTCATTACGTATTTTCTTGATGAGCAATCTTACGACCTGCCTTGCCATCTCCTCGATGGGCTGCTCTACGCTGGTTATGCTGTCTGCACCCCATTGCTTGAAAATACCGTCGTAGGAAACTATCTGAAGATCGTCGGGAATTTTCTTTCCCTGCTTAAGTGCCGCCTCGTAGAACACCTGGGACATGGTGTATCCCGAAACGAAAACTCCGTCTACGTCGGGATATTTTTCCATAAAGTCCGCAACCACCGTGTTTTCATCTCCGTGCTGGATGAACTCGTTTACCGTTTTGGCGGGCATACCGTATTCCTTCATCAGATCAAGATATGCACGCTCCCTCTCGGAGATCTCGGATTCTACTATCGGCCTTGAGCCTATGAAGCCAACCTTACCTGCACCACGCTCTATCATGAACCTGATGGCATTTCGGGTAGCCTCGTAATTATCGCTGGTAACGTATGGGATATTCTCGCCGAAGGTTCTGTCTATGGAAACTATGGGACAGTTTTTAAGCTCCACCTCGTCATGCATATAGTGAGTAACGAAAACTGCTCCGTCAACCTCTCTATGCTTGATCTTGGTGATGATCTCGGTTTCCTTATCCACCTTTTGCTGTGAGGATACCAGAATTATGGAGTAGCCGAATTTATCAGCCTCATCCTCCACGTAATACGCCAGCTTAGCAAAGAATGGGTGATTTACCACAGGCACCAACAGAGCTATTATGCGGGTCTCATTTTTTCTCAGCTGGGACGCCATATTGTTGGGCGAGTAGTTTAGCTCCTCCATCGCCCTGACAACCTTTTTGCGTGTCTGCTCGCCTACCGCCTTTTCGTTATTGATAACTCTTGAAACAGTACCTATGCCAACACCTGCATGCCTTGCTACGTCTTTGATCGTTGTTGCCATTTTTTACCTCCAAAGCTATAGATTAATTATTGCTCCAGGGTTACCTTAAGATTTTTGTCCCCGTTGATGACAACCGCATTGTCACCTGCCTTAAGGACGCCGTAATTGATTGTGAGTGTGTAGTTTCTTACGCTATACTGATCCTCGGTAAGAGTCCTGCCGTTTACGCTGACCGACTCAAGCTCCACGTTGCCAAGATAAATGACCGCGTTACAGCCCTCGGTGACGGTAACGTCGCGAAGGGTGGTTTCGGTAACGGCGGTTACCTCAACGGTGAACTCATAGGAGCTTGCTCCGCCAACCGCCTTGAAGGTGTAGGTTCCGACGGGCAGAAGCTCGAAGTAGGTGGGATCGATTATAAGATTTCTTCCATCGCTTGTATAGAAGGCTCTGTCAACCTTGGTGTTTACCATGGTCTTGTTGTAAAGAGAGGTGATAACCTGCTTTGTATCACCGACAACGGTAAGAGTGCCACTGCCACCGTAGGTGTACTGATCGTTAAAGTTTGCGATCGACTTGAAGGTCGCCTTACCCGAATATACGTTAAGTCCGAACAGGCCTGCCTTAGGCTCGTCGTCGCCAAGCACGGTGTCAATAACAAGGCGGCCGTTGATATACGCCTTGATGGAGGAGCCGTTGGCATCCACTCTCAGAACCACGCTGCTTGTATTTACGTCGGGTGCGGCTGCTCTCGCGATCTCGCCACGAGGCGACCACATCTTAACGACTCTTTCGTTGTTATCGTAGTTGAAGATGATATAATCGCTCATATCATCGGTTGCTCTGAAGATGAAAGCCGCTGCAACCGCCTCAAGAGAGAAGGCTACCGAGCAGCTGAAGTCTGCCGCACTCTTGTCCGACAGGAGATATCCGTCGCCTGCGGGAGTATATGCGATGATCTCAGAGCCCTTCGCGATCCAGTTACCGGAGATGATTCCGCCGGAGCTGAAGGGAATATCGCTTTCAGGCTTGCCCTCGTAAACGCTTACGTCTATTACTCTTCTCTGATTGCCGCAGGTTGCAATAATCGTTGCCTTACCTGCCTTCAGAGCGTTTACGATCACTCCGCCTGTAGTATTTTCAAGAGAAATAACGTCATTTCCGCTACCGATCTCCCAGGTGATATCCTGGCCGGAGGTGGAGTATGCGGTTACCTGCTTCTTGGTGGTGATAGCGGTGTCAAGCTCTATCGCACTGTCGCTGATATAGAGAACGGTTTCACCGTCAACCACCTCGCCGGTACGCCATACCGATGCGATCTCGTTAAGAACAAGGTTATTAACAGTTACCTCACCGCCTACCGAAAGCTCTGCCTTTACCGAATAGGGAGAAGCGAGAGTCAGAACGTAGAAGGGGATCTTGAAGTCATCACAGAATACCTCGACACCGCCGTTATCCGAGAGGATGTAGAAGTCCTGAGATCCGAAATCTCTGGGACCGGAGGTGAACTTGAAGTGATAATCTCTGATGCTGAGTCCTGCAGAGGAGGTAAATCTACGGTCTACGTAGTAGCCGTCATCCTTGTTCCAGCCGATCTCGGTATACTCGTCTGCACTTACGTTGATCTTAATGGAAATGGGCTCGTCGTTGGGGTTATCAATGCTGAGAAGCATTTCAAAAACGTGTGTATTTACGTCGGAAAGAAGATTTTCGCTGTTTTCGTCAACCTTTACGTTTTCTACAGTAAGGAGATTATCCTTTGTAAAGGCTGTGCTATCCTTAAGGATAGGTGTCTGGGTGAGCATATATCCGTCACCCTCGCGTGCAAGACCCAGTACAACGGGAATGGTCATACCGCTACCGTTCCAGATCTTTCTTGCATTGGCGTAAATTCCGCTGTCGGTATCTGCGGGAACGCCTGCGAACCAGTGAATAGTTACCGTACTGCCGAAGTAGTCGCTCTGCTCATCTCTGATGCTGAAGGACTGTGCGGCGTAGGAGTCGGGACCGAAGTCCATCCTCTGAATATCGGCAGGGTCGATCGCACCGCCGTCCTTGTCGGTGAATACGATGGAGTTGCCGTCGTAATTGAGATGACCTACTATGTATTCTCTGGAGGTAAGGGTCATAACGTTGAACACCTTACCGTCGTCAGCGGTAAGAGTCAAAACGTCGGGACACTCGGGAACGTTAATAGCATACTGACCCGCATAGGACCAATCCCAGAGGTTAGTGGACTTTAAGAACCATACTCGGTTCTCCTGCTGACCGGTAAGAGCCATACCCCAGGCGGTAGTCTTGCCGTTTGCATCGGTCGCTACGGGGAATATCTTGGGGTCACGGCAGGCAACCTTATGGAAGATGCCGTCCACGCCCGTTGCCACGTCCTGAGGAATAAGTCTACGCTTAGTCCAGGTCATACCGCCGTCGTCACTTGACATGATCATCTGATCCTGTCTGCCACCGTCACGGGTGTAGAAGGCGATGATACCGTTGCCCTCACCGTTCGGGAACCAGTTGAAGCTGTCGATGGTGGCACTGTCGCCCTTTCTGTACTCGTAGGCAGAGCCCGACCACATATAGCCTGCACCCTCGCCCCAGTCCTCATCGGGGAAGAGGCAGATGGGAAGAAGCTCCCAATGTGCCAGGTCCTTACTTCTTGCATGGCCCCAGTACATATCGCCCCAATAGTTATTATAAGGGTGATGCTGATAGTAGAGGTGATAGTAGCCATCGAAATAAACAAGACCGTTGGGGTCGTTGTTCCAATGTGCATACTGTGAGAAGTGATACTGGTTACGGTAGAGCTCGGTGTAGTAGGAATAATCGCTCTTGCCGTAGTAGATGTCAGAGAACTTAACCTTAGAGCTGAAGCAGTTGAAGCCGATGCTACCGCCCTCGTATGCTACGCCCTCGGGAAGCTTCTCAAGAGTGTTAAGATTAATAGTTCTGTCAATACCGAATCTGCGGATATTGTCTGCATAGAATTCTGCATAAACGCCATCCTCCTCGGGAGTAAGAACGACCTTAAGCTGAACAGAGCCGATGCCTGCAACCTTAGAGCCGACCAGACGTCTTTCGCTATCGGTCATCTTATCGTTACCGATAAAGTAGTCTGTGAGAAGCTCGACCGCTGTGGTCTTGCCGTCCTCTACGGTGAAGTAAAGCAGCTTTACCAGGTTAGCCTGTCTGTCTACGTTGAATACCCAGTAGTGAGATTCATCATCCGAGCCGAAGGCAAGACCTGCGGCTACACCGTTCTCAAAGGAAACGATGGAGGTGTAGACGAATTTTTCGTCTGCAGCGTACTCAACGTCAAGAAGAGCAAAGCTGTCAGAGCCGTTCTCCAGGGTTACGTCGTTTGCAACCGACTCGTAATCGGTGACGTCCTCGAAGGTAACGCCCTCGTTTTTATCCGAGTCAACGCTCTCCTTATCTACCTCCTGCTTTATTGAAGCATTGTCGCCACCCGTGCCTGCGGGAAGCTCTGCTCCGCCCTCGGTACCGACACCGTTATCTGACGTACCGGCGGTGATGCTGCATGCAACTAATGAAAAGCTCATAACGGCAATTAATGCCAGGCTTACGATTTTATACCATTTTTTCATTATTGCTCCTTTCTCTTTATGCTAAGATATGTATTTATAGTTTCTAAATCAGGCAAATTATCTATTGCACCTCTGCCGGTGGTATTAAGTGCCCCCGCCACGTTTCCGAATCTGAGTGCCTCGTCAAGCAGCTCGTCGGTGAGAGGTTTTCCTACATTATTATTTAATATAGAGAGTGCTCCTGCAAAAAATGCATCACCTGCACCGGTGGTGTCAACGGGCTTTACGGAGATGGTGGGTATCCTGTTTTTCCTGCCCTTATATCTCCATTCGCTGCCCTCACCGCCGAGAGTAATAAGCACAAGCTTTGAATCAAGCGAATTTACGTAATCCTCGGTAAAGGTTTCAACCTCGTCCTCGGAGAATTTAACGATATCCGCCTCCTTAAGAATTTCCTTATAGGTCTTAATTGCACTTTCTTTATCTCTGAAGATGTCGGTGCGATAATTTACGTCGAAGGCAACCGTCTTGCCAAGAGCGTGTGCACGTCTTATTACGTCAAGTGCATACTCCACGCAGTCGGCATCCGCCAGCATAAGCGAGCCGATGCAAACGATATCGGCAGAGCCGATAAGCTGATCGCTGACGGGTGGCATAAAGTAATCCGCCGTTCCCTTACGGTAGAAGCAGAAGGATCTGTCGCCCTCCTCGTTCAGCTCCACGAATGCAAGGGTGGTATTGCGTTCGCTGTTTTTATAAATATAGGTTGTATCCATGCCGAAATCCGCGGCATATTTAATTAAGAACCGACCGATCAGGTCATCGCCGACGCTGCCGACGAATCTTACCTCTGCACCGAATTTCTTAAGTGCACAGGCTACGTTGAAGGGAGCACCGCCCGCCTTTCTTTCATAGGTCGTGATTCCGTTTTTCTCCTCGCCGATCATGTCGGCAAGAATTTCACCAATGCAAATTAACAATTTAAACCTCCGTTTGTACGGGCTGCTGCTCAGATTGCTTTTGCTGCAGCTTTTTTTCCTTAATAATAAATATTACCGATCTTATGATAAGCACGATGAAGAATACCGCGATGGGCAGTATTACTATAACGCTGTGATTTACGAAGAAGGAGATCACTATAGCAAACAGTGCCGCGATAAGACCCGCGAAGTAGGAGAAGGCTCCCACAACCTTGACCGCCTCACCGAGAGATGCTATGCTCTCAACGCCCAAAAGCCTCATCACAGAGTAGGAGAGAAGTGCCGCCACCAGCAGCATAAGTGCCATGGTGGGTGCCAGTGAAATAACGTTCACAAGATGGGCGTATACGTTTAAGAACCAGTTGGAGCTGAAGGAATCCTTGACAAATCGGTCTGCCGAGCTGTTCGCCTCAGCCTGACTCATTTCCTCTCCAACCGGCGAGCCGTCGTCAAGACCGCTGAAGAAGCCGTAGAACTGAACGTTGACGCCGCCTTTCGTATTAAAGGAGCCTGCCATATAGTCATCGAAGATGAAGAGGAAGCTGTCGGTTCCCTGACTTATGTACTGATGATAATAGTAATTTCTCAGCAGCGGAACCGCCGAGCTGCTCTCGTAGGCGGTAATCGGAGGGTAATAATTCTTAAAATAAAGCTCGTAGATGCCCTTGTCATACTCGGACTTGGTTATTTTTCCATCCGTAAGCTCCGATGAGAGTCTGTCGACCTCGCCCTTTGCCTCATCTCCAAGCCCCTCCACGTATGCCTTATACTCGCCGATCATCTCGTCGGTAAGAATCAGCTCGCGGCCGGTGTATCTTAATTTGAAATCGAAATTTAGCCTTGGCACCTCGTTTAACGTGAGGTATTCCTCGTAGGAGATCCTTGTATTTTCACCGTCGTTTGAAACGCAGTAGGCCTCCACCTCGGCAAGCGTGCCTGCAGGACGAAGATCAATAACCACGCCAACGCCGTTTACCGAATAGCTTACCCTGTCCTCCTCGTTTTCAAGAGTGTTGATAAGAAGTCCATCGGCATATTCTCCGTCGGGAAGCTTTACCCTAAGGCTACCCTTTTCCACAGAAAGCAGAATACGCTTATCGGGGTCGGCATTTGCCATAACCGCATGGACGGTAGCCTTGAAATCGGGTGAGCTGTCATAATGCATACCAAAGGGCAGCATCTCTCCCCCGACCAGACCGCCGAAAATAAAGGTAAGTGCCAGAATAAAGCCTAAAAATGTGTTTGTATATCCCCGCTTCACTGCCTCCCTTGAGGTTTTATGAGAGAAGAAGCTGAGGAAGAAGAATTTAAGCCATTTTTTCATATTTATTTGTTTCCGTATTCTCTCGACATGATCGAAAGCTCACTTTCCTTGTCAAACAGATGAACGAATCTCTCGCCAAAGCTGATACCGATAGAGTCGCCGGGCTTAAGATCGTTTCTCTCGGGCACGCTTACGATAAAGTCATCGTCCTTTTCCTGCAGGCGAACGAAGAGCTGAGTGGTGTTACCGAGAACCTCTTTAATAGTAAGTCTTGCACGGAGTCCGGAGTTATCCACCTTGATGTTTTCGCCTCTTATACCGAGATAAACTCTGTGACTTGCACCGTCAAGATATCTCTCGTCGATGGTACGAAGCTCGGAGAGTGCAAGGCTGATGCTCTGGCCGTCCATAAATAATACGTCAAGCTTATCGCCGTTTCTGCGAATATCAACCTCGAAGAAGTTCATCTGAGGTGTTCCGATAAAGCCTGCGACAAACTTGTTTTCGGGATAGTCAAAGAGATTAGTGGGTGTATCGATCTGCTGAATGACGCCAAGCTTCATAACCACGATGCGTGTACCCATGGTCATAGCCTCGATCTGATCGTGAGTAACGTAAATGAAGGTGGTCTTAAGCTGATTATGGAGCTTTACGATCTCGGCTCTCATGGCAGTTCTCAGCTTTGCATCCAGGTTTGAGAGAGGCTCGTCAAGAAGGAACACCTTAGGTCCGCGAACCATCGCACGACCAAGTGCTATACGCTGACGCTGACCGCCCGACATCTCAGCAGGCTTGGAGTCAAGCAGCTCCTCAATTCCGAGGATGCCCGCAGCCCATTTGATCTTGTTGTCGATCTCCTCCTTAGACATGTGAACGTAGTCATACATCTGAACGGGAGTGCTCTTATAATATTCAAGCTCACGGCAGGTGTCGCCGATTCGTCTTTCAAGTAGACCCTTCTTCTCTGTATAGTAAAGAAGATCGCCGCTGTCGTTGCCCTGAATAGTTGCAATATAGCTTGTAAGAGAGGCGTTTTCCTTATTAAGCTGCTTTAATCTCTTTTCGAGAGCTGCAATTTTCTTTTCGTCGATGGCGATTATAGGATTTCCGTTGTTATCAAGCTTTGCAACGGGCACCTTACGCATTTTAAGACCGAAGGCGATGTTATCGTATGCGGTAAGGTGAGGATAAAGTGCATAGCTCTGGAAAACCATAGCGATATCTCTGTCCTTGGCATCAACGTCGTTAACCAGCTGATTATCTATGTACAGCTCTCCGCCGCTGATCTCCTCAAGACCTGCTATCATTCGAAGCGTGGTGGATTTACCACAGCCGGAGGGACCGACGAACACGATAAACTCGCCGTCATTGATCTCCATGTTAAAATCCTTGACCGCAACGAAATCGCCGCTTCTCTTTTTTGCTTCACCCTTGGCATTCTTTTTGGCTTTACCGACACCGGGATATATCTTGTAAACGTGTCTTAATAATAAATTTGCCATAAATGATTCTCCCTTTTTCCTATAAACTCTATTTTTGATAAAATATGTACAAAAATAACAATTTTGTTATAATTGGAATGGTTTCCAATGGTATTATACAACAAGAGATTTTAAAAATCAATAGTTTTTGGAAACGATTCCAACAAAAAATAAAAAAATTTTTATTTATTTGGTTAATATGTACAAATTTTTCTTTATTTTAGGTCAAATTGCCCTATTGACCTCTTTTTGCCTGCCGATTTCACCTCTGTTAAGTCAATCCGCCTGAGCCTTTACAAGCGGCTTTAGTCGCGTAAAAAAGAGGTCAACCGGGGGGCTGACCTCTTTAATGGTATCATCTCCGGATAACTTCATAAAAAAATGCTCCCACAAATGCTTGCGGAAGCCTATAAAAAACCAAAGCCCCGAAGATTTCTCTTCGGGTAGCGAAGCGGCGTTTTGGTAGTGAATTGCGTTAATAACGCAAGAGCCAAAACGTGACCGAGCCGCAGCGAGAATGTCTGGAGATTTTCCGGATATTCGCTTATAGCGAAGATACCTACGCTCTACGCCTGGCAAACAAGCTTGCCGATCTCCGAGCGGGGTATGCGGACTGTGAAGAGTCCGGTGGACTCTTCAAGACTAAGAAGCTACGCAGTAGA
>JAZSEC010000028.1:0-30081 GCA_045531485.1 Eubacteriales bacterium | reverse complement strand
GGACTTCGCTTCACAAAAAACAGTTATTAACTGTTTTTTACTCGCTCACAGTTTTCTATGGGCATTTGGTCATGCCTTGGATATATATGCAGTCTCGCGAAAGCGAGGCTTTTTGTTTTTTCTGCCAATTATCGTATGCGGCACATCACGACTCCATCAAATGTACAGCCGATAGTTATATAACGAAAACAACTTGACATTATTTTTTCAATATGTTAATATAAAAACAAGAATACTAGTCTCAAGGAACTTATTATGAAATCAATTATCGACCATTACGACAGGCTTATTGATGAGGGAAATGATCCTATTTTTGATTCCGAGCCCTTGCGTGAGTATATGGACAAGTGGGATGGGCAGAATTTTATTGACAAAATGCACCTTGATGAAACAAAAACTGTGCTTGAGATCGGTGTTGGAACAGGCCGACTTGCAATAAAGGTTGCTCCCAAGTGCAAAAGCATTGTTGGAATAGATATCTCCCCAAAAACGATAGAGCGTGCGAGTCAAAATCTTCCGTTTGCTAATGTTGATCTTGTCTGCGATGATTTTCTTAAGCATAAATTTGTTGGAAAATATGACATCATTTATTCCTCATTAACCTTTATGCACATTGAGGACAAGGCATTAGCAATAAAAAAGATTGCTTCTTTACTAAATAAAAACGGCAGATTTCTTCTTTCAATTGACAAAAATCAAGATGATTTTATCGATATGGGAAGTAGGATAATAAAGGTTTATCATGATTCTCCCGAAGAAATCAAAAAGCTTATTTTGCTTTCAGAGCTTACGATCGAAGAAATATATGAAACCGATTTTGCACATATTTTTGTTGCGGTAAAGCCTAATGACCCTTAACTACAAATAGCAGGAGAATCTAATGAAGTTTATAAATCTTTTAGAAGAAATAAAAGAAAAGTTTGCTGATAATATGATTATACGAGAAAACGGCACTCTGTTATTGGGCCCAGGAAGTGTACCAAGAGCCGAGCATATGCTGTTTAAGCCTCTTGACGATGAATTAATCGAGGAGTTTCTGATCTCAAAGTACACATTTAAGTTTCCGGAGGAGTATATAAAGCTTCTAAAATACACCAACGGTGCGGATCTTTGTACCGTTAAGGTTTGGCATACTATAAAAAAGAAGAGAATCCCGACCGCAAGTGGATTTTTTGTAATTTACGGACTTCCACGCACGCAGCCTTTTGGTCGTCCTGATAATATGGAAGAGCCTTACGACGTGAGGATCGAGGATTTGAGGCGTCACGATGATATTCCTAAGCACTGGCTTCATTGCGGTAACTATACCCGTAACTATGATTTACATACCGTTTATGATATTTTCATTGATTCGGAAAGCGGACGAGTATTTTCCTGTCAGAGAGATAAAGCTACAGTAGTTGATTCATGGGATAATCTTGACGATTGTTTATGCAGTATTTATCATTCGCTTGATGATAGAGAAGCGGAATACGAGTTTAAGAGATAAAATGAAAAAAGTTATAGTAATCGGTTGTCCGGGATCGGGTAAGACAACCTTCGCGGAAAAGCTGAGCAAGTCAACAGGCTTGCCGCTTTATTATCTTGATGCGATATGGCATAAGCCGGACAGAACGCATATATCAAGAGAGGAATTAGATGATAGGTTAGGGGAGATTCTTGCACTTGACGAGTGGATAATTGACGGTAATTATTCAAGGACTCTTGAGCGACGTTTGATAGCTTGTGATACAGTTTTTCTCTTTGATCTACCCACCGAGGAATGCCTTGCAGGAGCGAGAGAAAGACTTGGCAAGGGCAGATATGATATGCCCTGGATCGCCACCGAGCTTGACCCGAATTTTGAAAAAGAAATTTTGGAGTTTAGAGATTGCAAATTGCCTGAAATCTATAATTTAATAGAAAAACACGGGCAGAATAAGAAAGTTGCGATTTTTAAATCAAGAAAGGATGCAGATGCTTTTATAATTAATAATAACAGCGGAGGTCAAAAATGAAATATACATCACTTGACAGACTTCAGGATTTTGAGTTTCACGACAGCGAGTGGGAGCTTATAGGCTGGGAGAAACTGGGTAATATGGATGATGTTACTTTTAAAGCAAGACTTCTTAACGTTCATAAGGACGCCGCTCCGAACAACTCAGGCGTGGATATGGAGATAAAGGAGGCAACCATTCACTTTGGTAATATTGTAATTAAAGAATATGAGCGTATGCGTTCTATAACTTTTGATGAAAATGGTAACGAGATTTTTGGTGAGCCCCAGGTTATTCATAAGGGGGATGAAGCACGCAAATTGTTTGATAATGATCTTAAAGACAAGATCACCGTGCTTTATCTTGGGGATAACAATAACGGTGAATACGAGCTTGAAGGAATCGGAGATAACTATAACGGTTTTATGGTCAGATTTACCTTTGGTACTGTCAAGATCGAGTGGAACGATTACAGCGGTGCTGCGTGGTATGAGCTTAATCGGCATCTTCAAAAGAAAATCACTCTTTCAACGTCTGATGGGGACAGTATTTGCGATGCTCTTATTCTATATCATGACGCAGAAGTATATAATAATCAAAGCAACGTAAAAGTGAGATTGTTATACGATGGAAGATCAATTGAGGGATACGGAAATGATTACTTTTGGGTAGAGTCCTTTGCCGATTTACAGAAAAAGCTTCCCGACGGAGTGCACCTGAAATGCTGCCTGAATTGCCGTCACGGTAATATGTGTCCCTTTGGAAATGAGCCCGGTAAGGTTTTTTGTACCAACGGGGCAATTATAAAGAGTAAGGATGATATGATCTCTTATATTGATGATAATCCCGAGTGGTATAAAAATGAGCGTTTTTACACAGATGTTTGCGAGAATTTTATGGAGCAGACGGATGATTATTATACATATAACGACTATTTATATTGGTTTAATAAACAGTGAAAAAGAAAACCCGACGCTTTTGGCGTCGGGCTTTCTTTTTGTTAATTCACGAGGCAAGCTCAAGAATGATCCAAAGAACAAGAAAGGCGGTGGCGATGATACCTAGGGTGGCTAGCATGGGAAGGAACATGGTTTTCACTGTATTCCAATATGTTTTTGCCCAGTCCTTAGGTGTATGGCCGGGACGGTAGCCGCCAATATAAGGACTGCCCTTATAGCTGGGCTCTCCGCCGTCAAACTGATTACCCTTCGGCTTTTCCTCATCAGATGGCTTGCCGTAAAGGTTCGACATATCCGCAATAGTTCTTCCGTCGTCATAATAGACGACCTTTTTCTTTTTCTTCTTATCAGACATTGATTTGCTCCATAAATGATATGTTTTTATTCGCCGTCCTTCTCAAGGAGATGGCAGGCTGCAAAGTGACCTTCCTCATACTCACGATAAGTGGGAGTTACGTACTTACACTTTTCAGTCGCATAGGGACATCTGGTGTGGAAGCGACAGCCCGAAGGAGGATTCGCAGGGGAGGGAATATCACCGCCAAGAACGATTCGGTTCATCTTAACGTCGGGGTTAGGATTAGGAATCGCAGAGAAGAGTGCCTTCGTATAGGGGTGAATGGGGTTAGAGAAGATATCCTCCTTGTTACCGAACTCAACCATGGATCCAAGATACATTACACCGATCTTGTCGGAGATAAACTTTACAACCGACAGGTCGTGGGAAATAAACACGTATGCAAGATTCATGGACTTCTGAAGATCCTTAAGCAGATTGATGATCTGTGCCTGAATGGACACGTCAAGTGCGGAAACAGGCTCGTCACAGATAACCAGCTTGGGATTTACAGAAAGAGCACGTGCAATACAGATTCTCTGACGCTGACCGCCTGAGAATTCATGAGGATAACGCTCGAAGTAATAATCTCTGAGACCGCATCTGTCCATCAGATTAAGAACGTAGTCCTTAACCTCATCTCTGGGAACGATGTTATGTACCATAACCGGCTCGGAAAGAATGTCGCCTACCGTGCTTCTGGGGGGGAGGGAGGAGTAGGGATCCTGGAAGATGATCTGCATCTTTGTACGGTTCTTACGCATCTCTCTGGTGTTGAAATCGGTGATGTCCTCGCCGTCGAAGATGATTCGACCGCCGGTGGGCTGATGGAGCTTCAGTATCGCTCTGCCGAGTGTAGTTTTGCCACAGCCCGACTCACCAACGATGCCGAGGGTCTCTCCTGCCTTAAGCTTAAAGGAAACGTCATCGACTGCAACCAGCTCTCTCTCAACCTTGCCGAGAAGGGACTTCTGAAGGGGGAAGGTCTTACGCATATGTCTGACCTCGAGAATAACGTCGGGATCATAGGGCTGCTTAAAGTCCTCCTCACGCTGAGCAGCAAAGGCTGCCTTGTTTTTCTCATCCTCTTCAATATAGGCGAGAACCTGAGGATCAAGAGCCTTTTCCTCGGTGACAGATTTTTTCTTCTTATCAGCCATTTGCTTCCTCCTCTCCATACAGGTGACAAGCCACGTAGTGAGTGGGGCTTACCTGTATCATTCCGGGATAATCGCCAGAGCACTTTCCGATGCACTTGGAGCATCTCTCTTTAAAATAGCAGTGCTTAGGCATATTTACAGGGTTAGGCACGTTGCCGGGAATATTAAAGAGCGTGTCGCTGTCCGAGTCCATAGTGGGCTTGGATTTCTGCAGACCGATGGTGTAGGGATGCATGGGATTATGGAAGATCTCCTGCACGGTACCTCTCTCAATAATTCGACCGGCGTACATAACTACAACGTAATCAGCCATTTCCGCAATAATACCCAGGTCGTGGGTAATCAGCATGATCGAGCCGTCGATACGTGTTTTAAGATCGCGAAGCAGGTCGAGGATCTGTGCCTGAATAGTAACGTCAAGAGCCGTGGTAGGCTCGTCTGCAATAATGAGTCTGGGGTCGCAGGCGAGAGCCATGGAGATCATAACTCTCTGTCGCATACCACCGGACAGCTCGTGGGGATAGGAGTTGTAAACACGCTCGGGAGCAGCGATACCAACAAGCTCAAGCATCTCAAGCGAGCGTGCCTTAGCCATCTCGGGAGTCGCACCGGGAGTATGAATAAATACTACCTCATCAAGCTGGTTTCCAATAGTGAAAACGGGGTTCAGCGAGGTCATAGGCTCCTGGAAGATCATAGAGATCTGACGTCCTCTGAGTCTGTGGATCTCGCTCATAGGCATTTCTGCAATGTCGTATACCTTCTCCTCGGTTGCGAAGAGCAGGGCACCCGACTCATTAGTTGCCTGAACGGGTGCTCGCTTGGGTGTACCGTCCTTATTAAGAACAACGTTGCCCTTTTTGTCAAGCACATCCTCGAAGAGGATCTTGCCGTTAGGCTTTCTTTTAAAGATGGGAATAGGATTGCCGTGCTCATCACGCTTATAGTCGACAGACTTAAAGCGGATAGAGCCGGAGTATATCTGACCGGTGGGGCCTTGGAGAAGTCGCATAATTGACATGCTGGTAACAGATTTACCGCAGCCCGACTCTCCAACGATACCTACCGTAGAGCCCTTGGGGATATTGAAGGAAACACCGTTTACCGCCTTAACGATACCTTGATCGGTAAAGAAGTAGGTGTGTAGATCCTCGATCTCAAGGATGTTTTTATCATCGTCCATAGACGTGGTAAATTCGCTCTCGTCACATTTTCTGTACTTTTTCTTTTCAAGCTCCTTCATTACCTTGGCATTGGCCTTGGCAATTTCCTTGATCTCCTTAGAGGAGAGGTAATGCTTTTCAGAGCTTTTTTCAGTTTTCTTATTAAATATGCCCATAATTACCTCCTCATCTTGGGGTCAAGTGCGTCACGAAGACCGTCACCAATGAAGTTAAAGCCAAGCACCGCAATAATAATGCAGACACCGGGCGGGCCCCATACGTTGAAATAGTTTGCAAGAATATCGGGATCCTTTGCAGCGTTGATCATGGTACCCCATGCAGCATACTGCTCGGGAGCACCGAGACCAAGGTAGGAAAGGGAAGCCTCGTAAAGAATCATACTACCAAGGCTCAAGGTCATGGATACGATAAGCTGAGGCATTACGTTGGGAACGAGATGCTTGAAGATCTTTCTGGAGGTGGAGTAACCCATCGCCTCTGCAGCAACCATATACTCCTGCTCACGGAGAGAGAGTATCTGACCACGTACAAGACGAGCTGTACCCGACCATGAGATAAGTGTAAGGAAGCCCATCAGCCAATAGATCTTGTACTGATAGTCAAACATCGTCATGCCTCCCTCACGCAGACCGTCGATGATCGTACCGACGATAAGCAGAATAGGGAAGCCGGGCAGACACATAAGAATATCGCATATTCTCATTATAATATTATCAACCGCACCGCCAAAGTAACCGGCAATACCGCCGAAGATAATGCCGAGGAAGGTTACGATAAATACCGCCATAAAGCTGATGCCAAGCGAGATCTTACCGCCGTTCATCAGTCGTGCAAGCACGTCCTTACCGGTCTTATCGGTGCCGAGGGGATGCTTTGCCGAGGGGGCAGAAAGCATATTGTCAGTCAGGTTGGTTTCAATAGTCTGCCAGAAGCCAACGGTTTCGCCGTTTTCATCGGTGTATTCAACCCACTTGGTGGTGTACTCAACCTTACCGCTCTTATCTATCTCGGTAGGAGATACGTCGTAGATCAGCGGACCTACCCAGCAGAACAGGAAGAGTGAAACTACCATTATCAGACCGACAATACTAAGCTTGGAGCGGAAGAAACGTCTGATAACCATCTGCATGGGAGACATAAGCTTCAGTGTCTGCTCGTGAGATACGGTTTCTTCTACGGGAGCGAGCTTTTCTTCGCTCTGGTTTTCAGGAAGATTAATTTTTTCGTTTTCCATATCGCACCTCCTTAACCAAGCTTAACTCTCGGATCAACTACAGCGTACATAAGGTCGGCGAGAAGAACGCCGATAACGCTGAGCAACGCCAAGAACATGTTATATCCCATTATGAAGGGGATATCTGCAACCAGCATCGCATCGAATGCCACGTTACCGATACCGGGAAGACCGAATACCTGCTCTGTGATGATCGCACCCGAGAACAGACCGGGGAGAAGTCCCGCGAGAGAGGTAACGAGAGGGATCATAGTGTTTCTGAATGCGTGCTTGTAAATAACAACCTTTTCCTTAAGTCCCTTTGCTCTTGCAGTACGGATATAGTCGGAGTTAAGAACCTCGAGCATATTCGTACGGGTCATTCTCATTCGTCCACCGATGGAAAGAATTACAACGGTGAGTATGGGAATGAACAAGTGCCACATCTGGTCCATAAGCAACGCAAATCCCGAAAGATCCTTTGACGCGTCGATAAGACCCGAGGCGGGAAACCACTCCAGCTGAATTGCGAAGATATTCTTAAGTAGCTGGCCGAAGAAGAAGGAGGGAAGGGAGATACCGATCATTACGAGAACGGTAACTATGTAGTCACGTACCGAATACTGATGTGTTGCGGCAGTAACACCGAGAGGGATAGCAATAAGGAACTCAAAGATAGTAGCAATCGCAGCAACGGCGAAGGATACACCCATGTGATCCTTGATAACGTCAATTACGGGAATTCCATACTTAAAGCTGTTACCGAAATCAAGCTTAAGAAGCTTTCCAAGCCAAGCAATATATCCCTCGAAGATGTTTGTATCAAGACCGTACTGCTTGAGCATCGCGTCGATAAGCTCCTGGGAGGTTTCTGCACCCGTAGTCGTAATGGAAGAAAGCTTCTGAGTAACGAAGTCAACGGGCATGCATCTGATAAGAACGTAGATTATCAGAGAAACGCCAAGCAAAATAAGTATGGACTGTGCAAGTCTTTTAATTATGTACTTTACCATTTATTTCTCCTCCAATCATCGTTTATTTTTATAAATTCTGTTATAGTCCTTAAGGTCCTCCTCGTCAATGTCCTCGACGGGAATGAGATAAGGACGTCTCTTGCCGAGCATAGCAAGACGCTTGTCCTCGGGAAGAAGGAAGAACACTACGATTCCTACGACACCGATCGCACCTGCAACGCATGCTGCAATGATACCGCCGATTCCGTTGCCCGAACCGCCGCCGTTAGCAGCACGCTCGGTAAACTTGATCTCCCAAAGTCTGTCAAGGGGAGAGGAATAGGGGTTGATATCAGCGGGGAAGGAGCTGGAGTCGATAATGTTGCCGTTGTATGCGTAGAGCTGCTGTCTTTGGTAAACCGGGAGCTCAACCGCAAGGTCGAGAACGTAGCCCATCGCCTGCTCGTAAAGTGCAGTACGGGTAGCACGGTCATCCGTCTCACGGGCATCGTCGATGATCTCACTCATCTTGTCGAGAATATCCTGCTCCATCCAGTAGCTGTCATTAGAGAGAATAGCATTGTAGCCCCACGCTCTTACGCTGGAAGCGTTAGAGTTCTTGTGGTAAACCTGATACATATCGGGGTCAACTGTTGTTCCCCATGCAGCCGCCCAAACCGCAAGCGATCCTGTGGAAAGCTTTGTAAGTGCCTGAGAGTCTGCAACAACCTCAACGTCCCATCCGCATTCGTTAAGCAGCTTTGCTGCGGTCTGGAATACCTGATAGGTGGGGTGGTCGGTAAGGTTAGAGCCCGCGATGGTGAAGGTCACCTTAAGATCGTTTTCTGTATAACCCATGGTGTGACTGTATGCACTTTCCATGAGCGAGAGTATGGTCTCCTTTGCCTTATCCTCGGTAAAGTTCAGATAAGGATATGCGTGACCGTTATAGGTCTCGTTGTTACCGTTATCGTCCTTGGGATAAGCCCAGCTTACCGTAGACATAGGCCAGAAGATCTGCTCTGCCGTACCTGCATCGTAATACTGAAGGGCAAGGCTGGTATCCATTGCCGCCATAATTGCACGACGCAGATAAATGTTGGGAATATAGGATGCGTTGATACCGATATAACCGTAACCCAGCTGGCTTACCGAAATTTTGTTGAAGCCGCGGGACTCAAGCGAGTTCAGCGTATTCATGTTCTCCTTGGTAAGCTGAGGAGTTACGTAATGTACGGTACCCGACTGAAGCATAGTAAGTGCGTCTGTTGCGGGAACTATCTGATAACGAACCTTGTCGATATTAACATGATAATCGATATCAGAGTCCTCAGGAAGACTTGCCTCCATGCTCTCCTCAAAATAGGGGTTGGATTTGAAGTAAACTACGTTGTTGCTGAAGAATTCAGTGCCGGTGGGATTATCCTCACTTGCGTTATTAGTTGCCATATACGCACCTGCACCCATAGGTACAGTAACGTTTCTCTGGGACTGAATAACGTTGGTCATAAAGTCAAAGCTTGCATAATCAACGCCGAACTTGTTGCTTGGAATGTCCACCTCATATCCTTCAGCATAATAATGCTGCGGAGCGACGGCAAAGGAGAAGTTCCAGATTGCCTTCGGGTCGATACCGTTTATCTTGATCTGCAGCACGTCGTACTCATCCTCATTTGCGGGTGTGCCGTCGCGATTATGATCGTGAGCAACGGTGTAGGTGGTATCACCAATGGTAACGCTGTCAACGTCGGTAGTGTGACCGAGAGAAACGATACCGGAAATGTTGGGGTAGAGAAGCTCGCCGTCAGCCATATTCTCCTTAAGGATAACCTCCTTAGCCTGAGCCATGTAGAGTGTCTGAAGCTCGGTCGCGGTTGCCCATGCGGTAAGAATAATGTGAAGCTCGCTGTTGATCTTAGAGTTGTAAACGTATTCTATCGCCTCTTCCTTCGTTGTAATATTAGAGGGATAGTCACGGCTTACCGACAGAATGACAGACTTATCTGCGTTTGCCTTGCCGTCCTTTTCGCCATATTCAACGTCAACGTAGCCCTCCATGAACATGAAGGAGGTAATCTCGTCGAAGCCGTGGCTCTTATAGGGCTCGTCGGTGTAGGCTTCCTTTGCTGCCTCGTAGTCGGTGTTAAGCTCTTTTCTAAAGAACTGAAGAGCAAGGTCATAGTCCGAAAGAAGCTGATCGTTGGTTACCTCGTCGGGATTAGCCGAAACAGCCTCCTTGTAACCGATACTGAGATTCCAGGTGGCGATAGCCGCTCTCATCTTCTCTTCGGTGGTAGAATAATTACCCGAGGGAGTCTGTGCGGTCTGGATGAACAGGTTTACAAGCTCGGTAATACGGTTATTAGCCTTGGTTCTCGCCTGAGAGGTCAACTGCTCATCGGCGTTAACGCCGCCGGAGAGGTTCTGCTGAATTCTGTACTGGGAAAGTCCCTGAATATCTGTGGAATACATGGTTGAAGAGCCGGTGTAAACGGGATCAAGATAAACGTACATGTTGAAGAGCACGTCCTCGATGGTAAGAGGCTTACCGTCAGAGAACTTAAGTCCGTTCTTGATTACGAAGGTGTAGGTGGTTACACCGGTCTTGTCGGGATTTTCGCTTTTTTCATTGATGTCATAGGATGACTGATAGTCGAGAACAACTACTGCATAATCCGCACCGAAGGCGACTTGAGCGTCGCCGTTTGCATCGGTGTCGGAAGAGAGCATGCCGATCTGAGTCATCGATACGATCGTACCGTCGGATGCACTGGTTGAGAAGAAGGGATTAAAGAGACCGTCGAGATTCTCCGTCATGATAACGAATGCCTGGTCTCCGCTTCCTCCACAGCTCGAAAGTACAGACGTGATACCGAGAAGTATTGAAATACACAGTATCATTGAAATGATTCTATTTTTCATTTTTCTGTCTCCTTTCTTTCTGTTTAGTTGCTCGGAGTGAGCGAGACCGTATTGCCGTCGATCTCTATACCGAATGAGTTGTTACCGGGATTAGCCTTTTCAACCGAGATGTTCTGCTCAATGCCGTCGATCTCGCCGCTTCCTGCTATGATTCCGATAGTGTAGTCGTTACTGCCGGCAAGTCCCTGGCAATTATCACCGATAAGCAGCTTACCGCTTACGGTAACGTTGCTGAAGCTTGCACCATCTGCTACTGTTCCGGCAAGAAGGCCGAAGCTTGCACCGGGAGCAACGCTCATAAGGTTGATTGTGTGTGTAATATTTTCGAACTTAACGTTCTTGAAGCATGCGGTTTCCTCGATAGTAGAGAACAGACCGTTGTTGATTCTGTTTCTGGATGTGCTCTCGATAGAAACGTTGCTTATGGTGTGGTTGTTACCGTCGATCGTACCGGAGAACTTGTCGTTGCCGAATACGGAGGGCCACTCCAGACCCTCAAAGTCAAGGTCTGCATAGATCTCGTAGTATCCGTTTGCGTCTGCATTCTTAATAAAATCGTCGGTGGAGTAGATTCTGTATCTCTCTCCATCCTGCCATGTGGTGTAAAGCTTAATGGTAGGAGTAAGAGAGGTTGCGGTTGCCTCATCCCAGCTTCCGCTGATGATGTTCTTGGTTCCTGCCGCATTGAGAGTAGTCTCAATAGGCTTGGTTCTGTCGTCGAAGCTGTAAACCTTTTCGAGAGTATAGCCTTCTCTGGTGGGGAAGTTATCCATATCGAGGGTAACGTCGCCACTGTTCCACTTGGGAATGGTAAGGTTTATTGCGGATGTGGTAGCAACGAGAACATCGTTGCCATTCTCGTCGGTCGCATAGATCTCGTACTCATAATAGGGTACCCATGCGGCATAGAGAGTAAGTTCGTTTTCGGTGAGTCTGTCTGCCTCGAAATCCCACTTACCTGAGTAGGTATAGCCCTTTTCGGGATCCGCAGGATCGATCGCAGTTCTTACTCTGTACCAGCCGGCAAGGAAGTAGCCTGCCTTTGTAACGGTAAGAGGATTGTTCTTATCGCGTCTTGCATCGTCGGGAGCAAGAAGCTTAATACCGTCCTCGCCCATATCCTCAGGCTTGAACAGATCGATAACAGAGGAGTCACTACCCTTGAAGGTACCACCATTGGAGTCGAAGGTAACCTTTACGGTGTAGCCGTCCTTTTCGTAATCTGAGTAGTAGCTTCCGTTAGCACCTGCGATCGCCCAGATAATACCTGCAATAAGGAATATCGCACCTGCGATGGCAGCGATGAGAACGGGAATGTTGATCTTGTTTCCGCTTTCTCTGTGCTTCTGAATAAGCATATCGATGGCGGGAGCTTTGTTAATAGGCTTCTTGGGAGTCTTGGGAGCGGGGGTCGGACGTGCTTCTGCAACGTATCTTGCGATCTCCTCTCTCTTAGCTCTCTCTACCTCGGGGTCGATCTCCTCTTTCTCGTCCTCTTCGTCCTCCGCCTTCTCAAGAAGCTCGGGATGATTCTTTATCATTCTGATGAAGATAACGAGAACAACAACGAATGCAGCAACCACCAGCACGAAGATGGAGATGATAACAATATTAATAACAAGGTTAATATTGCCGTTATCGTCAACCACGGGAGGTGTGATCTCCTCGTCGTCCTTTGCAAGATACTCAAGGTCAGCGATTCGCTGCTCTGCATTGGTGAGTATGGAGAGAACGTCAGAGGGAACGAGAGCACGCTGCTCGTCACTTACGATCTTGTTGTATGCCGCTCTTGCAGCCTCAACCATTCCCTTATGACCGAGGGTAATCTCCTTGGTGTTGGTGGGAAGACGCTTGATAGCCTCAATAGCAGCAAGAGTGATGTCGTCTGGAGCAGACGCACCGTCGATTCTCAGATCAAAGTACTGATTAAGAATAAAGGAATCGTAGTACTTTCCGTTAGAGGGACGGATCATTGTAACCTTGTTTTCAACGTTGCCAACGTAGTCGATGAAATTAGCACCGAAGAAGAAGTTACAGGGAAGGGAGGTAACGTTCCACATGAAGTAGGAAATGATGCCCTGACCCTTATAGGTAATGGGATTACCGTAGTAATCCTGGAATTCATAATCACCGATAGCGGGAATATGCTCCATATTTTCGTAGTAGTAGCTGTCGTATTCCTCCTCGAGTATGGGTGCCTCGTAGCTTGCGAAGGAAACGAAGATAAGCTTGTTACAGCCGAAGAAGGCCTTATGACCGATGGCTGCAACGGTATAGGGAAGTACAACCTGACGGACGTCGCGTCCTGCAAATGCCATAGCACTGATACGCACGGTATCGTCTGCAACGTTTGCAATATCGTCACCCGCCCAGGTGATAAGCTCAAGGCCGTTGGGAACAACTCTGTAAATCGAGCCGTCGATTACCTTGATGCTACTGCTGAGGTCGAAGGTATATACAACCTTGGTGTAATCCTTGTCAAGGAAGCTTTCGGTTACGGTGGAGGAAAGACGGTCGATAATACAGTTAGCGAAGGGATTATCGCCCATGTCCTCAACAAGTGTGCCGAGCACAACCTTAAACGCGGTTACGTTTTCTTTATAGAATGCCTGAGTACCGATATACTTTGCACCGGTAAGATCTGCATTAAGGATAGCAGTGCAGGCGAATGCATAATCGCCTACGTAGGATGCCTTTTCCTCACCGTCAACGTTAACAAGGCCCTCGCAATAAGAGAACGCACCCTCGCCGATAACGATGCCGTCTGCACCGAGATCAAGGTCTGTCATCTCTGCGTTGTAGCAGAAGGAGTATTCTCCGATCTTAGTTGCCTTTTCAAGATTAACAGAGGTAAGTGCACACTCTGCAAATGCATAGTTGCCTACGCTAATGATGTTTTCAAGGTTGATAGTGTGAAGGTTTTCACAGTACTGGAATGCACACTCAGGAATGCTGTCAAGCTTGTCACCGAGAGTAACCTTATCGAGCTTCTTACAAAGAGCGAAGGCATAGCTGCCGAGACTCTCGATGGAATCAAGGTTAACGCTTACAAGCTGAGGTGCATAGTAACGGTAGGTGTATTCGCCCTCGTTGTTGATATCAACGGAGGAGTAGTATTCGTCAGCGTATTCATAGTGAACGTCGCCGGAGAATGCAGAGTCGCCGATGCTGATAACACGGCTGAGGTCGATTTCCTTAAGGGACGCACAGTTGTAGAACGCCATTCTTCCTATCTTTGCACCGGTACCGAGAGCAACGCTCTCAAGGTTGGATGCACCGTAGAAGGCACCGGTTCCAAGGGTAACGTTGTCACCAATGGTAAGAGAGGTTATAGAGCCGTCCATTACAACGAAGTAAACAGGGATTTCTCTTTCAACCTGCTTGCCGGTGGTGCTGTCGTAAATCTTACGTACAACCTTATAGGATTCTGCGTGATACTGATCGTTGTAGAATGCATATCTGCCAACAGTAACGTTGTCACCGATCACTACGGTTTTAAGCTGAGTACAGTTGGAGAATGCTCCCTCGGGAACAACGAGGCCGTCACCGATGGTGATGCTGGTTATTCTGCTTCTGCTGAATGCGTAGCTGCCGATCTTTACGTCGCCGCGGAACTCGAAGGTATCAAGTCCGGTGTTCTCGAAGGCATAGCTTCCGATTTCGGTAAGGTCACCCAGATTTACGGTCTTAAGCTTCTCACACTCGGAGAATGCATAGTCGTTTACACGGGTAACGGAGGGAATGCTTACGGATGCAAGCAGGGTATTGCCGGAGAAGGCACCCACGCCTACGGATACGATGTTAGGATCGTTAAGCTCAAAGAAGGTGAGCGTAGGAGCAACGATAGCGATCTCGGTACCGTCCGCATTAGTAAGATATTTACCACCGTCGCAGGACTTGAAGGTGGTGTTGCCTTCAGCAAGAGTGAAGCTCTTGATTCCGGAGTTTCTGAATGCGTATTCCTCGATTACGGCTACGTCCTTGCCCAGCGTTACCGAGGTAAGCGAATTACACTCGTTAAATGCACCGGTAGGAATAACCGCAGAGTTGATTGTAATGCTCTTAAGAGAAGTACAGTTGGTGAATGCATACTGACCGAGCTTGATCTTCTCAGCCTTGATCTCCACGCTTTCAAGAGCGGTGTTTGCTCCGAAGGCGTACTGACCAAGGGACTGGAGTGTGGCGGGAAGCCTAACTACTCTTATAGCCGCACACTCGGAGAATGCAAAGTCAGCAATAGCAACAGCGTTTCCAAGGTTGATCTCACCGGTAAGCGAGCATCCCTGGAATGCACTCTGGTTGATAAACTTAACGTTTTCGATACCTTCTACAGTCTTAAGGTTGGTACATCCGTAGAATGCACCGTAATCGATGGTTTCAAGGGTGGAGGGAAGAGTTACCTTTTCCAGTGCGGTCATATTTGCAAAAGCGTACGGACCGATTCTGGTAACACCCTCGGGGATGGTTACCTGTCTGATGGTGCTGTCACCGATGAACCACATCTTCATAGACTCGGGAGACTCGTCGGAGATCTCGTCGTTTGCATCCTTATTTACATAGTCATAGTTGGAGAAGGCAAACTGACCGATCTCTGTTATAGCGAGTGTAGAGGGGAAGATGACGTGGTTAGAGCTGTCACCTGCACCAAAATAGTTGGTAAGGGAGGGACCCGATGTGATGAAAGGCTCCTTAACGTTGATAGAAACGTTTACCGAGTAGAGAGTGCTCTTACCATCCATAATAACCTTAGCACTGATGGATGCCAGACCCTCGCTCACCGCGGTGATAGTTCCGTTTGCGTCAACGGTAACGATATCAGTGTTACCGGAGGCAAATACTACCTCGGTATCCTCGGGGAAATATGCGTCGAGCTCGTAGCGGAGAGTTACGGACTCGGAGGGGTAGAGAGAAAGTGCGTATCCGCCGCCGGGGAACTTCATCTCGCTATCGGTGGTTCCGATATCTCTCTGGGTGTTGTCAAGGATATAGAATGCCTTGTTTACGTAGAAGCCGGAAAGGGTAAAGTCCTTAGCAACGGGCTTCGAGAATTCCTGGTAGCCCTCCTCACCCTCTGCAAGTACGGTTACCCAGATGGTAGCCGTCTGACCGTCGGGCGTTCTTGCAGTGATTCTGGAACCACCGCTCTGAACTGCTACAAGCTGATTGTTAACAACGTTAACGCACTTCTTGTTGCTGGAGGTGTAGGTGATCATCTCGCCCCACTCGCTTGCGGGATATACCACGGGAGAGAGGTTGTAAACCTCGTTGGGGCTGAGGGATATCTCGATCTCTCTCGAGATACTGCCGTCCTCTGCCGCAAAGCCAAAGGCCTCGAATTTGTCGGGGAGAGCGATCTCGTAGGTAGCCGAGTTCATTGCGTAGTCATAGGTCGCAATGGTAAAGGTGTTCTTGTTATAAGAGCCGGAAACGATCTCGTCAATATAATCGGTAAGCTCGTACTCAACGTAGGTGGTAGAGTTGTACTCGGAATATACGGGAGTCGCGTATTTATCGAAGGAATAGAAGATGGGGCTGCCCGATTCGTCGGTTCCAACGTAGCCTGCCTGGAGTGCCATTGCATAGTGGTTATCATAGATAGCCATTCTTGCGAACAGACGGTAGCTCTTGGTAGAGCGATCGTACTCCGTGAAGAACTCACAGTCGGAAAGGACGGGAGCAGAGAAGTCGGTGGTAATGGGGAAGGTGAACTCGTTGTTAAGGTTAGTGTCAACTCCTCCATCGCCGTAATCAAGATAACCTCTCATGGTAACGGTATACTGTGTATTGTTCTTCAGGTTCATATCGATAGCACTGAATTCAATATCAATGTTAGCAGGTCTGATAGGACCGCCGTCACCGTAGGATTTTCTGATATCGTAGTCTGTGGTGCTGTATACTACCTCTCCGGTAGAGTCCTCTGTAATAACGATCTCTATTCTCTGTGCGTTTCTGAGCATACCTGCCCATACGAAGCGGAGCGAGTTGATCTCGTTATTGCTGGTCTGGTTAGAGAGGGAGATGTACTTTCTGTCTGCGGCGATAAGCTTGTTCATGGGATTCTGCTCGAAATAGTAGGATCCGAGATAGCTTACGTAGTCACCGGTAGATCCACCGATAGGACGGGTTGCATAAGCGTCGGGAAGAGTCTTATCGAGCATATCGATAGAATCGTCAAGCTCGTCTGCATTGGTCTCGAAGAAATCAAGGTCAAAGAGGGGAGCCTTGGTCCAGTCGCCGTAGAATGCAAGATAGGGGATGTTAAGGTCCTGGGTGTCGTCGGAGTTGTTAAGAACAACGAAGCCCTCAACGTACATACCGTTCTCGAAGTTATCGTTAAGATACTTCTTGTTTTCATCTGTAAGAGTGATTCTTACACTTACATTAGCAGTTTTACCTGCCTCAACAGAGATGCTGCTGCCATTCTGCGAGCCGTCGGTTACGGAGAGGATCTCAACCTTCGCACCCTTAAGCTCGTATGCGGTTTCGGTAACCGTGGTTTCACCCTGTGCCGTCTTGGTATCGCTTACACCCTCGGTGAGAACGTAGAGCGAAAGATCGTAGGAAAGCTTAGCGTCGCCGAAGTTAACAATACTGAAGTTAAGGGTATAAACACCCTTTTTTTCAGCGTCGTCACCAAGCTCAAGCTTGGGCTTGTCCATTATAGAGCCGTCTTTGTCGTATGTAAGTATATAAGCATTTGTTGCAGCGGAGTCAGTAAGGTTGGCAAGACCTGCACCCTGTTTTCTTACGGAGTAGGGTAAACCGTTTTTGCCGATAATAATATCGGCGGTAGACATCATAAGTCTATTAACAGTTTCGGTAATCTTAAGAGCATCAGTCTCGGGATTGAAGCCGAACTTGTAAATAACGAATTCACGAAGAAGAGCGGTAACACCCGAAATGTTTGGGGTTGCCATGGATGTACCCGAAATTCTATCGTAGCTCTCACCGGGAACCGAGGAGAGAATAGCACCGCCGTGTGCGGTGATCTCGGGCTTGATCTTAAGGTCGGGAGTAGGACCCCAGGAGGAGAAGTCGGAGATGAAGGGACCGGAGGTCTGGGAAAGACTGATAACGATCTTACCGCTACCTGCAGCCGCAAGCATCTCACCGTCGTTCTGGGAGATAGAGCAGACGGGAATAGAGGTCTCGCCTACGTTCATCTTAATGTCACCCGAAACGTTGTTATAGATAATTACGCCGGCAGCACCCATTTCCTCGGCGAGAGCTACCTTTTCCTCGAAGGTGTTATAGCCTCTCTTGATCAGAGCAATCTTGCCCTTGACGTCAATACCGGTATAGTCCGCAGCGGTTCTACCCGCACCGGCTACAAGCACGTATTCAATTTCAAGGGTATCCTTACCTTCGGTAAGAAGCTCGCCTACGAAGTCCTTTTCCTTAGAGAAACGGTCGGTAGACTCGATGAAGTACATAATTGTACCCTTATAAGTAAGGTAAGGAGTCTTTGCACCCTCAATAGAAGCTACGGAGAGAGCACCGAGATAGGTGGAGGGAGAACCAACGGTAGCACTGTCAGGGTTGGAGGTAAGGGGAAGGTTACCGTTCTTGTCGGAGGAATATGCAGAGTTGAAGCTGTTGGATGCAGCAACTACAAGCGAGATTCCACTCTCACGGATTCTGTCATATACACCAGAGATAACCTCCTTATCGGTCGGACGGCTGAAGCCGCAGGCAGTACCGATAGACATATTGATAACGTCAACGCCGAGAGTTACACAGTCCTCAAGTGCCGCGATGATCCAGGAGGTATGAGAGGTAGACTCGGTATCCGAGAATATTTTCATAGCCGCAACCTGTGCACCGGGAGCAACGCCAACGAATTCACCTGTATAATCCTCGCTCTCAATATGAGGCAGATAGTTACCTGCAATAACGCCGGCAACGTGTGTACCGTGGTTGGAGAGAAGGGGGAATACGTCGGAATCGTTGTCCGCGTAGTCAAAGCCGAAGGGAACCTTATCACTTATATAAACGTCCTCCGCGGTAAGACCGGCTTCCTTGGACTCGGCCGCCATATCGTTGTTGGCAAGGATGGCAGCAACCTGAGTAAAGGTAAGACCAAGCTTGCTTCTGTCAGCGGTATAGTTCTTGTCAAGGAATGCGGAGTGGTAATAGTCAAGACCGGTGTCAAGCACCGCAACTACGATGCCGGTACCGTCGTAACCGTACTTATCCTTAAATTCCTCACTGCTGAAAATACCGGTATCGTAAACGTTTACCTTATTTTCAACGAGCTTGGTTTCCTCGGCCTCATATACCTCGCCTACGATAACGGTAGCCTTGCCTGACATAGCCTGGCATACCTTATCGAAATCGCCCGCCTTGATGATGATCTCGAAGCCGGACATAACTACGTTGTAGCTTTCTCCAAGCTGATAATCAACACCGGACAGTCTCTGGCGGAGACCGGTGGATTCCGCGGTAATGTTTTTACGGATCTCATCAGCTTCATCGGTAAGAACGTACTCGGTGAAGGAAAGAGAACTTCCGGATGCATCGTATGCATCGAGAAGGGTAGTGGACTGGGTCTTGATAATGATAGACACCTCGTCCTCAACGTCAATCGTGTCGGGAAGCTTGTACATCACCGACTGATTGAGCAGATTTTCGGTTCCGATATTTACGGAGCCGCTAACGTCACTTATTGACGGCGACGAGCCGTAATAAGTCGTTCCGCTTGCAGACAGAGTGACGGTCATTACTGTGGAGATAAGCATCACCGCAGCCAGCACTGCCGTCAGCAAACGAATCCTTTTGGTTTTCTTTGACATGTTGTTTTTTGCCTTTCTGACTTTTTTGCAACATTATAATTATAATAAATATAAATAAAATAATTATTACGCGCATCTTATATGATAGCATAAAAATTACTAAAAAGCAAGAGGAATGACGAATTTATGCAAAAAATAAATGTAAACAATATTTAAATATTTATATAAAAGCGTATATTTTTGCATTTTTCTATTGATTTTCTGTCAAAATCGTGATATGATATAAATGTATGCTGTCGCATTTTTGCGGCAGACCTCGACAGATAATTTATTTAAGGAGAATATATATGAAAAGAACAAACAGAGCTATTGCCTCGGTTCTGGTAATACTTATGCTGCTCTCATCTGTTATCTTTTCGCTTTCCTCTTGTGTTAAACCCGATGACGGCGGTAACGGCGACAACGGTGGCAACGGTGGCAACGGCGGTAACGGTGGCGGTGATAACGTAGGAACCGAAACCTATAGCGTAACATTGACCACCCAGGGCGGCATGCCTATTGCAAACCATCCCGTGTACATTCACGAGTATGTTGACGGTGCTATTGGAGAGGTTATCGACGGTGCATACGCTGCAACCGATGCAAACGGTAAGGCAAGCTTCAAACTTCCTGCTGGCGGCAGCTATGCAGCGAAGGTAAATCTTGGTCTGCCCGAGGGATATGATGCAAAGAGCTTCTATCCAATGGTTTCCAAGGATCTCAGCATTACGCTTAATACCGGTGTTATCTCCGAGACCAGCCTTGTTGGTGTTTCTTACAAGCTTGGTTCTGTAATTCGTGACTTTACCGTAACCGGCAACATTCTGGTTGATAACGGAAAGGGACAGCTTGAGTATAAGGAGAGCACAGTAACTCTTTCCGAGCTTCTTCAGGATAAGGACGCAGTTCTTATCAACTTCTGGTTCTCTACCTGTGGCCCCTGCCAGTCTGAGTTCCCTCTGATGCAGCAGGCATACGAGAAGTATTCTGATGATATCGCTATTATCGCACTTGACCCCAACCCCGATGATACTCCTTCGATCATTAAGGATTATCAGGGTCAGCTTGGCCTTACCTTCAACGTGGGTCAGGACACCATCGGCCTTGGTAGTGCATTTGGTGTTACCGCATATCCTACCTCTATTGTCATTGACAGATACGGCGTTATATCTATGATTGAGGTTGGTTCTATTACCAGCCAGAGAGTATTCGAGGTTGTTTTCGATCACTTTACCGGTGATGAATACGATCAGAAGCTTATCAGCAGCTATGAGGATATCGTTCCCAGAGAAAAGCCTGATGTTGAGATGCCCTCAAGCGAGGATTTCGGCGAGGCCTTCGAGCAGGATGATATTGGCAATATTGATTACAGAAACGACGAGGAGGATGAGTACTCCTGGCCCTTCATTATCGGTCAGATAGGTGAGGGCAGCGATGCCGTTCAGTGCGTATATCCCTCCAACTCTTTTAGAGAGGGCTCTTATGCACAGCTTCTCTTTACAGTTCCTCTTAATGCAGGCGAGGTTCTTGCATTTGACTATTATTCCTCCACCGAGCGTGGTGCAGATATTCTTTACGTTGTTGTAAACGGCAAGGATATTTACTCCATTTCCGGTGAGAGCACCGAGTGGAAGACCTGTTACGCCTTTGTAGCAGAGGAAACCGCCGATTATGAGGTTGGTATCGTTTACGCTAAGGACTCCAGCGACAACGTTGGTGCGGATACCGTATATCTTAAGGATCTCAGAATAACCACCGAGGCTCTTATCGATACTGAAACCTACATTTACCGTTTTGCTGCTACCAATCCCGATAGATTCAATACATATCAGGATTACGTAGAGATATTCCTTAACTCCTCCGACGGATATTATCACGTTGATTCCGAGACCGGTCCTATTCTTCTTGCGGATCTTATGGGCTACACCAGATTCAGCGACGAGAGCTCCGTATATTATATGGCTACCGACCTCGTTAACGATAAGAAGATCACCGAGGAGCAGTTTGATAAGATAGTTCAGTACTGCAACTATGCATCCAACGCGTCTATTTACGGTGCATGTCCCGTTACTCCCGAGCTTAAGGAGCTTCTCAATTTGATCGTTGATTATTACGGTGACACCGAGAATGATAAGGATTGGATGAGATTCTGCTACTATTACGATGCATACGGCACTAAGGGTAAGCAGCTTGAGGATCCTATCAAGGGTCTTGCATTCTTCTCTGCGTATGACGTTATTGAAAGCGAATACGGCTCCACCGAATTCCCCAATTCCTTCACCTACGACAGAGTAATTATGCCCAGAGGTAAGCTTGGCAAGTTCACTCCCACCGTCTCCGGAACCTATCTCATCACGTCAAACACCTATGATGAGGAAACGGATACTCATGCAGAGTGTAATGCGTGGATCTTCGTCGAGGATGATCTCGGTGAGAAAACCGAATGGCTCACCTATGATAACGTAGACAGATTTAATACTACAGATAACAACAATTGCTACATGATCGCATATCTTGAGGCAGGCGTTGATTACTACATCGATATTGCTTACTATGACGTATACGGCGAGGGTACTATCAAGTACAGAGTCGAGCGTCTTGGCGGTGAGGGCTATTACAGATTCAGCCTTGCATCTCCCGGCTTCTTCACAACTCTTATGACCGGTACCGGTGAGATGACCGGCTATATCATCAGCGGTGGCATTGACCTTGTTCTCGGTGATGACGGCATCTGGCGTGAGAAGCGTACCGATGGCCGTGAGGGCTCTATCCTTTACGCAGACTTCACTATGAAGACCCCCTTGTTCAGCCATACTCTTCTTGAGATGATCGAGCTCGGTGCCTTTGATTTCAGCCGTACCGAAAATGATCAGCAGATTCTTAATTATATTGCACTTAATGACGGCGACGTTGAAAAGTGCGATGCATATCTCCGCGAGTATTGGGGAGCGGAATACGATGAGTATGCTGAGATCTACAAGCTTGATGAGGTTTACGATGCATATCTTAATGACGGTGACTATCACGGTGAGGGTAAGAACTATACCTCTCTTGCAAGACAGTTTGCATCTCAGATCATCACCGTTGGCTACAACGAGCTTCTCGGTGAGGAGATCCTTGAGGGCGATGAGAGAATCGGTTGCGTTGTCGTAACCGCAGATGTTGCAGACCTTCTTCAGCTTCTTATGAACAAGTACACCTTTATGAACGGTCAGCATCCTAATCAGACCCCTGTTGAAAATTCTTGGGCTAAGCTTTGCTACTATACCCAGTACTTCAACGCAGCAACTCCTAAGTAATAGATTATAATTGCCGAATGCGGCAAGCAAAAAACAAGATGCATCCGGTGCCTATTTGACGTCGGATGCATCTCTGATAATTATGAAAAGAGATGAAAAATGAAAAGAATAGTTAACATTTTAGCCATTTTGATTGCGATTTTTGCTCTTTTGACAACAATGGTAGCTTGTGATGATGAGCAGAATAATGAGCCTGTTTATACCGATTATTCGGTAACTGTAGTTGACGGACTCGGCAATCCCATTGACAGTGTAATGGTTAAATTCCTTTGCCCCAGTGGTGAAACTAAGACGAAAATTACCGATGAAAACGGCGTTGCTTCGCTGAAAAACGTAGCTGCAGATACCTACAAGATCACTCTTGAGAAGGGCTTCAGTACAGCGGTTATTACACAGACCGAGTATGAGCTTACCGCGGAGAAAACCAGTCTTAAACTTGTGCTTCGAAATGAGAAAAACACTAGCGACATTTCCGGTGAAATAGGTGAGGGCTCTTATGCATATCGCCTTAACCTTGGTACAAATCCAATTACCGTTTCAGGTGAGGGAATCTCCTACTTCGTCTTTACTCCAACCAATAGCGGTATATATAATGTAACCCTTTCCTCTGAGGCGGAGGGCCTTGTATATGCTTATTACGGCATGGATTTTGACGTAAAAGCTACTCCCGTACTTACTGAGGATAAGTCAGGCGAGGGTATCGATGTCGTTATCAAGGACAGCAGCTTTTCCTACGTTATCGGTGTTTCCGGTGCCTCTGCAGATGCTCAGATTTCTATCTCCCGTACCGGTGACGCTCCCATTGACATTTATGGCTCGGTTCCCGAAGGAACCGATGCATTGGTTATCGGCTCCGGAAGTCATAGCATCTCCGTTGAGGCGGGTGAGATGAAGTATTTTATCTTTTATGCTAACACCGAAGGTGTATATAGCTTTAACGTCACCTCCGATAAGGACGTTACTTTAGGCTACTACGGTGGTCCTATGTTCGTTCAGCCCGAGCACGTTGGCAATGGCGATTACGACGGTAATAGCTTCGATATAATCATTCGTGATATAGCAACTCCATACGTTCTCGGCGTTTATTCCAATAGTGATGCCGATGTGGTTCTTAATATAAAACGCACTGCAGACGCTCCTTTTGACCCTATCTATGCACCTTGGACAGAGATTCAGTCCACCGCTACTCTTGAAAAGTGCGATACGACCGGTAAGACCCTTGTAGATTTTGATATCGCAAGCAAGGATGTCAGTGTCACACTTGGTGACGATGGTTACTATTACACCAATGACGGCAAGCTTGTTTACGTTCGTATCACCTCTGTTACCGGTCACGGTAGGACCGAGGACTTCCAGTTTATTCCTGCACTCAGCGGCTCTCTTGCTCTCCTCGCAGGACATGAGGATTCTAATGTTGGTACCAATTTCGGTGGATACGTATACGACGAAAACGGTAATTTCGTTAATAAGTACCGTTATAATGAGATGGTAAAGACCTATATGGAATATACCGATTCCACCTATGGTGTAGTTCCTCTTACCGAGGAGTTTGCCGAGGCGATAAAGCTTCACGGTGAATTCAACGGCTGGTGGGATTCTGATAGCTACGGTTATCTCTTTGATGGTATGATAGTTTATCCCGACAACCTTTGGCTCTTCCTTTGCATGGTTGAGGAATAATTCCAATTAAACAAAAAAGTGCGAATTCGGCTAGTCCGTTTTCGCACTTTTTTAACATTATACATTCAGCGTACGTAACAGGCATCAAATCTGCTTATGTACGCTCTTGTATTCGTCGTAATATCTGTAATAAGGGCATTCACGGGTCATTCCTCCGAGGAATTCTACCATTTCATCCTCGTCAAGCGACAGATTGCACCCATAGGTATCCGTCATTTCGTCGTATTCATAGAATTCACAGCTGTCACAGCTGGCCTTGTGCTTATATCCGTATTTTGAGAAGTCCATTTTCGCCCTCGCAATTGTTGTTTTCTCTATTTTAACATAAATCGGTTCTTATTTCAACCCCTATCAGAAAAATACCCCAAATGTAATAAAACAAACAAAAATGCCCGAAAAACTCCAAAATAAGAGAATTTTTCGGGCAGAATTTGTTATTTGGCGTTTAAACTTAATTGAAAGAAATTAGTGCTTCTTGGTTTCGATCTCGTTTACAACCTTTGCAATGAAATCATCAACCGTAAACTTGCCGCCCTCACCCTCGGTGCGGGCTCTTACGGTAACGCTGCCACTAACCATTTCATCCTCGCCGACAACGATCATGTAAGGAACCTTAGAGAGCTGTGCCTCGCGGATACGGTAGCCGAGCTTTTCGTTTCTATCATCAAGCTCTGCACGAATACCCGCTGCCTGCATCTTCTTAGTTACCTCGGCCGCATAGTCGGCAAAGTCTGCAACTACGGGAATAACGGTAACCTGGGTAGGAGCGATCCAAACGGGAAGAGCACCCGCATACTTTTCAAGTATGAGAGCAAGAGTTCTTTCATAGCAGCCCATGCTTGTTCTATGAATGATGTAGGGGGTCTTCATGGTGTTGTCGCGGTCAACGTACTCCATTCCAAACTTCTTTGCAAGAAGCATATCAACCTGAATTGTAACGATGGTGTCTTCCTTGCCGAATACGTTCTTGATCTGAATGTCAAGCTTAGGACCGTAGAAGGCGGCCTCGTCAATTCCAATTACGTAATTATCGCGTCCGAGGTAGGTGTCAAGAAGCTCGCCCATGATCGACTGAGCCTCGTTCCACTGCTCGGGAGTGCCCTCATACTTGTCTGTTCTCTTGGGATCCCACTGGGAGAATCGGAAAGAGCAGTCCTCCCAAAGACCAAGAGTTTCAAGACAGTATTTTGCAAGGTCAAGACAACCCTTGAACTCCTCTGCAAGCTGCTCGGGACGAAGGATAAGGTGACCTTCGGAAATAGTAAACTGTCTTACTCTGATAAGACCGTGCATCTCACCGGAATCCTCGTTTCTGAAGAGGGTAGAGGTCTCGCCAAGACGCATGGGAAGCTCTCTGTAAGAACGCTTTTTGTTAAGGAATACCTGATACTGGAAGGGACAGGTCATGGGACGAAGTGCAAAGCACTCCTTGGTTTCGTCGTGGGGATCGCCCATAACGAACATACCGTCAAGATAGTGATCCCAGTGGCCTGAGATCTTGTAGAGCTCTCTCTTAGCCATAAGAGGAGTCTTTGTAAGGAGATAGCCTCTCTTTTCCTCAACGTCCTCAACCCATCTCTGAAGACGCTGAATGGTTCTTGCACCCTTGGGAAGAAGAACGGGCAGTCCCTGACCGATCACGTCAACGGTGGTGAAGTACTCAAGCTCGCGACCGATCTTGTTGTGGTCACGCTTAAGAGCCTCCTCCTGCTGCTGAACGTAGGCATTAAGCTCATCCTTGGTGGGGAATGCAATGCCGTATACACGCTGAAGCATCTTGTTGTTCTGGTCACCCTTGTAGTATGCACCGGTACACTGAGTAAGCTTGAAGGCCTTGATAGCTCCGGTGGAATGAAGATGAGGACCTGCACAAAGGTCGGTATACTCACCCTGAGTATAGATGGAGATCTCCGCGTCATCAGCAAGCTCCTCGATTCTTTCAACCTTGTAGGGTTCGTCAAGGCTCTTAAAGAGCTCGATAGCCTCAGCTCTGGAAAGCACCTTTCTCTGAATAAGGAGATTCTCCTTAACGATCTTCTTCATCTCAGCCTCAATATTCTTGAGAATATCGGGAGTGAAGGATATCTCTGCGTCAAAGTCCTGGAAATAACCGGTCTCGGTTGCAGGACCGATGGTCTGCTTAGTATTGGGATACAGACGCTTTACCGCCTGAGCCATAACGTGTGCTGCGGTGTGTCTGAATATCTCCTTGCCTTCCTTATCCTTGAAGGTAAGCAGCTTTACCTCTGCCTCACCGTCAATGGGAGTGGAAAGCTCCTTTGCCTCGCCGTTTACCAGTGCGGCAAGCACCTCACGGGATACGCTACCAAAGGTAGCCTTTGCAGCCTCGTAAACCGAAACTGCCTCTGCGGATTCAAAAACCTCTCCGCTTGCAAAAACGATTTTTGCCATAATATTTTCTCCTTTTCGGTAATTATACAATAAAAAAACTCACTCCAAAAGCAAATACAACATTTGCTTTCGGGGTGAGGAATAAAAAACTTAATTCTGCATTTTGCCTTTTACATTATGCATTTTCCACACGGTTCCACCCGAGCGATTAACTCATTAGTATTAAATTTCCGTAATTGATTCTTCACCTGAATTCAATTACGCATAGCTGGTACCTTATGGGCGTATTCTCCGTGCTCTCAGCAATCGACGGCTCTCTGTGCAATCCGTATCCATAAGACGTGGTCTAATGAAATTATTTTAGCACAACAAAACTGAAATGTCAACACCTAAAAATTACAAAATAAAGGAATTTATGTTGATTTTTGTCTATTTTTATGCTAAAATTATTATGATTTTTCATCATCGAAAGGAAACGACTGCGTTATGAAAGCCGTGCTTAAAATTTTGAAGATTCTGGGTGTGTTTTTCGCATGCCTTTTCGGAGTGTCGCTGATATGGTATTTTATTGAAGCAGGCCACTCCATGGGCGGTGGGGCAAATTCGGTAATAGATTACGTTCTTTACCTTATCGGCTACGGAGATCTGCAGATCGAGGATCATTATTCCTTGACCCTGTTTTCCATAATCAGCTTATTTACTCTAACGCTGCTGTCCTCGGTGTTCACAGTAAATTTGTTCGAGCTTCGCAGCAAGGCAAAACTTTTGCCCACAATATTGATTTCCGAAAGCGATTCCTTATATGAGGCTCACGCATCCATTAAAACCATAGGTAAGGATATCTATGACGTTACCGCCACCCTGATAGCAAAAATTGGTGACGAGATCTATTCTGAAAACATCTATCTCCCGTTTGTTTCCAAAAAGTCGATTCAGAAAATTAAGCTTTCCTTTGAGGTTGGTAGCCCTCTTTACAAATATATGCGTGCTTCGCTTGAAGGGAAGGGGGAGCTTACTCCCTTGATCATTACGCTGACCTATACGGATATTGAAAGCGGCCAGGAATATAAATCCTGTGCGAAGTTTACTTATTCAAAAGAAGTCGGTAATTTCGTATACTCTCACAAGGAACTACATATTGACCTTATCGACAACTATCTCTTAAAAGAAAGCTTTGCCATCGATCTCTCGAAGGCTATTGCTATAAATGACTCCGACATTGATCTCAGCTTTGAGAAAACAAACGGCATGAGTAAAATCACCGACGTTATGCACGCCGACGTTCACATGACCGGACGTACAAGCTACGAGCCTGATAGCTTCGTTATGGCATGCCTTAATGATTTTGGTGATAACGATTGGTGCAAATATGCAGATCTCGGCTGCCACCTTGACTTCGATTATCAGATTAAGGGAAATATGACCGTCACCCTCGAGCTGAAATACGGCGATGCCAATCTTAAGGTCTACCGTCAGAGACTTCAGCAGCATAACTCCAAAAACGCTTTTTCTCTTGATCTTAATTCCGATGCTGTGAATTACGATTCCTTAGCTAATGTTCGTGAGCTATGCTTTACGGTATTCTATGAGGATAATGACCCACAGTCGCATAGCGGTGAGTTCCTGATTAAAAACTGCACCTTGCGTATTCCCACTCAAGCATAATTAATAAAAAAACAAAGAGTCCTCCGCCAATTAACGGACGGGCTCTTTGTTTTTTTATCAAAACACTTGTATTTTTCGTAAAAATATGTTAAAATATTAAATTGACAAAATATGTGTGCTCATTTGTGCACAGAAAGAGAGTTTTTATGAAAAAGTTTTATTTAACCACAGCGATTGCATACGCATCCAGAAAGCCTCATATAGGCAATACCTACGAGATCATTATGGCTGACGCCTTCGCACGATTCCAGAAGACACAGGGCAGGGATGTTTTTCTCTGCACAGGAACCGACGAGCATGGACAGAAGATTGAAAATCTTGCAGCTGAGGCAGGCATTACTCCCAAGGCATACGTTGACAACGTAGCAGGTCAGATCAAGGATCTCTGGGATCTTATGGGTGCAGATTACGATCACTTTATCCGTACCACCGATGACTATCACGAGAAGGTAGTTGCTAAAATATTTAAGAAATTCTACGACCAGGGCGATATTTACAAAGGTCATTATGAGGGCTGGTATTGTACTCCCTGCGAGTCCTTCTTTACCGCCACCCAGGCAGCGAACGGCATTTGCCCCGACTGCGGCAGACCCGTAAGTCAGGCTAAGGAGGAGGCTTATTTCTTTAAGATGTCCAAGTATGCCGATCGTCTGATCAAGCATATTGAGGACAACCCCGGCTTTATCGAGCCCGAGAGCCGTAAAAAGGAGATGGTAAACAACTTCCTTAAGGCAGGACTCCAGGATCTTTGCGTTTCCCGTACCTCCTTTACCTGGGGTATTCCCGTAACCTTCGATCCCAAGCACGTAACCTACGTATGGCTTGATGCTCTTACCAATTATATCACCGCCCTCGGCTATGATCCTGACAAGTCCTTTGAGGAGCAGTCCGAAAAGTTCAAAAAATACTGGCCTGCTGACGTTCATATTATCGGTAAGGATATTCTCAGATTCCATACAATTTATTGGCCCATATTCCTTATGGCACTGGATCTTCCTCTGCCTAAGAAGGTATTTGGCCATCCTTGGTTCAACTTCGGCAATGATAAGATGTCTAAGTCTAAGGGCAACGTGGTCTATGCCGACGAGCTTGCAGAACGCTTTGGCGTTGATGCCGTAAGATACTACGCCCTTGCCGAAATGCCCTATAACTCTGACGGATCGGTTACCTACGAGAGCGTTATCGCAAGATATAACAATGATCTTGCCAATAACCTTGGCAACCTTGTTAGCCGTACACACGCAATGACTAAGAAGTATTTTGACGGTGTGATCCCCACTCCCGATGCAGACAGCTCGGATCTTCTGGATCTTGATCTTCAGAATACAGTTGCCAACGCGATCACAAGAAACGTTGAGCTTATGAACGACTACCACGTGGCTGACTCCCTTGACGTTATCTTCAATATGCTTCGCCGTGCTAACAAGTACATTGACGAAACTATGCCTTGGGTTCTTGCTAAATCCGAGGAAACGAAGGGACGCTTGGCAACCGTAATCTACAACCTTCTCGAGGTTATCCGTGTAGCTGCGGTATTGCTTGTGCCTTATGTTCCCACCACGGCAGCTAATATCTTCGGTCAGCTTGGCACCGATAAGACCGAGCTT
>JAZSEC010000075.1:0-13385 GCA_045531485.1 Eubacteriales bacterium | reverse complement strand
CATAATGAAGGGTACGGTCATAGGGCCTGTGGTAACTCCGCCCGAGTCAAAGGCAAGCGAAAGGAAGCTGTCGTCCACAAAGAAGGACAGCGCAAAGGCAACCGAATAGAAGCCTATCATTATGGCCGTCAGATTCCAGTTGAACACGATACGCATAACCGCAATGGCGAGGAATATTCCAACGCCCACCGAAACGGTGAGAATAAGCATCATATTCTCCATACCGCTGACCTGCTCGGCAAGGAGCTGAAGGTCCGGCTCGGATATGGTAACTAAAATTCCGATAATAAAGCTGACGAAGGCGATAAGCCATATCTTCTTGCTGCCTCCGACGGTAGAACCTATCTTAGAGCCCAGCGGCTGCATAGACATCTCGGCACCCATGGTGAATAGGCTCATGCCGAACACCAGACATGCTATTCCCACTAAGAACAGGAACATATCTCCGGTGGATATTGGTACTATGGTAACGCTTAGTCCAAGCACGATAAGAGCTATGGGCAATACCGATTTCAGCGATTCGGCAAGCTTGTCTTTGAATAGATTCAATTTATTTCCCCTTGTTCGTTGTTATTAAGTAAATGTTAGCATTTTTTCCGTGACCTGACAATAGCCCAAGGAAAAAGTTAAAAGTAAATTTAGGCTTTGTTCATATAGCTGTCTATTTTTTCTCGGATAAGCTTCAGCGTATCGAGAATCTCAGCGTAGAACTCTCTTGCACTGACACGCAGTCCTCCCGAGCCGAGAATGACCAGCTGCTCCTGATAGTCGGAGGTGACCACCCTGACATTATGCTCCTCGGCGATCTCGTAGGTGGTACGCTCGATATAGGAATCGGCAGTCTGGGACTCACGGGTATAGACAACGGTGACAGGACCGATCTCCTCCACACTGCCCTCTCCGCCACGACGCTTATAGGCGTCAAAGGCGATGATAACACGGCATCTGCGGAAGGCGGCATAGTCGCACATCAGCCTGGTCAGCACGTCTCTCGTCCTGGCAAGATCGCTCTCAGCAGAGCGTCTAAGATCATCCACGGCAAAGATAAAGTTGTATCCGTCGATAATAATATATTCCTCACCGCGAGGCTTCATTTTCTTCGGACGTTCCTTTTTCTCGGGTACGGGTGCAATATTTTCCTTCCTCTCGCTGACCGTACGCTTCTTTATCTTACCGTAGGTGTTCTCGAAGATCCGCATAAGCTCCTTATCCTCCTCCACGGTGCCGCGGTAGTCAAGCCTTTTCGGCACTCTGACCGACAGGGTCTGCTCGGCTATCTCACGGCTGACACCGGTGGGAGTAATATGCATAAGCGAATCTGCCTCGTCCCATGGAACGGCGTAGCCCGATCCCCCCTTACAGAACACACTGCCTGCAGGGTTTCGCTCATCAAGCTCGGCATTGTAGCCACGCCTTGCCACCACCTCATCGATATTGTGACAGGGCATATACGGGCCAACGGTCAGGGCGATCCTTCCCTCGCCGCGAGTATAGGCACGAAGCTCGGAGGCGTAGGATCGCATGGTAGCAACCGGGCATCTGCCCTCCAGAACAGCGGTGCTCTCGTTTATCTCGTGAGCATAGGCTGTGCCATGCATAGAGGTTATATCGTTCATAAGTCTGCCAAGGCTTTCCCGTGGCAGCTCTATCTTAAAGTCAAAGGTGGGCTCAAGCAAAACCGATCTTGCCTTCATAAGTCCCTGCCTTACGGCACGGTAGGTTGCCTGGCGGAAATCACCGCCCTCGGTGTGCTTAAGATGTGCCTTACCTGCAGTAAGCGTAATGCGTACGTCGGTAAGAGGTGCTCCAACGAGAACTCCCCTATGCACCCTCTCCTCAAGGTGGGTGATTATTAGCCTCTGCCAATTAAGGCTCAGGGTATCGGTAGAGCATTCGGTGGCGGTGACTATACCGCTACCCTCGGGAAGCGGCTCGATGCGGATATGCGTCTCCGCATAGTGACGAAGTGGCTCAAAGTGACCTGCACCGTAGACCTCGTCTGCCACCGTTTCCTTATAAAGTATTTCTCCCTCGTCGAAGTCCACACAAAGACCGAAGCGGTCAAGGATCACCCTCTTCAATACCTCTATCTGTATCTCGCCCATAAGCCTTACACGGATCTCGTGAGTGGCGGGCTCGTAGGTCATGGCAAGGCTGGGATCCTCCTCTGCCAGTGCCATAAGTCGCATATACGCCTCGTAGGTGTTGGCGTCCTTCGGCAGGATCATTCGGTAATCCAGAACGGGTGAGAGGGTCTGCGTATCTCCGGGCTCAAAGCCGATGCCCATGCCCACCTTGGTGGATGTAGGGCCAAGCAAAGCACATACCGTGCCCGCGGGTGCGACGCTGAGGCTCTTATATTTGTCACCCGAATAAAGTCGTATCTCCTCGACCTTCTCGCGTATAATTTCACCGTTTGGTGCAGAAATCTCGATAACGTCCTTGGGTTTTATTGTACCGCCAGTGATTTTGACGTAGCTCAGCCTCTTGCCCTGAGGATCGCGACTGATCTTATAAACTCTGGCTCCAAGCATACTGTCGGAATAGCTACGCTCCAGGGTATATTTGTCGATGCCACAGAGCAGCTCATCCACTCCCTTCATCTTAAGTGCCGAGCCGAAGAAGCAGGGGAAGATCCTACGCTTCGAGATAGCACGGCAAATGCCGTCAAGCTCCAGGCGGTCGGTAGAGAAGAACTCCTCCATCAGTCTTTCATCCTGGGATGCACAGCCCTCAAAGAACTCGGGGGAGGTGTCGTCGGTAAAATCAACGCAGCGGCTTGACAAATTGCATCTCAGCTCCTCGAGAAGCTGGTGGCGTCGTCTGTCCGAAATATCAAGCTTGTTTACAAAAATAAACGTGGGAATTCCTCTGGAGGCAAGAAGATGCCATAGCGTCTTGGTGTGTGCGGTAACACCGTCGGGAGCACTGACCACCAGTATAGCGTAGTCCTGCACCGAAAGTGCCCTCTCCGCCTCGCAGGAGAAATCTATATGACCGGGCGTATCTATAAGGGTGATGAGGGTTTCGCCAAGCTCAAGGACGGCCTGCTTTGAGAAAATAGTGATGCCACGTTCTCTCTCCAGCGAGTGAGTATCGAGAAAGGCATCCCTCTTGTCAACCCTGCCAAGCCTCATAAGATTACCCGAGGAAAAGAGCAGCCCTTCAGAAAGTGTGGTCTTGCCGGCATCAACGTGTGCAAGTATTCCGACCGCCAGACGCTTCATATTCAGCTCTCCTTTCCCTAAAATGTGCTAATCTGACAATAATTGTTTACAGTTTTGCAGTAAATTTAACATTCTGCCCGATTTCCTCGGAGCTATTAAAGATCTTCTCGCATAGGGCTATCGAGGATTTGTTAGCCGAGGCAACGGTGGCGTAAAGGTATACCAGTCCCATTCTCCTGGCGAGAGTCCTGAGGGCACGAAGAGCCTCGGTGGCGTATTTTTTGCCACGGTGCTCGGGAAGTATCCTTACCGCACACTCACAGCCGCCCTTACAGTCGAAATAATAGAGTGAAACCTCACCGACGAAGCACTTCTCTACCCTTATACCAAGACTGAGGGCGGCACTGCGGCGGAACTCCTCCTCGGCGATCTCACGGAAATAGGACTTGGAGGGATTTGGCTCGTCGGCAGAATAATCGTATCCCCAATGTGCGTTAGTCTGCTTATCGGTGCAGAGTCTGAAATACGCCTCATCGTCTGCAGGGGTCAGGGGCGTCAGTGCTACCCCACGGAAGCCGTAGCAGGAGGGCTCCTCGTCGATAAGACCCAGCTCGCTCATAACGCGAACGGTATAGAAGCGATCCTTAGGATCGTCGCTGTCGATATTCAAATGTCGAAAGCAGGTGGCAAGCTCGCCTACCGCATTCCTCGGCACGTCACAGTAGACCAGAGGGATCTCCTCCTTCACTGCGTAGGCACGGATCTCCATAGCGGCAGCCAGAGGATCCGAGCTGTCAGACAGCCTCAGCGGATACATAAAGAGATATTCGCCGTCGAATATTCTCACCAGAAGGCAGCCACAGGCGTGGGTAACAGCGTATTCTATCTCCTCGTCATCCCCCTCCATAAGAAGAGTCATATTATCCGACGCAAAGGTAAGATCCGCATCAGGCGTGGTTCTCTTTATCTGCTTTAGCAGATCATCTCTGACCTGCTCGGTAAGTATTTTAAATGAAATCATATTACCTGTCCTCCTCTGCCATCTCGGCATCAAGCATAAGGGGCTGACGAAGGCTGAGTATCAGGCGACAGGTGAAATAATCTCCCTCATGTCCGTACTCAAATCTGTCGGCAATAAGCGATGCAAGTCGCTTACAGGTCTTAAGACCTATGCCGTTGCTCTCCGCCTCCTCGGTATCGGTTTTCACCTTATTCTCACACTCGAATATCATCTTACCGCCCTTTGCCTCAAAGGTGATAAGTATGGGATGCGACGCGTCGGCATATTTACGAAGGTTGGAAAAGATGTTATCGATAATACGCATCAGATTCTGTGCGTCGGTAACAACAACTCCGCCCTCGCGTACGCCCTCGCCCGTATATAGCGTGTGTATATCGTATCCCATCTCTCGCATAAGAACTATATGCTCGGAAACGAGCTGGTCAAACAGCGTTACTGCGTCGTATTCCTCAAGGTTGATCATGCCCTTGGTATCACCGAAGGCGAGAGAATACTTGAACATATCGTCGGACAGCTGCTTAAGCCTGAGAGCCGTGTTTTCGGTGGCGGCAACGTAGCTGTCCATTATCTCGTCGCCGGTTTCCCTCTCCTTCATCATCTCGATATATCCCATAAGAACGGTAAGAGGAGTTCTGATATCGTGGGAAATAGAGGTGATAAGCTCGGTGTTGGCCTGCCTTGCCTCCTGCTCACTCTTAATGTGATCGAGCATTCGCTGTCGCATTCTCTCAACGTTGGTGGACAGCTTCGCGATCTCGTCGGCACCCTCGCTGACGATCTCATAGGTCATATCCATCTCGGAAACGATGGTAACGTCCGACTCAAAACGCTTGATACGCTCGATAATCACACGGACGTAGTTTACGATAAAGAGTATGAACACCAGCACCGCGATGATAAAGCTCACCGTATTTACGGTGGTGTAATACAGATTCTCGGTATACTCGTTAATAGCGACGGTAACGCTGCCGCCACTCAGAGCTATATAATAAAATCCGTTCTTGCAGGCGGCCTCAATAAGCTCGTCACGGTCGATGGAATCGTCAATGCCCGATCCGGCATGCTCGCTGACGAGGAAGCTGTCGCCGGGAGGCGGGCTTTCGGGTATGCTGACGGTGGGAACCACCGTAGGCGTGGAGTAAACCAAAAGATAAACGTATGGATTCTCACGCACCCACTCGGCGATCCTGTCGGCATTTTCCATACCGATCTCCTCATTTGTTACGAAGGTCTGAAGCTCTATCAGATATTCCTCGCGGCGTGCCGCCTGCTTTTCCTCGGTCACGTAGTACTCGTGAATAAAAATGACCGAGGGAATGAGAAGCACCGCGTATGCCACGATACCGAATATCACTCCCAGAATTATGCTTCTGAAAAGACCAAGATAGAGCGAACGGGACTTAGACCTTCTGTTTTCTCTGTAATCAGTCAATTTGGTATCCCTTTCCCCATACGGTACGGATGATCTTAGGTGAGGTGGGATCGTCCTCAAGCTTACGTCTGAGGTTCAGAATATGAACCGTGATGGTATTGTTTGAGGAAGCAAGGGATATTTCCTCCCATACGCTCTCGTACAGCTCTCTCGGGCTAACGGGTGTGCCTCTGTTCTTGGCAAGATAGATAAGCATATCTATCTCCTTGTCGGAGAGGTCGAGGACGGTGCCGTTCTTGGTAACCTCACGTCTGTCGGGCATAAGCAGAACTCCGCCCCAAAGACGAATGACCGAGCCGCCACGCTCTCTCACGCTATAGTTATTGTATCGGCGGGTAAGTGCCTCCACCTTCATAAGCAGCTCACGGGAGGAGAAGGGCTTCACAAGATAATCGTCGCCACCGCCGGAGTATGCCGCCGCCTTATCGCTTTCAAGCGAGCGTGCGGTAAGGAAAAGCACAGGAATGGTGGAGAACTCACGGATCTTCTTGGTCGCCTCGACACCGCTCATCACCGGCATCATAATATCCATAATGCAAAGGTCGATTCCGGGATCCTCTACAAGTGCCTCTACGGCACGGGAGCCGTCGGATGCCTCGACTATCTCATAGCCGGCATTTTCAAGCAGAAGCCTGAGCACCTTTCTTATCTCAATCTCGTCGTCAACAATAAGTATCTTCATTGTCAGATCTCCTTTGCGTAAAATTCTTAAGTCCGGGTGACCGTCCAAAATAGGTAGACCGCCCCACTATAGTTATACAGAATAATTATAACACAAAATATTTATAAAATCAACAGGCGAATTATTAAGTATTATTTTATTTTTGCATCGTTATATCCCCTCACTGCTGCGAAAAAGGATCCACCCCATAAGGAGTGGATCCTCAGAATCGGTTATTTGATAAACCGACGAACCTCATCTATATAATTTTTAGTCTGTATGGTCTGCTGATGACCTTCGCCAAGGCTCTCGGCAAAGCGTGCATACGCCCACTCAAAAAGTGCCAGCGAGTGCTGATAATCTCCCCTGTGGAAGCGTGCAAGTGCCAGATTCGATACCGACAAAACGGTGTCAAAATGCCCCTCGCCATACAGCCTGCGTCTGATATAATAGGCCTTTTCGTGAAGCTCTATGGCTCTGTCGTGATCTCCGATAGCGTCACAGCAGTAAGCAACGTTGTTAAGCGTCATCAGCGTATCGTGATGCTCCTCGCCAATGCTTCTGCAATTCGACTCATATACCCTCTCCATCATGTCAAGAGCCGTTCTGTAATCCCCTATACTGCCATAGATCATGGCAAGTGAGTAGAGCGACTGCATGGTTTTCGGATGATCCTTACCAAGCAGCTCCACCGAAATATTGAAGGCAGACTCGGACAGCTCGATGGCATGCTTATAATCGCCAAGATCGGCATAGGAGATTCCTAAAAGCGTGAGTGAGTTCGCCGTTGCGGGATGATATTCTCCGTAATTCTTCAGCAATAGGCTATGGGCCTTTTCCATAAGACGGTTATTGCTCTGAAAATCTCCCAGCATTCTGAGGGTTGCCGCCATCGCAGAAAGAGCGATCAGAGTTTCAAGATGCTCCTCGCCACGCACTCTGCAGCTGATCTCATAGGCCTTTTTGTTATACTCCAGAGCCAAGGAATACTGAGCCGAATCGAAATAGGAAACCGCCAGGTTGTTGAGTGCGGTGATGGTGACCGGACACTCCTCGCCAAAGCATCTGAGCAGGGACTCGTATGCCCTTTTGTTCTGCTCGATGGCCTTCGGATAATCCCCAAGATTGTGGTGGATAAGCCCAAGGTTCGAAAGCGAGATAAGCGAGCTGATATCCTCATTTCCAAGCTTTATGCACTGAATATCATACACCCTCTGCTGTATTGGAAGTGCCTCTCGGTACTTGCCTTGATTAAGCATCGCCAGTGCCATATTATTAAGATAGATCAGCGTGGTGGGATCATCGTCGCCAAGGTCAAATTCCGCAAAAGCGGCTATACGTCCTGCCCATTTTTCTGCCAAGGCATAGTTTATTCTGACACCGATGCCATTGGTGTACATGTTATAAAGCTTATCCATCGCCTCCATAAGTCCTGCCTCGGCAGCCATGGTGATAAGCCTTATGCCACGGTCGGTATCCACCTCCACGTCAATGCCGTCAAGGTAGGCAAGACCCACCAAGAAGTTATGCTCACGGTCGTGGTCGTTTTCGGTCACGGCGATACGCTTAAGAGCGTTTACAAAGCTCTCGCCAAAGTGCTGGTCCTCAGGATCAAAGCAGTCGGGCAGCTCGTAGAATTTTTCTCTTAGAAGTCGATGATCGGTCCTTTCCATCTCGGCAGGAAAAATACTCATGCCCGAGCGTTTTGCCGCGGGATATTCCTCACGCATAACGAAGTTATCTTCCTCAAGAATATTAGGTGTGACCAGCAGAGTGAACATACTGCTCTGCCTCATGGCACGCTCAATATTTTCGGTAAAGCTCTCGCCCGGCGTAAGAAATTCGTCATACCATATAGCGATATCCCGACATCCCGGAATATCATGGATAAGCCTCATTAGGCGGTTGGCATAGGCTCTGTCCTTTTTGCGATAGCTCAAAAATATATAGGCGTCAAAGGCAGCCCTGATCCTCGCCGCCAGCTCGGCACTTACAAGCACCGAGTCAAGATATCTCTTTAGCTTGTCCTCATACCTTATTGCCGTAGAGTCCTCCGAAAAGGGAGAAACGTACTGTCTGCCGCCGAAGATCTCGGATGAGGCATAAACCGCGTCGAGTCCCTGCTCCATCATAAAGGGCAGGATCGGAATATGCCTTTCTATAGCAAAGGGGATATCCTCCTTCATAGCCCGACAGCTTTCGCTGAGAAGCCTGTAGGTTACGGGAACTAAAAATAGGTTCATCTGACCGAGATCGGTATCCCTAGTCAACTCGTCAAGAGGAGAATCCATGTCCTCGGTATAGTATATCGCACAATCAAATTGAGCAAACACATCCTCGCAGATTTTATCAAAAAAGCGTGAAAAATCCGCAAAATGACAACTAAAGTATACACGCGGCTTACCTTTTGGGCTTGAGCCGCCCCTTGTACGCACCTTAAATACTGCCATATTTAAACCTCTTGAAAAATAATACGTCCCTGTAATTATATCACATCCTAAAACTATATTCAACCCCATAGGCAAAAAACACCCTCTCGAAATGAGAGGGTGTTTTGATATTGTTTATAAGACCAACAGGGCATTTAGTAAAATTGAAACCTCTGTCTTGATTTATTCACACAAAAAAGGCCGTATTGCTACAGCCCTTTATAAACATTTTAAGACTTTTTCGGTTTCACCAAGGATGACATCCCGGGATAGGCAGGCTTGAGAGAAAATTGTCGTTTGTGACCGAAGCTGTATATGAATACAGCGAGAGTTCAGCAAACGGCAATAGAAAAAGTCCTATTCCAAACGAAGAAATTCGTAGAATTTCAACCTCTGTCTTGATATCTATTGCCTTGATTTCTTTATACAAAAAAGGGCCGTCTTACGACAGCCCTTCATGATTACTATTTGACTTTTTCGGTTTCACCAAGGATGACATCCCGGGGATTAATAATTCTCCTTGCGAACCTCAAAGAAGCTCTGAGGATGAGCACATACAGGACAAGCACCGGGAGCCTTCTTACCCATTACAAGGTGACCGCAGTTACGGCACTCCCACATGGTCATCTCGCTCTTCTCGAATACCTGCTGAAGCTCTACGTTGGAAAGGAGCTTTCTATATCTCTCCTCATGTGTCTTCTCGATAGCGGCAACCATTCTGAACTGAGCAGCAAGAGCCTTAAAGCCCTCCTCCTCTGCCTCCTTAGCGAAGGTGTCGTACATGTCGGTCCACTCGTAGTTCTCGCCCTCTGCTGCTGCAAGAAGGTTAGCTGCGGTATCACCGAGACCACCGAGAGCCTTAAACCAGAGCTTTGCATGCTCCTTTTCGTTGTTTGCGGTTTCCTCAAAGATAGCCGCAATCTGCTCGTAGCCCTCCTTCTTTGCAACAGATGCAAAGTAGGTGTACTTGTTTCTTGCCTGAGACTCACCTGCAAAGGCGGTCATAAGATTCTGTTCTGTCTTGGATCCCTTAAGATTCATTGTAAAAACTCCTTTTATATTAAAATTATTTTTCTAAGTTAACGTAAGTTTTACCCTTACGAGAAGATTATAACACATCATTTTTAAAAAATCAATACATTTTTTAGTAACTTAGTCACACAAAAAGCGACAGGCTGATTATTCCTGTCGCTTTTAATTATTTATTTAATTGCATCGGCGATTATCTCTGCGATAGCTCTGTTACCCTCTGCATTGGGATGCAGACCGTCGGGGAACCATTCGGGATGGTCGGTGGTGGGTGTGTAGAGGTCAATTACCTCTATGTCAAGCTCGCCTGCGATCTGATATACCGCGTCGGAAAGCTCACCGCCTATGGTTGCATCGTCACAGTTGCCGCCGTCCTGCTCAACGTACACACGGGGAGGGATCATAACGTAGACGGTAGGTGCGTTTTCAAGCTCCATATAGCCGCGAATAAACTCGGTATACTCGGTGATAAACTGCTCCTTGCTCCAAAAATCAGGCTTAGAGTCGTTGGAGCCCAGCATAATGATGTAGATATCAGCATTCTCTGCAAGAGAGTTAGTATAGAGATCGGTGTTTACGTAAGGGAAATTACCGGTGGAGAGAAGAGTGTGGTTAGAAATACCGTAATTCTTAACGGTATGACCGGAAAGCTCTGAGAGGATCGCAGTATAGCTGTCGGTCTCTCTCGAGGTCATTACCCCCTGACCGTAGGTAATGCTGTCGCCAACGCAGACGATATTAGTGCCGTCGCCCTCGCTGACAAGAGGCGTGGGATGACCCATAGAATAAATAACTACGCCGAGAAAAATGCCTGCCACTAATACAAGCACCAGAAGAATGCATCCGAGAGTGGTCAAAAACTTTTTCATTTTTTTTACGTCCTTTTATTATTAAATTTTGAAATTCCGAATTCAATTCAGTATTCAGTTAAAGTATCCCTCTCTGTAAAGCAGCTCGGCAATAAGCACCGCACCGCCTGCAGCACCTCTCAGGGTGTTATGAGAGAGGCCAACGAACTTGTAATCGTAGAAAGTGTCCTCGCGGAGTCTGCCCGCACTGACGCCCATGCCGCCGTAGAGGTCGCGATCAAGCCTTGCCTGAGGGCGATTATCCTCCTCAAAATAGGTGATGAACTGCTCGGGAGCAGAGGGGAGGCCGAGAGCCTGGGGCTTGCCGCTATAATTTTTCCACGCATCAAGGATCTGCTCCTTGGTGGGCTTGTTTTCAAACTTAACGAACACCGCCGCGGTGTGACCGTCGGTCACAGGAACACGAAGGCACTGGGTGGTGATGATGGGAGAGGTGGCGGGAACAATTTCACCGTTTTCTACCTTACCCCAAACGCGAAGAGGCTCCTTCTCGCTCTTCTCCTCCTCACCGCCGATAAAGGGAATAAGATTATCTACCATCTCAGGCCACTCGTTAAAGGTCTTGCCCGCACCGCTGATAGCCTGGTAGGTGGTGGCAACGACCTCCTTGATGCCGAACTTCATAAGAGGTGTAAGAAGGGGAACGTAGGACTGGATAGAGCAGTTGGGCTTAACTGCGATAAATCCACGCTTGGTGCCAAGACGCTCTCTCTGTGCCTTGATAACCTCAAGGTGAGAGTCGTTGATCTCGGGAATAACCATAGGCACGTCGGGAGTCCATCTGTTAGCAGAGTTGTTGGATACTACGGGGATCTCTGCCCTTGCATATCTCTCCTCAAGCTCCTTGGTTTCCGCCTTGGACATAGCGACCGCACAGAATACGAAGTCGCAAAGCTGACCAACTCTCTCAACGTCCTCGGAGGAAATAACCTCCATATTGAGAATTTTCTCGGGACAGGGCTCAGTCATCTTCCATCTGCCGAGAACCGCCTTGCCGTACTTCTGACCTGCGGATCTGGGACTTGCCACAAGGGCGTTTATTTCAAAGTAAGGATGCTCAGAGAGGAGCATAATAAATCTCTGGCCTACCATACCGGTAGCACCGATAATTCCAACCTTAAGCTTTTGCATTTTTTGTAAAACCTGGCTTTCTTTAAAATATTATGCATATATTTTAGCATAAGGAATGATGGGTGTCAATGGGATTTTTACGTTTTCCCTAAAAACACGTTCTATTTTTTGTAAATTTTGCCTATATATTTCTGTCGATTATACATTTTGCACAAGGCAGTGCCGCTTTGTTTAGTATATTCCGACAAAGAAAAAAGCGTGAATAGGCTTTTTTTTACATAAAACAAGGTTAAAACGAAGATTTTTTTATTTGACAAAAGGTCAAAATCATCAACAGTTATTGACAAATTATTAAGAATATGTTACAATAACCCGATTTCAAAACACGAACGGAGGTTTAACATGAGCGTTAAAACCGAAGAAAAAATCGAGACCAAGACCGACGAAAAAATCGTCCAGAAGGTCGAAAAGCACGAGAAATATGAAGGAATTATTGAATACGATACTCCCGCATATAAGCACCGTAAAAGACGCTGGGGCGACAGATACGACGGCAGACGTCTGAGAACCCTGCCCGCTATGCACTACCTCGAGCCCTATCTTATGAAGGTAAGAGCCGATTCCCAGAATCAGTTCGAGGCGGAGATCGATATTCATAATGCAGAGCTTTACCTTGCAAGCAAGAAGAAGGAGGGCTACACCGACATGAGCCTTCTGCACGTTATTCTTGCGGCATACGTAAGAGTAGTCTGCGAGCGTCCCGGTATCCACCGCTTTATCGCAGGTCAGAGGATCTTCCACAGAAATAAGATCGAGTGCCTTATGACAATCAAGAAGGATATGTCTCTCGATGCTCCCGACACCTGTATCAAGGTTGAGTTTGACCCCAGAGATAACATTTACAACGTATATAAGAAGTTCCAGAGAACCGTAATCGAGGCAAAGAACGAGGATGGCGACTTTGAGTCCATCGTTGGCAAGCTTGTAAAGCTGCCCGGCCTTGTGCTTCGCTTTGCTATCGGCTTCTTACGCTTCCTTGACTACTTTGGCAAGATGCCCAAGGCACTTGCTAAGATCAGCCCCTTCCACGGCTCGATGATCATTACCTCTATGGGATCGCTTGGTATTCCCGCGATCTACCACCACCTTTACGACTTTGGCCATCTTCCCATCTTCGTTTCCTACGGTAAGATGTTCACCAAGGAGGTTACCACCATCGACGGTGAGAAGGAAAACCACCATTTCGTAACCTTTAAGGTAGTAACCGACGAGCGTATTTGCGACGGCTTCTACTACGCATCCGCCTTCAAGCAGATGATGCGTTATCTTAATCATCCCGAGGTTCTCGACCAGATTCCCGAAACGGTCGTTGAGGACGTGGACTAAAATGAATGCTGAATGCAGAATGCAAAATGCTGAATGCAGAATGAATAGTTAATAGAAAAATCGGCAGAGTGATCTGCCGATTTTTGTTTTATTGTCGCCGAACGCTTGGCGGTCGATGGTTCTCTCATACGCCGAGAGTCCGGCGGTCGACGGTTTTAGCCAAATGTAGCCCAACTCTCAATCCTAGGGAGATAGATTTGAGATAAAACCTATGAGCGTGACCGAAGGCGTATTCTCATACGCCGAGAGTCCGGCGGTCGAAGGTTTTAGCCAAATGTAGCCCCACCCGGAATCCTAGGGAGATAGATTTGAGATAAAAC